>NZ_JAUZUV010000002.1:0-303038 GCF_031844265.1 Acinetobacter sp. RG5 | reverse complement strand
ATTAATTTTAAGATTTTTTTTTCAGATCCAATTTTTTCTTGATCAATTGTACTTAATATTTTAATGACATTGTGTCCGTATTCACCATACTCTTCAATTAAAGGACGATACTTAAATACATGATTATATTCGAGTTTAGCTTCAATATTATAAGTATGTTCTAACTGATTGGTGAATGCCTCATCTATAAGCGTTAGTGATGAAAGTCTCTTTACTACTTGAGATATTAAAGCTGGCCGTCTTTGAAAATTTGGTGCAACTTGATTGATGGTGACAGTTTGAGCTGTGCCAATATTTGTAGAACGATCAGGACACATATCAGTCTGATCCATGATTAATAGTTATATCATTTGCCTGTTCCACATATGTAGAACGATCATGCGTTTTAACTTGACGTTGGTCGGTATCAGTCTTTTTGCTTGTTTTCAAATTACTAATTTCTTGTGATAGTTTCTTAACACGTATTGTTTGTATTATCCCCCATATTGTTGTGAGGATTGTACATATTGCAGCTACTCCACCAACTGCTGGGTTGCTTAAAAAGTTTATAATAGTGCTCATTAGTTCCCTTAGATCTCATTCTATATAATATTTTAGTGATACATAATGTAACATAAATGATGGTTTCAGCCCAATTTCGTCAACGGCAATTTAAGTTGATAAATATTTAGATCATCAAGTCTCTGCATTCGCAATCTAAAGAAGCTTGATAATGCTTGAGCGATCAAATAAAAAGTTCGGAAAACTATCATAATTGGGTCCTGATATAGGTTGAATTTTTCCAAGGCGGATTGCATTGTTAACATCTTGGCGTGTTTTTCCAGTAGATTCAGCTAGTTCTTGTGTACTTAACGCATATATCCTGAGCTTCTTGATGTTTTCCAAGTCATCCATATGGGCATAGCGCTGGCCTAAGCCATCATCGATTAAGCTCAATCGCCCTGATTTCAGCCAATCAATTTCGAGTCTGCGCTTGTCAATTGATAACCAAGTGGGTATGTCTTGTAGTTTTATAAGACGCGGATTATTCTGGAATTCTGCAAGGTATTGCAGTACTACTTCGGATTTAAAATAACGTTTGTTACCCAATTCTCCATTATGTTGCACCGCTTGTAAAAAACCCTTTTTTACTAAACGTGACACTTTTTGAATATTAGCACTATCTCCCAAAAGTTCAGCAACTGCTTGCGCATCCATATAATCTGTTTTGGCTTTGCTTTTTGTAGTCATTTGTCCTTTTTTGGGCCTACCGGTGCGGGTTTGATAACCTTGTACTTTATCCAATTGTTGTTTGTTGATGCTGATAATATCTTTACGCTCAAAGACATAAACTAAACCATTATCAATGGTTGGTCCTGAAATGGGTTTTATGCCAAGGTGCTTTATACGCTCAGCAATGTTGGTAACATTTGTTTGAAAAAGTTCTGCAATTTCGCTTGGCAAAATGTATTTAGCTTTGAAACGGGCTAATTCCTCTGGTGAAACAAAGCGCTGAGTAGATTTTATATTTATTTTTGCCATTTTATACTTTAAAAGGCCTACTGACATGATTCGATATACTGCATCACGGTAGGTATTTAATGCGACAATAACATCATTGATATCTAATAATTCATTTTTATCTTTATTTTTTGTTTGTATATCAATGAATTGAAGTAATTCATTTTTATCAAAACTAATACCCAATAAACCAGCTTCTTTATCAAAGTTCACTATAGAAAGTCGTCTATCAAGTACAGCTTGAATTAATTCATCCAGTGTCCGCATCGAATGATAGTGATATTTCTTGAAATAAAGCGAAAGAGATATATTTTCATGTATAAATTTTGATTTTACTGATTTGCTAATAGTACTTAATAAGTTATTTAACACCTTAGTATCAATCAAGATATCACGGTAGCCATCAATATCAGGACCACGAAATGCGGTAATAATTCCACTCTTTAACAGGTTCTTTGTATTGTGGGGTGACAGCCTTAAAATTTTAGCTGCTTCATTTAGCGTAACTAACCTCAATAATATATCTCTGAGTTCAGCTACATTATCTAGTGAGTACTTCTCATCCAGCGAAGGTGGTTTTAAATTAGTTTTGATAAGCTGATCAAAGCTAGAATCAGATACGGCTAGCATAGTTTTAACTTCTTTTTTTGATAATAGCTTGTCTTGTTTCAGATTCTCAGTCTTTGGCTTTGGTAATATCGATGGCGTTTGTTCTGTGCGTATAAAACTTTCTAATTCAGACTCTACCGCTTGATAGATGTCAGGTTGTAATTTACGTAATGGAGAACGATCCAAAGCCATACTTAGGCGAAAGAGCAGAGCTGGTTTACTAAATGCTGGATAGATGGCACGATTTCTTGCGACAATTTCTGTTAGAAACTGATGAAAACTTTCTGGCCAATTAGCAAATGGTTTGAACGCATTTAGAGCTTCAATGTGCCTATTACTTATAATTTGATAACTAAGGTCTAATTCTGTATTAGACCAAGAATACCTACTGGATAAAATATAGCCAAGATGAATGACTGCATAAAATGATTGCATATCTTTGACTAGTGGATGTCCTTTGATCGAATCGCCATTGACTGCTTGTGCAGTCATATCTGCTAGTAGTGTTTCAGAGCTTTCAACTTGCAGTGAATCTGCTGCTTTCATTTCAGCACCACAGCGACATTTCAGTAAGTTTGTTCTTGACCAACTAAATACTGAATTACATGTCGAGCATGTATCCTGTAATAGAGATAAGTGTTTAAGGCACACTGTATAAGATGCAACTGTCCATATTTTTCGATGATAAGAAGACTCTGTTAAGCACTGTACACAGATTGCGGGATTTCTAAAATTCATTAACTCATCGGAAATGCTTGCATGACCGACTCTGAAATATTGGCTTTTATTGAGAGTAATCGACTGAAAAATTAGGTTGTTCAAAGTATTTTGAGGTGTATTTGTGAGATGAGACAGTCGTTCTATATTCAATTTACCCATGCAAAGAGCACGTATTTTATGAGCCTTTACCTCAAAATCATTGTCATCCAAAAGCGATAATATTGGATTCAAGGATTCATAACAGTTAGCATCCGATAGGCGTAGTAAGTACCCGATCATACTTTCATCTAGATTAGGTTCTGGACGCTTTAATAGTCGTTTTTTCATACGCTCATCAATCGATTAACGGCGGGTTATGGTATCTCTGATTGTCAATTCTTTTGGCTTGGCTTTGACGCGATTATTAGTGCCAATTTCTGAGTGTGTAATCCTACTTGTTGCTTTCCAAGAAGAAATTACAGAAGTCTCTACTAGGAATGGATTATTGGGGAGGGTGGTGTCGTATTGAATTGAATCAAAAGCTGTGCCTAAATGCGCTAAAGTCAAACATGGATGATTATGTCTAATGGCATCATAGGCAGCGTGCTTTATCAATGACATGATATTTGCTGCCGTTCCCTGACTTGCTACAAAAAGACGGTAAGCAATTTCTTCTGAAGCTAAATTACTATACACATCAAATGGAAGAGATTTATCTACTTCAGCTAAAAATTTTCTAAATTCATTTCGGTTGGCTTCACTATCCCATAAAAAGGGAGTTAGGCGTTTCTTGGTGAGGAATCGGCGGCGTAGTTGAGGGCTTTGATGTAAAATGGCTTCCGATTCTGGCATACCAATTAGTATGACTGGAATTTTAGTAATTTCGATAAACATCTTGATCCAGTCTGCTACCAAGCCAATAACTCTTTGTGTCTTATTATCAATGAGATGCTGAAATTCATCTATAATTATGACTTCTACCTTACATTGATGGACTAAAGCATATAAACGGTTGCTTTGAGTTACAGTGGTTCCATGGGTAGCTGCTAAATCACCTAGATCACTTAGCATTGCGGTTGCTACGCTTTTAATTGTAGCGCTGGCAGGTATAGATGTTTTAAAGACAGGATGGATGTCACCATCAGGCATTTCGATTGACGGCCAACGACTAGAATATTGTCGAATTAGACTTGTTTTTCCTACGCCTGATCCTCCTGTGATAAACATACACTGAGGCTCTTCTGAAAATTTAGACATTTCACGACATTCTTCAATGCAATCAAGAATGCTTGTGAGTCTAGGATATTTTATAAAGATAGATTCAATTTTTCTGATTTTATCTGCATTAGCTGCAACAAATTCTGCTAAATCACTCATTATTAATACCTCCCAAGCTGTAATCAGAAGACCAGTCATCCGCTTCATCATAAAATGATGTGAGTGGTATTTTATCGCTAGAAACAGGGTCTATTTTTTTCTCAACTTCGGTGACCAGATTTTCTGGAGAACGATTCATTTCTTTATAAATAGAGTTTAGTTGTTCATTTGACTTAGAGGATAGTACTGAGTTCTGAGAGATATCTTCGTAGCGTGCAACTTTTTGAGATAATTGTGTTTTCCTGTTTTTGGAAGTATGTTTACTTTTTTCAACAACTTCTTCAATCCTATCAGCAGCTTCCATTAAATTATTCATATTTACCGAAGATTTTGCGTATTCACGGGCATTCCTTCTGATTACTTGATGTTGAAATAAAGTTTTACCCGTTGCATATTTCTGGTTTATTGCTGGAACACTGAAATATTCCTCTTTGATTGGATCAAGAACAAATATATGAGAAATATTGGAAGGATCTATTTTTATAGTCACATTTGGATTGTCTAGAATTTTTTGCCTCAGTAAAGCCAGTTCTGATGAGTTATAGATTAGACCTTCATAGGAGATGCCAGTCCTCACAATTTTTCGTTTGTCATGAAGTCCTAGAGTAATATTCACGTCTAATGCACTCTTGGGAAGTAATGGTGGATATATCAGTACACTTTTACGCCATTTTTCTGCTGGTGTATCACCAATGCGTTCTTTGAAAGTTTGATGAAAAATATCTATCACCCATATATGCATAATTTCTACTAATGATGAGAAATCTATTACTGCATTCTTAATAGGATTGTAATCTGCAAATTTTCCAAGATTTTTTAGACTTTTACCTTCCATACCATTGAGTAATTTTTGATTTATAATTGAGAAATACCGCTCAATGGAAGCTTTAAACCAAGGTTGGAGCGGAGGTGCATATTGAATGTTAATCCCTAGTTGAATACACGCTTCTTCGAGCGCGATGCTATAGAATTCTTTACCGTTGTCTACGATTAAAGTTTCGAATACACCAAAAACATCCCATGTATTTTTAACAGAAGGAAAGATTTTGTTTATTTCAACTTTAGGCAATATAGCTACTTTTAGACACTCCATGACACTAAATGCACTTGGTGGAGTAAAACTAATGTAGAATCCTGTGACAGAGCCGGTATGATGATCTATTGCGGCAGTAATATACGGTTTGCCCAAAGGAAAACCAGTTTGATCATCAATGACGAATAAATCCAATTGGGTATGATCTATTTCAACCCGTTCTAATGGTCTAGTTGTTGAGACACCCATTTGGTAGACTCTAAATTCCATTTCGGCAGCATGTTTTCCTTCTCGATGTAGAGTAACTAATACAGGGTCAAGTGCTTTAATTTTATTGATTAGAGTAGTTAAACTCGGCGCTGTTAAGGCCTCACTAGCTATCCTGAATTTATTTTCTTTCCAAATATTTCTTTTAAGCTCTTCGTAGACTGTTGTTATTGATGGTTTATGGCCCTTCAGGTAAACATCCTTAATAGTCGTATCTATTATATGTTGTACTTCTGGATCAAGGCGCTTACTTCGATTCCCTTTTTTTTGCTCATTCTTGATTAATGAACGTATGTCTTCACTAGCATTCTTATAATTTTTATGCCAACGATATACTGTAATTGCTGAAGGTGGTGTGGGGTCTCCAATTTGAAGAGCAATATTTGCAATAAGTGGATCAAGATATTTTTTTGTGAAAGATGGGACTTTTAGTTCCTTTAGAATATTTAGATATTTTGACCTTCTTACAGCCTCCTTTTTTTGTTCTGATGATTTTGTTGAAAAATCTGCTAAGGCACGTTGTTCTGCCGTAATTAAAGGTTTGGTAGCAGTTTCAGGATCAATAAATTTAAGTTGATTGTTAACTAGGTGACCTAATGCTTCTGAGTATGGTATTGAAATCTTCAGAGCATCAGTTGTTCTTGAAAGTTTTAATATTTTTGTTTTGGGATCAAGGCTTTCAATTTCCCATACTGAACCTTGATAAGCGACATAGTGTCCATAAGAAAATTGATAGCTACTCATAGATCATCGTCTCCAACATACCATGTCATCTCTATTTCGGTATTAATATGAAGAGGCTTCTCCATATCGAATCTAGCGCTACCGTTGTAGAGTAAGAGATACGCAAGTTCCATTTCTGCTCCAAAATCAACGCAATGATTTTGTAGTACTTTTAGAGTATGTTTAGAATGATTTGGTAAGGCTCGTTTGATTTTTAAAAGTATTTCAGGATTAGATGTTAAGCGAGCATATCGGTATAGAAGTCGAATATTATCTAAGTAACTGTCTTTACGGAGATGTTCATCAGTTATTAAATCGTATATATGTCCGTGAAGATGAAAGTGCGCAGCGCGAGCAATATGTTTGCGTTTGAACTCATCTTCCATTGTTTTCTTATATGGTTTAACTTCTAAATATTGATATTGACCTGTTTGTAAGCTATGACGCATGACCTCAAAGTCTGGAGTATGACGCAGCTTTCTATCTTCAAAGATATAGGAAATAATTAGTGGTTGTGAACGGTAGGCAATTACATCTCTATCGAACTCAAGCCAATAGCAACAGTCCCTTTCTATTTGAGACTCCCATTGAATAATCTGCTGCATCTTTAAGCTAGCAAATTTTCCAATTACTCGGTCTCGCCCTCGATTGGTAATACGCCTAACGCCATGCTTAGCCATCTCGAAAACTCCAAGAATTTTCTTTGTTCAGAATTCATGATAGCTTGATTTCATCTTATACTTGAATCAACATTTGTTCGAGAAATAATGTTTTTTGTAAGATTATGATTTTAAAGTCTACCAACTAATAATTGGTGTTTTTTATTTCATCTTATGCTTTGATTTTTCCAATTATTTCATCTTACTTGATATTGTCATTTTTAAAGTTTTGCGACAAAACCAGTGTGATTATCTAAAAAATGAATATTTGATAGGCCTTTCCGCCTAGTGTGATTTTTAACTGTTAAAAGGGGCATCTAGATTATGTCAGGACGTATGTATTGGTTAATTTTGTATACAATGTTAAATGAGCATTTTTAAAGATACTCATTTAACAGTAATGTATTTTTACATAAAATCTATTTGATCTATCTCTTCCATAATTTCAGAAGTTCTTTGAAGCGTGGCAATCATCTTCTGATAATGCTTAATATCTTCAAATTGTAGAGCTTGACCTTTCCTGTCTTTGAGCCATTTTTGTGCAGGTTGATAGCCACCGATATAGAAGTTCCAGGCTACTTCAGGAACATTGGCAAAATACTGTTCATCGTTGATATAGACATTTCCATCTTTGTAAACATGCTTCTCAACAATATTGTCACCGCTTTCAGGATATTGAAAAATAGCTTTTAAAGTGGAGTCTTCCATAAGATGAAGTTTTCTTAATTGATTTCCTAATCCAACTAATTGACCAAATGTATTTTGATCTTTTGGGTATGGAACTCGTGGAAAATCAATTTTGAGAAAATTATTATATTTTTCTCTATAAATTCTTGAATGAAGAACAGCATATACATAATTTAATATATCTATAGGTGAAAAATTTTGACTTTCAGTAGATATTTCATCCGAAAATTTTCTTTTTATAATGCTACTTATTTTGTCTATATATTTTTTTTCTAAGTTGGGTTTCCTACATATTTTACCTTCAGTTGTTAAATCCTCATAATAAATATAAAGAGGCAGATTCATGGCATTTGAGCCAGTTTTTGAAGAAAGAAAAATTGCTTCCGTGATCGTATTAGTAACAAAAATATGAGCAAAAGATTGATCTTTATGTGCTTTAGTGCAAAGCAGACCTAGGTTTCCTTCTGATTGTAAATAGTTTCGCATAATTTTATCTACAGGCCATCCTACAAAACCTCTTGAATTACCTGTGTAGTAAATATATTTTTTATCAAATGGCCTGTAGTTGATATGCTTTACACACGTTTGATCTTTAAAAGAATCTTGGATATCTTTTTTAGCCCAATCATATTTCCAATCTCTTACATCAGCAGGAAGATTGTATTTTTTATAAAAATTAGATTTTTCTAACGTAATTATGTCTAGCGCTGATTGCAAACATTTGTCAGCAGTAGCTTGAATGCATAAATTATCTCTCTTTGTTACTATTCCATTACCCTGAACAGGAAATAAGTCACTTATTTTTATACCTTTCTCATAAATACTTTTTAATGTCATGTCTTGAGGAATGAAGTAATATTGTTTCCCTACTGGTTTAATTTCATTGAAATTTATATCATTTAAGTTTGATTCAGAAAGGAAATTATATTTTTCTTCACGTTTACCAAATACATCATAATGAAAGACTTGACCTAGCTCTGAATTCTTTTTATTTCCTGTTTTAATAAATATATTAATAGATACGCCTTGCATGATATCAAATACATTTTTATCTACACTTCCATCAGGAGAAAATTCTTTTTTCTTCCCATTCCCGTGAAGATCAATGGTATAAATCTTGTCGTAAGTTTTAAGTAGATTCCAGCGCATCCCTCTAAATGTTGGATTATCTAAAAAACCATGAGGATTAATGAAAGCAAGCACACCACTTCCATTTTTTTCAATAAAATGCTGCCCATATCGTAAGAACTTTACATAGTCATCATTAATCCATTTAGAATTTTTTTCTTTTAATTTTTCTTTTCCGCCTGGTTCTTTCTTATAGTCTTCCATTAAACTCATAATCCAGTCACCTTTATTAGCACTTTCACCACTATAAGGTGGATTACCAATAATACACATGACAGGTGTATCACGTTTAATATGGTTCGCTTCATTTGCTTCAGCACTGAGCCAATTCGCAAATAAAGTACCAGTATCAGGATGACTTTCTTCTAAGCTATTAGTTAGATAAACTTTCAGTCTTTGTTGAATATTGCCTTGTGGTTTATATCCTGTTTCTGATAACAGCAAGTTAAGTTGCAAGTGAGCCATTGCATAGCTCGCCATGAGCAACTCAAAACCGTTTAAACGTGGTATCAGATCCTTTTCAACATAGTTACTCCATATCCCTTGCATCCCTTCAAAGTCTTGATGTACGTGTTTGATGACTTGTGAAAGGAATGTGCCTGTACCTGTTGCAGGATCAAGGATCTGAACTTTATGAACTTCTTTTTCTGTTGTGATATAGCCATCTTTATAACGCTTATCTGTTGTGGGGTTTTTAATTTTAATAGTAGTTTTGGCTGTATCGGCTAATCCTGAAGCAAGATTAAACTCAGTTTTTAGAATTTCATCTACAGCTCTGACAATGAAATTGACTACAGGTTCAGGTGTGTACCATACGCCACGTTTTTTACGTTCTTTAGGGTCATATTCGCTCAGAAAAGTTTCATAGAAATGAATAATTGGGTTGTTCATTCGTGTTGAACGCCCATAAGTCTTTAAGATTTCCTCAACATTACAATGTAAGAAAATGTCTGCCAGGCTATCAACAATCCATTTGATACGATCATCAATGTCTGGACCTGCGATATAACCAAATAGTTTACGCAAGAAAGGGTTCGATTTTGGAATCAGTTCAGCAGCTTCTTGTCTTGAGAAAGTCTTGAGGGTTGAGTCATGTAATCGGGCTGCAAACATTCCATAAGCAATGGTCTGAGCATATACATCGGCAAAACCTTTTGGCTTAATGTCATGAATAAGAATCTGCTTAAAGCCTTCGAAGTGAGCCTTTAGAGTACTGTCTTCCTGTGTATCTTCATCATTGGTTACTGCTTTTTCTAATATTTCAGCAAGTAATTTTGCTTTATTTGCCATCATTTTGGCTAATTTCTGCGGACTTTTGATTGTTTGCCCAAGATAGATACTGAAATTTTTAATCAGACTCTCAAACATTGGGAAGTTTTCAGGCAAGGCTTTGATCTGATTTCCTGAAATTTCAGCAATAGAAATCTTAGCAACTAATTCACTTTCTTGATAAAAATAGAAGTCCAGGTAGTTGGTGAATACGATATTGTTTAAAGATGCTTTATAGCGGTCAAATTGTTCTTTGTTACCTGTTTTTTTCTTACCTTCTAGGTCTGTATCACCAATGTCTTTTGCTTCAATAAATCCAATAGGAATACTGTTTTTCTCAATGATATAATCAGGCGCACCACATCTTTGACGTTTAGGCTCGTTAATTACCATATAGCCTGAGCCGATAATTGACTCTACTAAGCTTTGTAGATCCCCTCGAAAGCTGTGTTCGGTTGTTTTACCTGTGACAAATTTTGCATTTACTGCCTGAATATAATTTTGGATCATTTAATGTAGTCTCATGTATTTCACGTTCATTCACTGGGTTTTAAATTTTCATATCTAAAACCTTCAGTCTCTTCGTAATATCTGCAATTTATCTATTTATTCATAAACTATGATCAAACTTCTGTAAGATAATTCCTTTATTGATCGCAGAGCCGATAAATTGAAATTCTGGTGAATTCTTCCTTGCTTCATGAATCTTTTGCTTTGAGCCAAAAATATTAAAGAATGTTTTGCCAAGATTGTAAGTTCCAGATAGGCTAAGGCCACTTACCAAGAGGTCTCCAGCAGCTAAACTGGCTTCTAATAGTTGAAACTTATTACTTTTGATATCACTAATTAATGATTTCATTGAATAATAGGAAAACTTAGAGGAAAAAGCGAATTCATAGTCTCTTATTGCACGTTGAAACTCATCTAATTCATATGATTTGGCTAGATCTCTCCTTTCCAAATTTTCATATGAACTAATTTTATCAAATAGTCTATATTTTGCTAAATGAAGTCTATCAAGTTCATCAATATAATCTTCTCTAAACTTTCTAAGAGTATCTATGGGAACATAGGTACTTGGATAGGGAAGACATTTTGCAATTTCGATTCTAATGGTATGTTGCTCTATCAAATCGTCAGATTCTATAGAATTAAATCCATCTGCAACGTTATTGTAAATAATCCAATCAGAGTCGGTAGTCTGCTTTCTTATGCTTTGACATGCTAATAAAGACTCTAAAGCCAACCTTTGCATTTCGGAAGAATGAATTTGCGGCGGAGGGGCATTTGTATAAAATTCAATAACTCCATTACTTCTAAATTCTTCAATCACATTATTAGTAAAATGAAACATTGGTATTTGAGTAATAACGATATTATCCCAATAAAGACCATAAAACATCAAATCACTATGTGTTAAATCTTTAGCTACAGGTCCATTTTCATTACTAACGCCTCCCAATCCTGAGATTATTAGGCCTTTAGGAATTCTTTTTTTCTTAAATTGGATTATTTCGCCCATTTTTTACTCAATTAGATGTTTGCCTGTAAAAATTACATCTTTTACAGTATTCAATTAATAAAGATTTTTAACTATTAGGATTCTATAAGACTGAAATTATAAAAATTTAATTTTTAATAATTTCATACCTCATGAACCCTCTTTTAAGTTATTTGGTGAAATTTTGTCATAATTGATCATCAATTAAGTGCTGAATCTAGCTGTTCGAGTGATGACACTATCTTGCCAACTATATGCTGGTCGAACTCCGGTAAATTGTCCTCATCATGTGTACCTTTATTTAAATAACGCCAACATGGGGAGGTGCCATTTGGACCCAATAACAATGTTAAAGCGGATACGATTTCTGTTTTTTTAGGGATATTTGCTTGAGACTTATCAATTTTAGATTTTAAATTTTCTGCGAGATTTCTTAAATCCCAGGGTTGATCTGGAGATCTTCTTGATACACTAATTAAACCGTCATTCCTATCACAATGTTTTCCATAATGAAACCAAGTTTTATCACATAAATTTTCTAAAGCTCGTCTTGATGACATAAGAGCATCTCTATATTCTCCTCTAGAATACAATTCTCGTGCTACTAACACATGATTTCGAGGGCGTTGTAATGAAAGTACATATATATGGTTATCAGGCTTATGGGGAGAGAATATATAAGACTGCGAAATAGCGGCTCTCTCTTTACCTAACATTTGATGAGTATTATTGAAGAACTCTTCACCATGGATAGCGAGAATGATTTGAGTTTGTTCGAAAAATGAGTCCTTGAATAAGGTTTCTCTTATTGCGGCTCTATGCTCATCATCTATTGCATTGACTGGATCATCAAAAATTAAAATAGGGCAATTTTCTTTAATATTTTTTGCTAGCAAGATTGCTAATCCAATACATCTAATATGTCCCTCACTGAGAATGTGAAGGGCATCAAAAAATGTTGTTGGATCTTTTTGAAATGATATAAGTAATTTCTGCGACTGTGTCAAAGGAAGTTTGACCGAAGCTAACTTTTCATGAGAAGCATCATAACGGTTGAATGCGTTGTATAGGGTAGTAACTGTTTCACCTAAATCAGCAACTAATTGTGATGGTAAAAGTCTGCTATATGCATTTATTTTAGTTACGAATTCAGTATATCCCTCTAAGATAGACTGATTTCTTTGTAGGATAGATTCTTCTAGGGTCACCTCGTTGATTAATTGTGCATTTTGAGTATTGAAATTTGTAATGAGTAATTCTGCTTTTGAAATTTCCTTTAAAGCTGTATTACGACGAGTCTGTAAGATTGTAATTTGACGTTCAAATTCACGTAATCTATTTAATTCTTCTAGTGTTGAATTTCTTGTTGCTTGAGCTTGGCTAGATAGAAGATCTGTATTTTCGAGATGTTTTACCTGCGCGACTATATGTTGATAAGGGGTATATCCATCTGCTAAATATTGTAGTAAAGAGTTCCACCAAGAGAGAGTTGGTTGTATACCATTAGGGATTTGATATGCAACAAGTTGATTATTAGTTGATAAAAAATGTAAACAAGTATTTACTATTTGAGAAAGACTAAATAATTGTTGGCCTATGGTTTGCTGAGTGTCCTGTATTCTTTTTTGTATTTTAGCCAAATGTTGAAGTTTTTCTAATTCTTCTTGCGAATGCAGGTACGGATTGATTGTAACTAGATTTAAGGGCGTATGACAGGCTGGGCAACTTTCAGGATTACTTGGTTGAATCTGTATAACCGCTTCATATAGTTGTTTAAATGATATTTGCTGGCTATACGATCCCAATTCTTGTTGTTGACTATTAAGTTGATTAATATTAACTTGAATATTATTTATCAATATGTCTAAGGCAGAAGTTGTTAAATTACTTTTTAAAGGAACAGGTGTTTGTAACTCTTTTTCTAGTTGATGAATGGCACCTAAAGAATCTGTTGTTCCAATAATTTCGCTAACCATTAGATTAAAGCTGAAATTATTTTTATATCGCTGAGCGAGCGCTAGTTCTTCCTGTGTAATAGTTTCTAACTCAGCAATATTGTTTATCTTGATTTGTTCTGCAGATGATAATTCAAGACGTTTTTGTGCAAGTAATTTGGTTTTTTCTCCTTGAATATCTATATATCTTTCATCAATTTCGGTAGTAAAGTTACGAACATAATCTGTAAATGCCTCTAATCCGAATAATGTTGAAATAAGTTCAGTCTGTTTAGAAGGGGCTTGGGCTGCTATTCTAGAAAAGTTATCGATTCTATTCTTTTCTACAAAACAAAATCTGTATTTAGATGCATTGGGTTCAACAATTACATCGTCCTCATTTGCATCTTTAGCAATAATGTGAGGGGGAGTAAATTGATTAACATGAGCATTTTTTAAATATTCAGCCTGATCTCGAAAACGCTTAGTTTCAGCCTCGCTAACACTCCCAAGCAGGCCATATTCGAGTGCTTCGCAGAAACTTGATTTGCCAGTACCATTTGGTCCGTAAATTAATACACATTGACTATCTAAATTGAATTCTTCTGCACGTGCAAATCCTCTAAAGGGACCAACCACCATATGTTTTAATTGTTTAATACGTTGATAATCATTTGAATTAGCCGAATTAATGATAGTTATGTCCGTTCTGATTTCATTCCATTGAGGCTGAGCTAAAGCAATTATTCTTCGGATTCTTTGACCTTGATGTGTTGATAACTGAGTTAGCTCTTCTAAATTATCTAAAACAATATTAGCAATTTTTTTAGCATTTATTGATGTAGAATCCACATTAAACGTTTGTAAAAAACGCAAATATTCCTCTCTTACCACAATTACCCCCTCCAGAATTTTTTAAAAATCTAATTTATAAAATAATGTAATTTATAGATATTTATCATTTTTTTGTCTTTTTGACTAGCTGAATTTTACATTGTATAGGGGGCAATATTTTTATATGAATGATAAAGGGGCGAATTCAAACATGAGGTGCGACAGTTTCAAAAGCCATATGATAATCAACAAGCTGAGCAAATTTCTCTAATGGTGTAAGCCAATCTAACGCCTTTCTAGGACGAGTATTCAGTGACATGGCAACTTGATTTAAATAATGCTGATCTGCCTGATTTAAATCAATCCCTTTAGGTAAATATTGCCTAATTAAACCATTCATATTTTCGCATGTGCCTTTTTGCCAAGGTGAATGTGGGTCACAGAAATATACATCTATGCCTAAATCTTCTTCGAGTATTTTATGTTCTGACATCTCGCGTCCACGGTCATAGGTCAACGTTTTACGCAGTTCTGCAGGTAAATATTTCAGAGCTTCAGTTAAAGCCTTGCGCACTGATTCTGCCTTTGCATCAGGTAATGTTGCCAAGATACAGAGCCGTGTATTTCGTTCAATAAGTGTTGCTATCGAACTTTTATTGTCTTTACCTTTAATTAAATCAGCTTCCCAATGACCCGGTATTTTTCTTTCTTGAACTTCGGCTGGGCGCTCATGAATAGTTTTAATATCCTGTAATATAGAATTTTTTTTAGGTTCACCGTTAGCTTTTCGCTTTTTATTTTCATGACGCAGACAGGATAATAAGTCTTTTTTCAACTCACCCTTGGGTAATGCTCGTATCGTTGAATAAATCGTTGTATGGCTTACATTCATTGTTTGATCCAAATCAGGAAATGTCTTTAAACGCTTTGCTATTTGCTGAGGAGACCATAAACAACGGATCGCTTCAACAATAAATTTCCAGAGGATTGAATCGATTTTGAGTTTTCTGTGACCACGTCTACGTCTAGCGAAGGTGTTATCAGAAGCATATCGAGCTTGATAAACGTCATTGATGCTATTTCTTTTAAGCTCACGATAGATCGTACTAGGATGTCTTTTAATGAGTTCAGCAAATTTTCTGGCTGAAAAGCCTTCTTTTCTTGACTCAAGCATTAATGCAGTACGATCTTCAAAGTTAAGATGATGGTATGACAATTTTATATACTCCATAAACCCTTTAAATTAATTAGGTGGTTTATGTCGCACTTCAAGTTTTACTCTGCCATGTATTGAAATCAAATGACATCCAAATCAGCATGGATGGTAAAGGTCGATGGGTTGATAATGTGATGGTTGAACGATTATGGCGGAGCGTTAAATATGAAGAGGTGTATCTCAAAGCCTACAGCAATGTTTTGGATGCGAAGAAGCAATTAAACGCATATTTTGAATTTTATAATTTGAAACGACCTCATTCGAGTCTGGACAAAATGACTCCAGATGAGTTTTACTATGACCAGCTACCACAACAAAATAAGGTAGCTTAACTAGAGCAGAGTATCACTTATAAATAAGCTTTTAGTTGTTCAAACATGTGGGACCACCTCTATTTAAAAAAAGGAAAGAAGATGAAAATTAAGTTTTTAACAGTTTCATTGATGCTTATTCTGCCATTTTCTGTTTTTGCAGCAAATACTGTAGTAGAAAAAGCGGTCATTGAATCAAATAATACATATAAGGCGAAGTATAACTTAGAGGATATGACTGAGTTTAATCAGGCTCAAAAGGGCTTTATTGCCAAGCCAACAGGTCAAATTAAAAGTGAGAAAGGCAATGTTATCTGGGATTTTGATGCATTTAGTTTTTTACAAGATCAAGCACCAAATACCGTTAATCCCACTCTATGGCGACAAGCAAAATTAAACAACAATGTTGGGCTATTTAAAGTAACAGATCGAGTTTGGCAAATTCGTGGTTTTGATTTGGCAAATATGACCATCATTCAGGGTGATACTGGCTGGATTATTGTGGATACATTAACCTCTAAAGAAACGGCTGAAGCAGCACTTAAATTTGCTAGACAGCATTTAGGTGAGCAAAAAATTTCAGCCATTATCTTTACCCATAGCCATATCGATCATTTTGGTGGTGCATTAGGCGTTCTTTCTAGCGAAGAAATTAACGCTAGAAAAACTCCAATTATTGCGCCAAAAGGCTTTATGGAAGAAGCGACCAGTGAAAATGTGATGGCAGGTTCAGCCATGATACGTCGTGCGACTTATATGTATGGAACTTTTCTACCTAAAAATGCGGAAGGATTGGTGGATACAGGTTTAGGTAAGGCTGTTGCTGTGGGAAAAATGGGCATCCTTGAGCCTACACAACTGATCACTCAACCAGAACAGAAAATGACGGTTGATGGCTTGGATTTTGTGTTTTATAACGTGCCGGGTTCAGAAGCACCAGCAGAATTAACGTTCTCTATCCCATCATTGAAACTTTATAACGGCGCAGAAATTCTATCTCATACCATGCATAATCTTTATACCCTTCGGGGTGCTAAAGTCCGTGATGCCTTAAAATGGGTGGGCTATCTAGACCAAGCAATGCAGCATGCCAAAGCATCCGATGTATTGATTGCACAGCATCATTGGCCTGTCTGGGGCAATGACAATATTCAAGATTTTATTAAAACCCAGCGAGATGTTTATAAGTTCACGCATGATCAGACGGTGAGATATATGAACTCTGGTTTTAATGGCGCTGAAATTGCCGAAAAAATTAAGCTTCCAGCGGCACTTGATCAAAAACTATATGCTCATGGCTATTATGGAACCCTAAAACATAATGTAAAAGCAGTATACCAATATTATATGGGATGGTTCGATGCCCATCCTTCCAATTTAGATCCATTACCCCCTAAAGCTGTTGCAAAAAAATATATTGAGTTAGCAGGTGGGGAGAACAATGCATTGAAAAATGCGCGGGATGCCTACGCTCAAGCTGACTATAGATGGGCTGCCGAGATTTTAAAACATATTGTGTTGAATAACCCTCAAAACCAACAAGCAAAAGACTTATTGGCGAATACTTATCGTCAATTGGGCTATGCTGCTGAGGCTTCAACTTGGCGTAATTTCTTTTTGGTGGGCGCTCAAGAGCTACAAAATAATGTACCCCTACAAAATACTTCTGATCCGAGTGATTTATTGATTCATACACCAACTGAAAGATTTCTTGAAGCTATGGCGACAAATTTAGATGTGGAAAATTTAAAAAATGAAAACCAGTGTATCAATCTGGTTTTGTCGGATACCAAAGAGCATTTTTCATTATGGGTTGAAAACTCAGTCATGCAGTTTAAGCGTTATGATGAAAGTAAAGATTTGGCATTGGATTGCCCTACATTAACCTTAACCAAGCCCTTATATCTAAAAATGATTACAGGTCAAATAGAAGGGGTAAAAGTCCTGCTTTCTAAAGACAGTAAAGTCAAAGGTAATCCACTGAAAATTGGAAAATTCTTTGCAATGTTTAAACGTCCAGATTCAATTTTCCCGATTGTGACTCGACCAAATGGCTAAGCTCAAATAAGTAAAGTCGAAACTTAAATTAATAGATCCAAAGAAATGGGTGAAATTATCAACTTGGTTCTCCCAATCTTATAACAGGAATACAAGAAATTATTTCTTGTATTCCTCTTTAAAATTAAAAGTAAGCTATATGTATTTTAACTCTATTGATACTTTATTAAATGGTTTTTGAATTTTTATACTTTATTTTCGATGGAGATATTTTTATTAGTAGCTTGTTTAAAAAAGATTTGTTTATTTTTCTATTAATTGCTTCTAAATAATAACTTCAATATTTTTGTGGTTAAAAGGCAAGGGGGTATTATGATGTGTTTTTTATTGAAAATAAGCTTTTATATTAGGGCGAATTCAAACATGAGGTGCGACAGTTTGAAAAGTCTTATGATAATCAACAAGCTGAGCAAATTTCTCTAATGGTGTAAGCCAATCTAACGCTTTTCTAGGACGAGTATTCAGTGACATGGCAACTTGATTTAAATAATGCTGATCTGCCTGATTTAAATCAATCCCTTTAGGTAAATATTGCCTAATTAAACCATTCATATTTTCGCATGTGCCTTTTTGCCAGGGTGAATGTGGGTCACAGAAATATACATCTATGCCTAAATCTTCTTCAAGTATTTTATGTTCTGCCATCTCGCGTCCACGGTCATAGGTCAACGTTTTACGCAGTTCTGCAGGTAAATATTTCAGAGCTTCAGTTAAAGCCTTGCGCACTGATTCTGCCTTTGCATCAGGTAATGTTGCCAAGATACAGAGCCGTGTATTTCGTTCAATAAGTGTTGCTATCGAACTTTTATTGTCTTTACCTTTAATTAAATCAGCTTCCCAATGACCCGGTATTTTTCTTTCTTGAACTTCGGCTGGGCGCTCATGAATAGTTTTAATATCCTGTAATATAGAATCTTTTTTAGGTTCACCGTTAGCTTTTCGCTTTTTATTTTCATGACGTAGACAGGATAATAAGTCTTTTTTCAACTCACCCTTGGGTAATGCTCGTATCGTTGAATAAATCGTTGTATGGCTTACATTCATTGTTTGATCCAAATCAGGAAATGTCTTTAAACGCTTTGCTATTTGCTGAGGAGACCATAAACAACGGATCGCTTCAACAATAAATTTCCAGAGGATTGAATCGATTTTGAGTTTTCTGTGACCACGTCTACGTCTAGCAAAAGTGTTATCAGAAGCATATCGAGCTTGATAAACGTCATTGATGCTATTTCTTTTAAGCTCACGATAGATCGTACTAGGATGTCTTTTAATAAGTTCAGCAAATTTTCTGGCTGAAAAGCCTTCTTTTCTTGACTCAAGCATTAATGCAGTACGATCTTCAAAGTTAAGATGATGGTATGACAATTTTATATACTCCATAAACCCTTTAAATTAATTAGGTGGTTTATGTCGCACTTCAAGTTTTACTCTGCCAGGTTTCTTCAAAACTGATTATTAGGGAGGTAAGTTTTATTTCTCTATCTATATAAAAGGAGACTAATTAATAGGCTCCTTTTATATTATCTGTCGATAACATCCATTTGTAGAAAATAGCATTAAATGGATCACTTTACGTTAATGTAATAATTTCGAAATATGTGTCAAAAATCTCATAGCAACTATCATTTACTGCTTATATGTCACATGAGGTGAGTGAAATATTTTGGTGGCATAAAATTAAAACCATAAGATGAAATAATTTTTAACTATGGCTTTCTTAGAAGTTTTTTACGAAAATTACTTATATTTGTTGGGATTATTTCATTAATATTTTGAAGTGAAAGATAATGCCATAATAATTTATGACATTATCTTTTTGTTTTTTCTGGATTTCAGCTTATAGTTTAATTTATTTCAGCTTATGCTTTATAAATTTCAACTTATGCTTTAATTTAGAAGAATTTTAAGCTAAACCTTACCAGCTTAACGCACCGCCAGTTTGGTAATCTGTTACGCGCGTCTCGAAGAAATTCTTCTCTTTACGCAAGTCCATCATTTCTGACATCCACTGGAACGGGTTGTTCACGCCAGCAAACTGTTCAGGCAAGCCTAATTGCGCCAGACGACGGTTAGCAATGAACTTTAGGTATTCTTCCATCATGCCAGCATTCATACCGAGTACACCGCGTGGCATTGTGTCACGTGCATATTCGATTTCCAGCATCGTACCTTCAAGAATCATCTGAATGATTTCTTCCTGGAATTCAGTCGTCCATAAACCCGGGTTTTCGATCTTGATCTGGTTGATCATATCGATACCGAAGTTCAGGTGCATTGACTCGTCACGCAGGATGTACTGGAATTGCTCGGCAACACCATTCATCTTGTTACGACGGCCCATCGACAGGATCTGGCTGAAACCGCAGTAGAAGAAGATACCTTCAAGTACACAATAGAATGCGATCAGGTTGCGAAGCAGAATCTGGTCGTTTTCAGGTGTACCGGTTTTGAAAGTAGGATCACTTAAAGACTGAGTATATTTCAGGCCCCACGCTGCTTTACGTGCCACTGACGGTACTTCGCGGTACATGTTGAAGACTTCGCCTTCATCCATACCTAAAGATTCGATACAGTACTGGTAAGCGTGTGTGTGAATCGCTTCTTCAAACGCCTGACGCAAGATATACTGACGGCATTCAGGGTTGGTAATATGACGGTAAATCGCCAGTACCAGATTGTTTGCAACCAGTGAATCGGCAGTTGAGAAGAAACCGAGTGAACGCATCACGATGGTACGTTCATCTTCAGTCAAGCCATTTTCAGACTTCCACAGCGCGATGTCGTGGTTCATGTTGACTTCTTGCGGCATCCAGTGGTTTGCACATCCGTCCAGATACTTCTGCCAAGCCCATTCGTATTTGAATGGAACAAGCTGGTTCAAGTCAGCACGACAGTTGATCATTGCCTTGTCGTCAACCTGGACACGCTGCGCACCCATTTCAAGCTCTTCCAGGCCTGGAGCTACATCAAGTTGCTCTAGGGAAGCAGATGCTCTTGCCAGCGAATCGGTTGGATTTGATCCTCGGTTTTGAGTGGCTCTAAGGGGTTGTGCAGCTGCCACATCCGGCGATGCGTTGCCTGCATCAGATACCATCTGTGAATTAGACGTTTTTTGCGGCTCGACGGGCGCAGGCTGCTGTTCAGGTGCAGCCGGTTTTTGCGAATCATCTTCGAAATCGTCCCAACTTAGGATAGACATATCAATTCTCTCTACGTTGCTTTATATCTTTTATGAGACATTCAGCTTGGCTGAGATGTCTTACTATACGCTCAATTTGTTTAAGCAAAATTAAGTTTTGTCGATGAATGCTCTAGTTTTATACAGGAGCAATGATCCCCACTACTTATTTTGCTTACGCTGCTGGCGAACTTTGAACCAGAAGTAAGCAATGGGTAAATAAAAGGTAATACCAAAGGAAATCAGCAATGCCGCAAGTCCTAACATGTAGTTATGAGTCATATGAGGCATTGAGGTTTCCTTTTATTTAAATTGAGAGGCTTTTCAACCTCTCATTGTGTTACCAAAAACTTAATTGATTTGGGTAACTGCGACAGTGTGCACAAACATTTTCCCACCGATTAAATCGGTATCTAACATAAGCGCGAACACTAACGCCTTGAGGATAAGTACAATTACTCATCGGTCAGCTCCTAATTACAAAATGGAGCTTTCAGAGGAGTGACTCACACTCTAAATTTTGCTAAAGTAGTCAGCGTTAAGTCCGCTAAAATTTAACACAGATTACCTTTGTTACTTTCTAGAGTGTTGCTAAACCTCTGAAAGCTTGGGTTTTCAAATCAATGGTCTGTCACTTGTGATAGGCCATTTTTTATTGCTTAAAATTTATAAAACTCTTATGTCCGCACCTCCTTTTTTAATTTCATTCAGTTTGGAATCCCCCTAAATCCCCCTTTAAAAAGGGGGACTTTCTCCCTCCTTTATTAAAGGAGGGTCGGGGAGGATTTTTAAAACCTGTCAGATTACTGACAAGCTTCACAATCAGGATTGTCAATTGAACATGCCATTGGCACGGGAGCCGCTTGAGCAAAACCTTCTTCCTCTGCAGGAGCTTCAGGTTTTTGCGCTTCAACTACAGGAGCTGCTGCTACAACAGGAGCCGCAACAGTTGCAGGTTTAACTGCATTCAATGCGCCAGTGTTAATAGTCGATTTCTCAGCAGAAGTCGCACCCAAAGCACGTAGGTAATAAGTGGTTTTCAGACCACGTAACCAGGCCATCTTGTAAGTGATGTCCAGTTTCTTACCGTTTGCACCAGCGATGTAAAGGTTCAGCGACTGCGCTTGGTCGATCCATTTTTGACGACGTGAAGCAGCATCCACGATCCAGCGAGTTTCAACTTCAAATGCAGTCGCGAAGATGGCTTTAAGCTCTTCAGGAATACGAGAAATCTTCTGAACAGAACCTTCGAAGTGTTTCAGGTCGTTGACCATTACCGCATCCCAAAGACCACGTTCTTTCAGTGCACGCACCAGGTACGGGTTAATCACGGTGAATTCACCAGACAGGTTGGATTTCACATACAAGTTCTGGAAGGTTGGCTCGATTGACTGAGACACGCCACAGATGTTTGAAATCGTTGCTGTTGGTGCAATCGCCATTACGTTCGAGTTACGCATACCGTCTTTTTGAACTTTGGCACGTAACGTGTCCCAGTCCAGACGTTGAGTGCGGTCGACTTCGAACATGCGTTCAGGGCGAGTTTTCGCAACCAGATCAAGCGAGTCGATTGGCAGGATACCTTGATCCCACAATGAACCCTTGAATGTTTCGTATGTACCACGTTCAACAGCCAAATCGCTAGAGGTTGAAATCGCATAGTATGAGATTACTTCCATCGATTCATCAGCAAACTCAACCGCAGCATCAGAACCATAAGCAAGGTTCATCTCATACAGTGCATCCTGGAAGCCCATGATACCCATACCAACCGGACGGTGTTTCAGGTTCGAGTTGCGTGCTTGTGGAACAGCGTAGTAGTTGATGTCAATTACGTTGTCCAGCATACGAACTGCAGTTTTTACTGTACGTGCCAGTTTTTCACGATCAAGAACACCACCTTGAACGTGTTGTACCAGGTTGATCGAACCTAGGTTACATACCGCGATTTCTTCTTTGCTGGTGTTCAAAGTAATTTCTGTACACAGGTTAGAAGAATGAACTACACCTACGTGTTGCTGTGGTGAACGCAGATTACATACGTCTTTGAATGTGATCCACGGGTGACCTGTTTCAAACAGCATCGACAGCATTTTGCGCCACAAATCTTTTGCACGGATTTTCTTGTGCAACATGTTTGTTTCTTTGGCAATCGCTTCGTAGTGTGCATAACGCTCAGCGAATGCAGCACCAGTCAAATCATGCAGATCAGGCGTTTCAGAAGGCGTGAATAAAGTCCATTCAGCATCTTCGAATACACGTTGCATGAACAGGTCAGGAACCCAGTTCGCAGTGTTCATGTCATGGGTACGACGACGGTCATCACCGGTGTTCTTACGCAGTTCAAGAAATTCTTCGATGTCCAGGTGCCAGGTTTCTAAGTATGCACAAACTGCACCTTTACGCTTACCACCTTGGTTAACCGCAACAGCAGTATCGTTCGCTACTTTCAGGAACGGAACTACACCTTGCGACTTACCGTTAGTTCCTTTGATGTAGGAGTTCAAGGCACGAACTGGTGTCCAGTCGTTACCTAAACCACCTGCCCATTTAGACAGCATTGCGTTATCACGCATTGCGCCATAGATGTCGTACAGGTCATCATCAATTGTAGTCAAGTAACAGCTCGATA
Organism: Acinetobacter sp. RG5; assembly: GCF_031844265.1. Lineage (GTDB taxonomy): Bacteria > Pseudomonadota > Gammaproteobacteria > Pseudomonadales > Moraxellaceae > Acinetobacter. Next base: position 279,420 of record NZ_JAUZUV010000002.1, on the reverse strand, counting down.
ATTGTGGACGTAGCGTACCTGAGTTAAACAGGGTAGGCGTCGAAGCCATGTAGTCGAAGCTAGACAATAAGTTATAGAACTCAATCGCGCGCTCTTCACGGTTTTCTTCATTGAGCGACAAGCCCATAGAAACACGCATAAAGAACAATTGCGGAAGTTCGAAACGTACGCCATCTGAATGGATGAAGTAACGGTCAAATAATGTTTGCAGACCTAGGTAAGTAAATTGGTTAGAGCGTTCCGGTTGAATCGCCGCTGCCAGTTTCGCCAAGTCAAAGTTCAATAATTCTGGAGAAAGCAGCTCAAGCTCAATCCCTTTTTTCAGGTAAGTTTCCAGCGCATCGCCTTCAACTGTATCTACAGGTAGACCCAGGAATTTCAAACCAGTCGCAACCAGGTCATCACGCAATAAACGTGCAGTCACATATGTATAGTTAGGCTCTTGCTCAATACGGGTACGGGTCGCCATCATCATCGTGGTTGAGATGTCCGACTCTTTTACGCCGTTGTACAAGTTTTTCACGGTCTCATCGACAATGGCTTGTACATCAATGCCTTCAAGGCCTTCTGCTGCTTTAGTAACATGCGCAGTTAAAGCACTTAAATCTAGTGGCTTGAGTTTGCCTTCAGCATCGGTAATTTGCAGGGTCGGGTGATGATGTGCACCTAACTGTTTACGTGCTTCAGAACGTTGTTCACGGTAAATGACATAAGAGCGTGCAACTTTCTGTTCGCCCGTACGCATTAGCGCAAGTTCAACTTGGTCTTGAATTTCTTCAATATGAATCGTTCCGCCAGAAGGTAAACGACGTTTAAAGGTATTTAATACCATTTCCGTCAGTTGCTCGATACGATCATGGATCCGGCTCGAGTCAGCGCTTTGTTGGCCTTCAACCGCCAAAAACGCTTTACCAATTGCGACAGAAATTTTTTCTGCATCAAAAGCGGCAACATCACCGGTGCGTTTAATCACCTGAAGTTGACCAGGAGTTGAAGTGATTACGCTCATGTTAGCATAGCTCCATTGTCATCTATTTTTATGTTTATAGACCGTTTGAACTGGGCAAAATTCGTGCCACAGTGTTTGAGGAATAAACACAAGACCTAGTGGTTTTAAAATTAATTGAACACAAGATACGGGAAAATTTAGGGTAGATCAATATTGACATTTAGCTAAATATTTTTCTTAAGTTGTGCTTTAATCCTTGTAAAAATATCGCTATTTTTATTGATTTTTGTATAAGCCTTATCAGGCAAGGCATAGCATAACAAAGTCCAAAGAAAGTGCTTATAGATAACACTGTGGATAACTAAAAAGGGCTGAATCAAGCAGTCATATTTTGTCCATGTAATAGTTGTGTAAATCGCAAATCAGATCTAAGCCACTGTTTCAAGCATAATTGTCCAAAAAATGCACGATAAAATATTACAAAATGCTATCTTGATGTATCAGTTTGGTGAACGCTATCTTGTTTACAATGTAAACGTGTGTATATTGCAAGCATATTAAAAACGTATCTATTGGATTTCAAAAGGATACGCCTATAGCGTAGATCCACCAAATAAGGGGCAATACATGAGCCAAGAAGAAAAGTTACCCAAGATTTTAATTGTTGAAGATGATGAGCGTCTTGCTCGTTTAACACAAGAATACCTCATCCGTAATGGTCTTGAGGTTGGGGTAGAGCCGGATGGCAACCGTGCTATTCGTCGTATTATTGCTGAGCAACCAGACATGGTGGTTCTAGATGTCATGTTGCCAGGTGCTGATGGTTTGACCATCTGTCGTGAAGTTCGTCCACATTATCATCAACCGATTTTAATGCTGACTGCACGTACTGAAGATATGGATCAGGTCTTAGGTCTGGAAATGGGTGCGGACGACTATGTCGCTAAACCGGTTCAGCCACGTGTCCTATTGGCTCGTATTCGTGCTTTATTACGCCGTACTGACAAAGTGCCTGAAGATGAAGTGGCTCAGCGCATCGAATTTGATGACCTGGTGATCGACAATGGTGGTCGTTCAGTGACCTTAAATGGTGAGCTGGTTGACTTTACCAGTGCAGAATATGACCTGTTGTGGCTGCTGGCTTCAAATGCGGGCCGCATCCTGTCACGTGAAGATATTTTCGAGCGTTTACGTGGTATCGAATATGATGGTCAAGACCGTTCAATCGATGTGCGTATTTCTCGTATCCGTCCAAAAATCGGTGACGACCCAGAAAATCCGAAGCGTATTAAAACAGTACGTAGTAAAGGTTATCTTTTTGTTAAAGAGACCAATGGTCTTTAAGCAAATGTGGTTTGTTGCTTGAACAAGCAGGATAAATTATAGGTGTTTAAACACAGTATATTTTTGCGTATATACGCAGGACTCGTCATCCTTGTCGTCTTGGTGGCAGTGTTCGGCTATTTGTTGGTACAGATTATCAACTATCAGCGTGCGCAAGAATATCGCGAATCCCTGACTGATGGTATGGCATATATCATCAGTGAGGGGGTTGCACGCCAGCCAAATCTCCAGCAAAAAATGGATTGGGTTTCTGATGCCTCCGATTTGCTTGAATTGCCCATTCACTATGTAGAAGCCAGCAAGGTCGACATTACCCGTGCTGAAGGGCGCCGTATTGCCGAACGAAAAGCGGTGGTGCGTTGGGACGCTGAATCGGGTATTGCCTATATTGTAGTTGGGCTGCGTGATGACCCGGGTCATTACCTTTATATTAAGGCTGACAGCATTACTGAGCGCCAGATGAAGGCCTTACCAGTCTTTATCCTGGATTATCTGGTCTACTATCCAGGTCAGGAAAAAGAATACCTGGCTCGTATTCAGGATTATTTTTCTTATCCGGTTTCCATCGAAAACGTCCAGAATCTACCTTTAGACTCCGAGCAAATCGGACGTCTGCGTCTGGACCATAGCATCATTTTATACCGCGATAATGCCTCTATTCGTGGCACCACGATTTCAATTATTTCACCGATTCCTGGTTCGACTTCGCAAGTATTGGTCATGGGGCCGGTACCCTTGTTTAACTGGATGCCATTCCAGTTGGCGACCGGTATTACCTTATTAAGTCTTTTTGTGTTGAGTCTGGGTGTTTATGGTCTTTTGGTTCCGATGCAGCGTAAGTTGCGTGAAGTCAGCTATGCCTTAAACAAAATGAAATCGGGTAATATGTCATTGCGTCTTCCTGTGGAAGGCAGTGACGAGATGTCTACACTGGCGTCTAGCTATAACAATATGTCAGATCATATCCAGCGTTTGATCGAAGCGCAGCGTGAGTTGATGCGTGCGGTGTCGCATGAGTTGCGTACACCGGTGGCACGAATCCGCTTTGGTGTGGAAATGATGGCGGATGAAGATGACTACGATTATCGTCTGCAACAGGTGGAACAGATTGATAAAGATATTGAGGCGCTGAATACCTTGATTGATGAGATCATGACCTATGCCAAACTGGAACAGGGCATGCCGTCGATTGAGTTTGAGCAAATCGATCTGTATGACGTACTGAATCAGGTGGCACAAGAAACTGAAGCGCTGAAAACCCAGAAAATCATCGAATTACATCCAATGCCTGTTGCGGTCACAGTAGAGGCGGAGCGTCGTTATCTGCATCGTGTAATTCAGAATCTGGTCGGCAATGCTGTACGTTATTGCGATAATAAAATCTTGATTAGCGGCGGTCTGGATCAGGATGGTCAGGCCTATGTTTGCGTTGAAGATGACGGGCCGGGGATTCCGGAAATAGATCGTGCCCGCATTTTTGAAGCCTTTGCCCGACTGGATGATAGCCGTACCCGTGCTTCGGGTGGTTATGGTTTAGGTTTGTCGATTGTCAGCCGGATTGCGTACTGGTTTGGTGGTACGATTCAGGTGGATCAAAGTCCGACGCTGGGTGGCGCGCGTTTTACGATGACCTGGCCGGCACAGCGTTATGTCAAGAAGAGTAAGCGCAAGATGCTAGAAAAAAAGCCTGAGGAAGCGAGTGATCATTTAGCTTGATATTGTATAAATGATTTTAGTCATAAAAAACGATGCATCGGCATCGTTTTTTATTAGGAGCGATTTTTATTCCTGAATGGTCGCATCAGGTTCAATGAGTGATTTACCCTCTTTTAAGCTTTGTAGCGCTTCAGAGTTAAAGTCGATCACCAGTTTGGTATTTTTCGCATCGACGTTATAACGCTGAATCAGTTTTTGGTCGCCTGATAAGGTTTCGACTTTATATTCGTCAGCGATATTCATAATGCCATCCAGATTGATGCTGGAAGAAGCATGGTCCTCTTGAAAAAGTGCATGGATGTCACGTAAGTCAAAAGCTGCCTGGCTTATGTTGGGATTTTTCTGGATGTAATTTTCTATATGGCGAACCAGTAATTGAGCAAATAAAAAATAATTAGGTCGATGGGAAAAGCGTAGAGACATGCAAGGACTCCTTATTGTTACTTTATTAATGTCATGATGTGGTTTAGAAATAGAAATAACATATTCTGAATCAGTCCGTTGAGCATGTTGCAAAAAGACACAATTGCCAATCCAAGATTACCAAGTAGCTGCAGGGGGTAAAGCAACAGTTAAATATAAAAAATCATATTAAATATCAAGTTAAATCAATTGGTTTGAAAGAAAAAATAGTTGTTAAAATAAGTTTTTATCCGATTTAACTTGGATTCAATAGTGAAAAAGACTATATCTAAATGGGTGGGCGAGAAAAGCAGCTCATCGATCAGCCTATTTTCTGGAAGTGCTCTTTATAGAAAAATTAATAGATAATTAAAATTTAATTTAGGAAAACGATTAAAACGAATTCTGAATGATTAAAGTCAAATTAAATGCTGAAATGTCTAAAATATCATCCCAAAGACTAAGGCTTATAAACTAGCAAGTGAAATCCAAAATCAGGTACAATTGGCGGGATTAATTTTGTGTTTGGTGTATTTGAAGGCCAATACATACATTCTTTGTTAACAAATAGGCCTGCCAGGAGTTATCCCCGCATGAGTGCTATTACTCCATACGAATGGGCAATTATTGCCTTCGTGATCGGCGTTACATTTTTATGCGTCTTTATGCTGACTGTCCCATTACTCCTCGGGGGTAAATCATGGGGCCGTGCCAAGCAGGAGCAGTTTGAGTCAGGTGTAGTTAGCGCAGGTGGAGCTCGTATCCGCTTGTCTGCAAAGTTCTATTTAGTTGCAATTTTCTTTGTGGTGTTTGATTTAGAAGCACTTTATCTATATGCATGGGCAGTTTCTGTTCGTGAGGTAGGTTGGATTGGTTTTGCAACTGCAGCTATCTTTATCATAGTTTTACTTGTTGGTTTGATTTACGAATTATCGACAGGCGCACTCAATTGGGCACCTTCAGACAGACGTAAGGCAGCAGGAATTAAAGCTAAGATTGGTTCGCCAAATATGGATCTTGCAGAAATTACGCGCTTCAACTCGATTGAAGAATTGGTGATGGATCCAACGGGTCAAATCCCGGCTCAATCATCTGGTTTTGTGAAAAAGTCACAAACTCAATTATCTGATAAGGAGTAAGACGGGATGAAATATACATTAACCCGTGCGAATCCGAATGCTGACCAATATCCACTTCAGGAACGTATTGTTGTAGAAGATCCGTTGCTAGAAGAAGAAGTGAATAAAAATGTATTCATGACTCGCTTAGAGGATGTGGTACATACAGCAGTCAACTGGGGTCGTAAAAACTCAGTTTGGCCATTTAACTTTGGTACATCTTGCTGCTACGTAGAATATGCAACGACCTTGACCGGCGTGCATGACTTGTCACGTTTTGGTGCCGAGGTTATCCGTGCTTCACCGCGTCAGGCGGACTTAATGATTGTAGCGGGTACTTGCTTCGTAAAAATGGCGCCAGTAATTCAGCGTCTGTACGAACAGATGCTTGAACCAAAATGGGTCATTTCAATGGGTGCATGTGCCAACTCAGGTGGTATGTACGATATTTATTCAGTCGTACAAGGTGTGGATAAAATCATCCCGGTCGATGTGTATATTCCAGGTTGCCCACCACGTCCTGAAGCTTTGATTCAGGCATTGATGCTGTTGCAAGACCAGATTCAACTAGAGCGTCGTCCGCTTTCTGCGGTGATCGGTGATGATCTTAAGCCAGTGTATAAGCCAAAGATGATGCCGGAACGTGACCGTAAGAAAGACCAGCGTGTTGCTGTGAAGAACTTACGCTCTATGGATGAAATTAAATAATTTAAACGACAGGTTGTTTTGTTGTGCACCCGCTATGGGTGTAATTGTCGTTTAGGTTGACTGAATTTGTATTAAATAGGAAGCCAAGCCAATGGCTGAAACTGACATTGCTATGCCAGAATCAACGCCTGTTGATTCACGCCCAGCATTTGCCATTATTGAAGAACTCAAAACCAAATTTGGTGAGAACTTCTTTGTGCAAACGACTTTCGAGGATTTCCCGACAGTCTGGGTTGAGCGCGCACGTGTACAAGAAGTTTTAATGTTCTTGCGTACAGTGTCACGTCCTTACGTGATGTTGTTCGACTTGTCAGCGGTAGATGAGCGTCTGCGTACGCACCGCGACGGTTTACCTGCGTCTGACTTCACAGTGTTCTATCACTTGTTGTCGCTCGAGCGTAATACTGACATTCGTATTAAAGTTGCCTTAGCAGAAAGCGATTTGAATCTTCCGACGGCAACCAATATTTGGCCAAATGCCAACTGGTACGAACGTGAAGCTTACGATATGTTCGGGATCAATTTCGAAGGGCATCCAATGCTCCGTCGTATCTTGTTGCCAACCTATTGGGAAGGTCATCCGCTACGTAAAGAATATTCTGCACGTGCGACTGAATATACGCCGTATTTGCAAGATAAAGCCAAACAGGACTACGAACAGGAACATCTTCGCTTTGTCCCTGAAGATTGGGGTATGAAGCGCGGCAATGCCGATGAGGACTTCATGTTCCTGAACTTGGGTCCGAACCATCCATCTGCGCACGGTGCGTTCCGTGTGATCTTGCAGCTGGACGGTGAAGAAGTGAAAGACTGTGTGCCTGACATCGGTTATCACCACCGTGGTGTGGAAAAGATGGCTGAACGTCAAACCTGGCATTCATTCATTCCGTATACAGACCGTGTCGACTACCTCGGTGGTTGTGCGCAAAACATGCCTTACGTGCTTGGTGTAGAGCAAATGGCCGGTATTACTGTACCTGACCGTGCGCAATGTATCCGCGTGATGATGTCTGAACTGTTCCGTATCAATAACCACTTGCTGTTCATTGGTACTGCGATTCAGGATGCCGGCGGTATGACGCCAGTCTTCTACATGTTTGCTGACCGTCAGAAAATCTATGACGCAATTGAAGCGATCACCGGTTACCGTATGCATCCGGCATGGTTCCGTATCGGTGGTACCGCACACGACCTTCCAAACAACTGGCAGCACCTGATTCGTGAAATCCTGGACTGGATGCCGAAACGTTTGAAGGAATATCATACTGCAGCGCTGAAAAACTCAGTATTTGTGGGTCGTACCCGTAATGTTGCGCAATACGATGCAAAATCTGCATTGGCTTGGGGTGTAACAGGTACAGGTCTACGCGCTACAGGTATCGACTTTGACGTACGTAAATACCGCCCATATAGCGGTTATGAAAATTATGACTTCGAAGTGCCGGTTGAGTACGAAGGCGATGCCTATGCACGTGTCATCGTTCACTACCGTGAAATCGAAGAATCACTGAAAATTATCAAACAATGTTTAGATAATATGCCGTCTGGTGCGTACAAAGCAGACCATCCACTGGCTGTTCCACCACCAAAAGACAAGACATTACAAGATATTGAAACCTTGATTACGCACTTCCTGAGCGTATCTTGGGGTCCTGTAATGCCGGCGGGTGAAGCATCTGTGATGGCGGAAGTGGTGAAAGGCGCGTCGAACTACTACTTGACTTCAGACAAGTCAACCATGAGTTACCGTACCCGTATCCGTACACCAACCTTCACGCATTTACAGCAAATGCCTTCTGTGATTAACGGCAGCTTAATGTCTGACTTAATCATTTATTTAGCGACCATTGACGTCGTAATGGCTGACGTGGATCGCTAAGGGGTAATCGCATTATGATGATTTTGACTGATAAAAAGCCACGTGTGAATGTTGAAGGGATTTTGACTGCGGACGAAATTCACGATATCGAACATCACATGGGGCACTACCCATACCCACGTGCAGCGTGTCTAGATGCGCTGAAGTGTGTACAACGCCGTAATGGCTGGGTAGATGATGCGCAAATGAATGCCATCGCACAAATGCTGAGCATGAGCGTTGCAGACCTTGAAGGTGTGGCAACGTTCTATAACCGTATTTACCGTCAGCCGGTCGGTCGTCACGTAATTTTATTATGTGATTCGATTGCGTGTTTCTTGATGGGTGCGGAAACTTTGGCAGAAGCATTCCAGCGCGAATTAGGCATTTCTTTTGGTCAAACGACTGCAGATGGTCGTTTCACTTTGCTGCCAATTTGCTGTCTGGGCAACTGTGACAAAGGTCCAACCTTAATGATTGATGAAGACACGCACGGTCTGGTTGAAGTGACTTCGGTGAAACAGCTGTTGGAGAAGTATGTATGAATACTGAACCAAAACCAATTTATGGCGACGGTAACCCGGAAACGCATCCATTAACATGGCGTTTAAGCAAACAAGCCAACGTACGTAATGCAGATGATTACGAAGCGCTGGAAGGTTATGCAGGCTTTAAAAAAGCACTGACCATGTCGCCTAAAGATGTATTGGAAGTGGTTAAGGCAGCGACTGTTAAAGGTCGTGGTGGTGCAGGCTTCCCGGCAGGCATCAAATGGTCATTGATGGCGCCAAACGACAACTCAGGTCCACGTTACCTGATTTGTAATGCTGATGAGATGGAACCTGGTACCTTTAAGGACCGCTTGTTGATGGAAGATCTTCCTCATCAATTGATCGAAGGGATGCTGATTGCGGGTTATACGCTTGAAGCAACACACGGTTATATCTTTATCCGTGGCGAGTACATCGAAGCTGCCCAGTACTTAAATGAAGCACTTGAGCAAGTTCGTGCCAAAGGTTACTTAGGGGATAATATCCTTGGTACAGGCTGGAACTTCGAGTTACACGTGCATACTGGTGCGGGTCGTTATATCTGCGGTGAAGAAACTGCATTGATTAACTCGCTTGAAGGTCGCCGTGCCAACCCGCGTACCAAACCGCCATTCCCGCAAGTTGCAGGTGCTTGGGGTCGTCCTACGATTGTCAACAACGTAGAGACCTACAACAACTTACCGGCAATCATGCTGCGTGGTCCTGAATGGTATATCAACTTATCTGCGGGTAAGTCGAAAGATCCAGGCACCAAGATTTATGGTGCGTCAGGTAAGGTGAAATTCCCGGGTCTATGGGAACTTCCATTTGGTACAACAGCACGTGAAGTAATTGAAGACCATGCTGGTGGTATGCGCGACGGTTTGAAACTGAAAGCATGGTTACCGGGTGGTGCATCAACTGACTTCCTGGCCGCCGAGCATATTGATCTTCCTATGGATGCGGAAAGCATCATGAAAGCAGGTTCGCGTTTAGGGACTTGTCTGCTCATGGTGGTAGATGAAACCCAATGTATGGTTTCAGCGACACGTAACCTGGAAGAATTCTTTGCACGCGAATCATGTGGTTTCTGTACGCCTTGCCGTGATGGCTTACCTTGGGCTGTGAAAGCGCTGAAAGCACTGGAAGATGGCACAGGTAAGAAAGAAGATATCGATCACTTACAAGAACTGACTCGTAAGCTTTGGATTGGTAAAACTTTCTGTGCCCACGCACCGGGTGCAATGGAGCCGCTTATGGGCGCACTCAAATATTTCCGTGGCGAATTTGAAGCGAAGGTTGTGAATGCCGCCGCTCAAACCAGCAACGTAGAACAAGCTTAAGGAATTCGACTATGGCTACAATTCATGTCGATGGCAAATCGTATGAAGTCAACGGCTCGGAAAACTTGCTACAAGCATGTTTGAGTCTTGGCATTGATATCCCATACTTTTGTTGGCATCCATCCTTAGGTTCTGTCGGTTCTTGCCGTCAATGTGCCGTGACCCAGTACGCGAATCCAGAAGATACGCGTGGCCGTTTGGTCATGTCATGTATGACGCCTGCATCTGACAATACCTACATCTCGATTGAAGACAAAGAAGCCAAAGATTTCCGTGCTTCGATTGTTGAATTCTTGATGACCAACCACCCACACGACTGTCCAGTCTGTGAAGAAGGTGGTCACTGTCATTTACAAGATATGACTGTAATGACGCAGCATGACCGTCGTCGCTACCGTTTCACCAAACGTACTCATTACAACCAGGAGCTTGGCTCATTCATTTCCCACGAAATGAACCGTTGTATCGCGTGTTACCGTTGTGTGCGTTATTACAAAGACTACGCAGGTGGTACGGACTTCGGCGTGTATGCCAACGCATCACGTGTGTACTTTGGTCGTCCTGAATCAGGCACTCTAGAGTCTGAATTCTCGGGTAACCTGACTGAAGTATGTCCAACAGGTGTATTCACCGACAAAACTCATTCGGCTCGCTACAACCGTAAATGGGACATGCAGTATGCGCCAAGCGTATGCCAAGGCTGTTCTTCAGGTTGTAACATCTCTCCGGGTGAACGTTATGGCGAACTTCGCCGCGTAGAAAACCGTTATAACGGTGAAGTCAACCAGTACTTCCTATGCGACAAAGGCCGTTTCGGTACAGGTTATGTGAACCGTGAGGACCGTCCGCGTCAACCACAATTCCGTCAAGGTGCAACTGTTGAAACTGTTTCAGTGGATGCAGCACTAGACACGGTCATTGCAAATATCCAGGGCAAAAAAGTATTGGGTATTGGTTCACCGCGTGCATCACTTGAATCAAACTTCGCACTTCGTGAGTTGGTGGGTCAAGAGAACTTCTCAACAGGTCTATCTCAAAAAGAACAGAATCTGGTTGAGTTGGCAGCTTCTATCATGCAAACCGAGGGTGTTTACAACCCGAACATGCGTGAAATTGAAAGCTACGATGCTGTGTTAATTTTGGGTGAAGACCTCACACAAACTGCGCCACGTATGGCTTTATCTGTTCGCCAGGCTGCGAAAAATAAAGGCAAAGAGATGGCGGCAGAGCGCCGTACGCAAGAATGGTTAGCTGAGCCGGTACAACGTATTGCCCAAGATGCAAAATCTCCGATTTACATCCTGGCTGCGACACAAACCCGTTTGTCTGATGTTGCTGAAGGCGAAGTGGTTGCTTCTCCAAACGACATCGCGCGTTTAGGTTTTGCGGTTGCTGCAGCAGTTGCTGGTGAAACGATTCTTGGTTTAGATGACGATGCCAAAGCATTTGCACAAACCATTGCGGACACTTTAAAAGCTGCGAAGAAACCACTGATTATCTCGGGTACAAGCTTGCAAGATCCTGCCATTATGGAAGCTGCTGCACAAGTTGCACAGAATCTGGGTAATGCAGGTCTGACTTTGACGGTTCCTGAAGTGAACTCGATGGGTATGGCAATCTTTGGTGGTCAAAGCCTAGAGCAAGCATTTGCACAAGATTACGATACTGTGATTGTGGTTGAAAACGACCTTTACCGTCGTCTTCCTGCTGCACAGGTCGATGCTGCACTTGCAGGTAAAGATATGATCGTACTGGATCACTCTGAAACTGCAACAGTGAAAAAAGCCGACATCGTACTTTCTGCTGCATCGTTTGCTGAAGGTGATGGTACTGTCGTTTCTCAAGAAGGCCGTGCACAACGTTTCTACCAAGTGTATGACCCAAGCTACTACAATCCTGAATTGGCGATCAAGGAATCTTGGCGCTGGTTACACGCTCTGGAAACAGGCGTAAAAGGCAAAGCGATTTCTTGGACTTTACTGGATGATGTGATCGAGTCAGTGGCGAAAAACGTTCCTGCGCTTGAAGGCATTCTGGATGTTGCACCTGATGCGGGCTTCCGTGTTCATGGCTTGAAAGTGGCACGTGAACCACGTCGTTACTCAGGTCGTACTTCAATGCGTTCGCCATTGTCTGTACATGAGCCGAAACAGCCTACAGATAAAGACTCCGCATTAACATTCTCGATGGAAGGTTATGTCGGAGACCAGACTCCATCTCCACTGGTTCCATTTGCATGGTCTGCAGGCTGGAACTCGCCACAAGCTTGGAACAAGTTCCAGGAAACTGTGGGTGGTTCACTGAAAGGTGGTGATTCAGGCGTTCGTTTATTCGACCGTTTGGCAAAACGTCCGGCACGTACATTCGTTGCACCGGCACCTGTTCTGGTCAATGCTGAAAGCTTCCGTCTAGTACCGATGCACCATATTTTTGGTTCAGGTGAATTTACCATCAAAACACCAGCGATGGAAACACGTATTCCTGAAGCGGTATTTGCAGTGGGTGAGCAGGATGCAGCGCGCCTGAATGTTCAAGATGGTCAGACAATCACGGTGAAAGCAGGTGAGACGTCAATCGTTCTTCCAGTTCAAGTGATTGAATATTTACCGACAGGTTATATTGGCTACCCAATCGGTCTGGCACCGACGGTATCTCTTGCAGAGCCTGTTTCAGTCGCGGTAGGAGTGTAATTCATGGAACAAGAATTAATCCGTCAAACGCCGTTGTGGGCTGAAAACTGGCCAATTGCCTATTCAGTCATTCAAGCGATTGTGATCTTGCTGGTTGTAGTACTGATCGCTGCGTTGATGTCTTTTATTGAACGTCGTTTACTCGGCTTGTGGCAAGACCGTTATGGTCCGAACCGTGTTGGTCCGGGCGGTATGTTCCAGATTGTTGCCGACATGCTGAAAATCATGTTCAAGGAAGACTGGACACCTAAGTTTGCTGACAAATTGACGTTCCGTATGGCGCCAGCAGTTGCGATGGCAACTGCGGTGCTGTCGTTCATGGTTATTCCTGTATCACCTTATTTAGGTGTAGCAGACATGAACATCGGCCTGTTGTTCTTTATGGCAATGGCGGGTATTGCAGTTTATGCAGTCCTGTTCGGTGGCTGGTCATCAAACAACAAATATGCCTTACTGGGCGGTTTACGTTCTGCGGCTCAGACCATTTCTTATGAAGTGTTCTTGGGTATCTCGTTGATGGGTGTGGTGGCAATTGCCGGCTCATTCAACATGCGTGAAATCGTTGAAGCGCAAAAAGATGTTTGGTTTGTAATTCCCCAGTTCCTGGGTTTCTTGATCTTCGTGGTTGCGGGTGTTGCGGTAACGCATCGTCATCCATTTGACCAACCAGAAGCAGAACAGGAACTGGCAGAAGGTTACCATGTTGAATACGGCGGTATGAAGTGGGGGATGTTCTTCGTTGCGGAATACGTCAACGTGGTACTGATCTCTGCATTGATCGTGACGTTATTCTTCGGTGGCTGGCTTGCGCCATTCAACCTTGATATTCCGTTCCTTCCAGCAGCATTCTGGTTCATTATCAAAACAGCATTCTTTGTAATGATGTTTGTACTGGCGCGTGGTTCATTAATGCGTCCACGTTATGACCAGGTGATGAACTTTGGTTGGAAAATTTGCTTGCCATTGGCGTTGGTTAACCTTTTGGTAACTGGTGCTGTGATTCTGATGAATCAGGCCTAAGACAGCAGGGAGAACAAAATGTTTAAATTTCTAGCTGGATTCGGGTCAATCGTTCGTTCGTTGTGGATGGTGTTCAGCCACGCAACACGTAAACGTGACACCATTTTATATCCGGAAGTGCCGGCCGAAGAAATCGTGCCACCACGCTTCCGTGGTCGTATCGTATTGACGCGCGACCCTGATGGCGAAGAACGCTGTGTGGCATGTAACCTGTGTGCGGTTGCCTGTCCGGTAGGCTGTATTTCACTACAAAAAGCAGAACGTGAAGATGGTCGCTGGTATCCGGAATTTTTCCGTATCAACTTCTCGCGTTGTATTTTCTGCGGTATGTGTGAAGAAGCGTGTCCAACCACTGCGATTCAGATGACCCCGGACTTCGAGCTTGGCGAATATGTTCGTCAGGACTTGGTCTATGAAAAAGAACACCTGCTGATTTCTGGTCCTGGTAAATATCCTGACTATAACTTCTACCGTGTAACCGGTATGGCAGTTGCAGGCAAGGACAAAGGTCAAGCACAGCGTGAAAGTGCACCTGTTGATGTACGGAGTCTATTACCATGATGTGGCCATTTTATTTAATGGCCCTCGTGGCCATTGTCTCTACGGTTCGCGTTGTTACTAACGCGAATCCGGTACATGCTTTATTAAGCCTGATCGTGTCATTGCTTGCAGTCGCAGGCATGTTCCTGATCGTCGGTGCGCCATTCGCTGGTGCGCTGGAAGTGATCGTTTATGCGGGCGCGATCATGGTGTTGTTCGTGTTCGTGGTAATGATGCTGAACCTGGGTGAGCAGACCGTTGAACAAGAACGTAAATGGTTGACTTCATCGGCTTGGGCTTATCCGGCGTTGATGAGCTTCCTGATCGGTTTGGTGCTGGTATGGGTATTAAACTCTGATTACACACAAGCTTCACTGGTAATGGGTACAGAAATGGTGGGCCCGAAAGCAGTGGGTCAAGCACTCTTTACGCAATACTTGTTGTTGGTTGAAGTTGCCGCGATGTTATTGCTTGCTGCCTTGGTAGCTGCATTCCATTTGGGTAAACGTGAACCAGATGCAGAAGAGGAAAAAGAATAATGGGCAACATCCCTTTAGAGCATGGTTTGATCGTTGCATCTATTCTCTTTGCACTGGGTTTTTACGGTGTAATGGTGCGACGCAACCTACTATTTATTTTAATGAGCCTTGAAATCATGATGAACGCTGCTGCTTTAGCGTTCGTCCTGGCGGGCAGTGCATGGGCACAGCCAGATGGTCAGATCATGTTTATCCTGATCCTGACGCTTGCTGCGGCAGAGGCTTGTATTGGTCTTGCGATCGTCCTTCAGTTCTATCATCGCTTCCATCACCTGGATGTGGATGCTGCTAGTGAGATGCGCGGATGAGTTATTTATATCTAACAATTTTATTTCCGCTCATTGGTTTTGTCCTGTTAGCGGCGGGGCGCAACAAGCTTCCGGAATCTGTTGCAGCGATGATTGGTGTGGGTGCAGTCGGTTTATCTGCACTGTTCGCACTGATTGCAGGTATGGACTTTGTTAACAATGGTTCAACTGCAGTAGTACAACATCTTTGGACTTGGTTCAATGTTGGCAGTTTTGCTCCGGGCATCAGCTTGCAGCTGGATGGCTTGTCTTTATTGATGCTGGGCATGGTCACTGGTGTGGGTTTCTTAATTCACATCTTTGCATCATGGTATATGCGCGGTGAAGAAGACTTTGCACGTTTCTTCTCTTACTTCAACCTGTTCGTTGCCAGCATGTTATTGCTGGTATTGGGTGACAACCTGGCGTTGTTATTCTTGGGTTGGGAAGGCGTAGGTCTGTGTTCATACCTGTTGATCGGTTATTACTACCAGAACCCGGCAAACGGTCTGGCGGCAATCAAGGCATTTACTGTGACCCGTATTGGTGACGTATTCCTGCTGATTGCCATGTTCCTGATCTTCCAGCAATTCGGTACCTTGAACATTCAGTACATCGTCGAAAATGCGGCGACTGTAATGACGCAAAGTTCTTCATTGACCATCTGGACAGCATTGCTCTTATTCTTGGGTGCGGCAGGTAAATCTGCACAGATCCCGTTACAAACATGGTTAGCCGATGCGATGGCAGGTCCGACACCTGTTTCTGCATTGATCCATGCTGCAACAATGGTAACAGCCGGTGTTTACCTGTGCTGCCGTCTGTTCGCAGTCTTTGAACTTGCACCAGAAGTGATGGTATTTATTTCGATCACAGGTGCGGTGACCTTGCTTGTGGCTGGTTTTGCTGCACTGGTTCAAACCGACATCAAACGTATTCTGGCATACTCAACCATGAGTCAGCTCGGTTATATGTTTATGGCGGTAGGTGCTGAAGCATACCAGGCAGGTCTGTTCCATATGCTGACTCACGCATTCTTCAAGGCACTCTTGTTCTTGTCGTCTGGTGCAGTGATTCTGGCTTATCATCACGAACAAAACATCTTCAAGATGGGCGGTCTGTTCTACAAGAACAAATTCCTGTTTGCATGTTTCGCGATTGGTGGCGGTGCATTGGCAGCGATTCCATTCCTGACGATTGGTTTCTTCTCAAAAGATGCGATTCTTGCTGCAGTCTGGACGCAAAGTCATATTGCTGGTTTACCAGTGTATAACACGCTGTACTGGGTCGGTGTTGCAGGTGCATTCTTAACCTCTATTTATACATTCCGTTTAATTTGGGTTGTATTCTTTGGCAAAGAAAACACACCTTATCATGAAATCCAAGGTGCAACTTACTGGGCGCCACTGGCAATTCTTGCTGTACTTTCAACAGGTCTGGCGATCGTCCTGAAAGCACCGGTAATGAGCATTCTGGATGCAGCCCAAATTCCAGCCTTCATTATTCCTGAAGCGCTTGAAGTAGGTGCACATGGTGCTGAATACATCGCAATCGCTGTTGCTTTAACAGGTCTTGCAGTCGGTGTCGTGCTGTTCGCTTTTGCTTACAATGCAGTCAAACGTTTTGCAGCCACTTCTGTAGGTGCTGGCCTGGTCAACATCTGCCGTAACGCATTAGGTTTCGATACGCTGTATGACCTCATTTTCGTGAAGCCATATTTAATGTTCGCGAAGATCTTTGGTCGTGATCCAATTGATGGCCTATGGCTGGTACTTCCTGCACTTGTTAAAGGTGGTCACAGCTTTACAAGTTCACGTCAAACCGGTTCACTGCGTGAATATGCATCTAGTATGGGGCTCGGTGTCGTTGTCCTACTGATGATCTTGATCGTGATTCAGGTCGTGGGGAAATAAAATGGAAGCTCCAAACAATATTATTTTGCCGGCTCTGATCCTCATTCCGTTCATTGCAGGTTTCATATGCTGGTTGGTCGATAAACTCGACCAACACTTGCCGCGTTATATCGCGCTGATCGGTATGCTGGTGACCTTGGTCTTGACCATAGTCCTTTGGCAGACTGGTACTTACAACTATGAATTAGGCGGTGCTACACCTTCGTGGGCTGCCGAATTCAAATTGCCTTGGATTCAAACCCTGGGCATTAACATTCACTTAGCAGTGGATGGTTTATCACTTCTTATGGTTGGCTTGACTGCACTCCTGGGTGTATTGGCAGTAGGCTGTTCATGGGGCGAGATTCAAAAGAACGTTGGTTTCTTCCACTTGAACCTTTTATGGTCTTTAGGTGGTGTCATCGGTGTGTTTCTGGCGATTGACTTATTCCTGTTCTTCTTCTTCTGGGAGATGATGCTGGTACCGATCTACTTCCTGATTGCCCTTTGGGGTCATAAAGGGGCAGAAGGCAAGTCACGTGTTTATGCAGCTAACAAGTTCTTCATTTACACGCAGGTTGCCGGTTTGGTGATGCTGATTGGTATCCTTGGTCTGGTGACTGTGGGCTATACCATGACTGGCGAAATCCGTTTCGACTACAACTATCTATTAGGTGTGGCGAATACGCTTGACGCTCAGGCGCCAGCGGTGGCTTATGCATTCATGATCTGTTTATTCATCGGTTTTGCGGTAAAACTTCCAGTTTTCCCATTACACGGCTGGTTACCAGATGCGCATGCGCAAGCACCAACAGCGGGTTCTGTCGATCTTGCAGGTATCTTGATTAAGACTGCGGCGTACGGTTTATTACGTTTCGTGATTCCGTTCTTCCCGGCAGCGTCTGCACAGTTTGCAGACTTCGCAATCATTCTTGGTTTAATCGGTATTTTCTACGGTGCTTGGTGTGCTTTCCAGCAAACCGACATGAAACGCCTGTTGGCTTATACCTCTATTTCACACATGGGCTTCGTTTTACTTGCGATCTACGCAGGTAACATCCTGACCTTCCAGGGTCTGATGATCATGATGTTGGCACATGGTATTTCATCTGCTGCGCTGTTCATTATGTGTGGTCAGGTATATGAGCGTGTGCATACGCGTGATATGCGTTTGATGGGTGGTATGCGTGGTCAATTCCCGTATCTTGCATTCTTCCTGATGTTCTTCGTTGCGGCGCTTGTAGGTATTCCAGGTCTAGGTAACTTCATTGGTGAGTTCCTGATCCTGATGGGTGCTTATGCGAAATTCCCGGCGTTTACCATTCTTGCGGCAATCAGCTTGGTATTTGCGGGTCTGTACGGTCTGATCCTGATTCACAAAGCCCTGTTTGGTGTACCAAATGAAGCGCAACAGCAGCACTATACAAATCCATTAAAAGATCTAAATGCACGTGAAATCGCATTATTGTTGATCTGTGCGTTTGGTCTACTTTGGCTTGGTCTATATCCACAAAGCTTCCTTGACGTTTCTAACTCAAGCATGGCGTGGTTAGCGAATAGCTACATTCCAGTTCAAGAAGTGGTTGAAGTTGCTGATCAAGTAACGACTCAACTTGAAAATGTGGAGATCCAATAAGCCATGAACTTCACAATGTCTTTTTCTGAGCTTATGCCTCTAGCACCTGTGATGATCGTGTCGTTAACTGCGATCGTCGTGATGTTGCTGACCGCAATTAAGCGTAACCATAACCTGGTGGCTACTACCACGGTGATTGGTTTAAACCTTGCTGCGTTCTATATCATTTTCGTTTTGTTGGCAGGCGTGTTTGCACCTGCCAACGTGATGAATCTGTTCATCGTAGATCCATTTACGATGCTGTATCAGTTTGTGATCCTGATTGCTGCACTTGCATGTGCAACGCTATCTCACGCGTATATCGAAACCTATAAAGATAACCGTGAAGAGTTATATATCCTGATGCTGACATCCGTTGCGGGTGCCATGCTAATGGTGGCTAGCTCACACTATGCATCATTCTTTATCAGCCTTGAGTTGATGTCGATTCCTGTATATGGCTTGTTGGCATATACACATCAACGTTCTCAATCGCTTGAAGCGGGTGTGAAATATCTAGTGCTTTCAGCAACTGCGTCTGCAATGCTGTTAATGGGTATGGCATATATTTATGCATATACAGGTACTTTAAGTTTCGTTGCTGAACCAGGCAAACTGTTTACCGTATTCAGTCAACCGGCTGTCGTGATTGGTCTGGCTTTAATTGTATTTGCAGTAGCATTTAAATTATCGCTGGCACCATTCCACAAATGGACACCAGATGTATACGCTGGTGCCCCAGCCCCAGTCGCGACTTTCCTTGCGACTGTTGCGAAAGTAGCCATGATTGGTCTGTTTGTTCGTTATGCTTTGTCTTCAGGTTTAATCCTGGCAGACAGCTTCGTAACGATCATTTCAATCATTGCAGTTCTGTCTATCCTTGCAGGTAACCTGCTGGCGGTTCGCCAAGTGAACTTGAAACGTATCCTGGCATACTCTTCAATTGCACACTTTGGTTATTTGCTGGTTGCCATCGTCAGTTCACGTAATACGGATTTCTTACAAGTTCAAGGTTTCGCGACTTTTGAAAGTGTAAACGTCTACGTGATGACTTATGTATTAACCACGATCGGTGCGTTCGGTGTTGTTACGCTAATGTCTAGTCCGTATAACAATACGGATGAAGCGGGTAGTCTGGCTGAATACCGTGGTCTGTTCTGGCGCCGTCCAGTATTAACTGCTGTATTGACAGTGATGATGCTGTCTCTTGCAGGTATTCCTTTAACTGCCGGCTTTATCGGTAAGTTCCTGGTGATTAAAACTGCAGTTGCAGGCGAAGCCTGGTTCCTGACTGCCATGGTCATCCTGGGTTCTGGTATCGGTCTGTACTACTACCTACGTGTGATGGTTGTGCTTTACATGACACCACCTGAAACACCACGTCTAGATGCGGTGAATCATTGGGGTCAAAAAGTCGGTGGTATCATGGTACTTCTTGCTGCGCTTGCGGTACTTGTGATTGGTGTCTACCCAGATCCGATGATTGCAGTATCTAAATATGCATTCTTTGCCATGTCACCTGAATTGCAACAGTTCATTTTCACTTTGGTTCAAAGTGGTTTTAACTAATATCTGTAAAGATTGACGTTATTACAAAAAAGCCTCCATGATTGGGGGCTTTTTTATTTATACAAATCAATAAAAGCCTTTATAATAGCGGAAATTTATCTTTAACCTTTTAGGTGTTCTCCCGTGGCAATCCATGAAATCCGTCATCCACTCATTCGACATAAGCTTGGTTTACTCCGTCGTGCAGATATCAGTACCAAGAATTTCCGTGAGTTAGCTCAAGAAGTGACCATGCTTCTAACTTATGAAGCAACTAAAGACCTGCCAATGGTTGAACATGACATTGATGGCTGGAATGGTGCTGTTACAGTTGACCGTATCGCGGGTAAAAAAATCACGGTTGTGCCAATTTTACGTGCCGGTATTGGAATGCTTGACGGTTTCCTGAACCTGATTCCAAGTGCAAAAGTATCGGTACTTGGTTTAGAGCGTGATGAAGAAACTCTGGAAGCACGTACCTATTATAAAAAACTGGTTCCAGATGTACAAAACCGTATCGCGATGATCATTGATCCAATGTTGGCGACAGGTTCTTCTTTAGTGGCTGCAATTGATGTACTGAAAGCCAGCGGCTGTAAAGACATTCGTGTGATGGTTCTGGTTGCTGCACCAGAAGGCATTAAGCGCGTAGAAGCTACGCATCCGGATGTCGTGATTTTTACGGCTTCTATCGATAATGGTTTAAATGAAAATGGTTATATCGTTCCAGGTCTTGGCGATGCTGGCGATAAAATCTTTGGTTCAGTTCAAAAAGACTAATTTTTGAATATGATGAAAAAAGGGGCTATTACAGCCTCTTTTTTATATAATGTAGACAGGGCATTTTCAGGATAGGACAATAGCATGAAAGATGAATTGTATCAGGGCAAAATCAAACAGTATGACCCTGCCAAAGGTTTCGGTTTTATTGGCTGCGCTGAGGGAGATGTATTCTTCCATATTTCAGACTTCCCTGCGGCAGAAGGCGAGCCAAAACGTAATGAACGCGTAAAATTTAATGTTGTTGAAAATGGCGATAAGTACAAAGCGATTAAGATTGAACGTGTCGAAGACAACTCAAAGAAAGCTAAAAAAACCAAAGTGGCGACACACAATAAATCAATTACATCGGCATTGTTAAATAACTTCCGTGGTTAATGGATAATCTTCATACTTAAATCGTGTTTAGTCACATTTAAAAAGAGGCTTTCGAGCCTCTTTTTTATAGTGCCACCGTTTAGATATTCAAAGAGACAGACAGCACATAAAAAATCCACCAAACAGCAACAATGCTGAACATTTCCTTTGGCTTAGAATACAAATTAAATGAATTCTATAGAGAAAAGTGTCATGTTTACGGATGGAAAAATTAAAACTTACGATTCCGAACGTGGTATGGGTACTTTGGAGTTGATAGGAGAAGCTCAAGATTTAAGTTTCGAGTTACAGGATTTACCTTCGCCTGAAATTGAACCACAAATTGGAGAGCGGCTTAAATTTAGAATCATTCCCCAACAAGGCAGCATGAAATTAGACAACATGGTACGTCTGGATATTAAAGTGCAGGATGAATTTGTGCCAGAAGTCGTCGCCTTGCAATCCTTGGCACCCACAGTCGGTGTTCCTGTACGTAATTCACTTTTCTTTAGTCCGACCCTATGGCTGGCATTGGCATCAGCTGTTGGTTTTATGATTTTTGGCGAAGTATAAATAAAAACAGAAATTTTATTTTTTTTACTTTTAACTAGGGATCTATTCTTCCGCCATAAGATGCACTTCTAGTTTTTATGTTTCTACTTTAGAGAATTTTACAAAAGATTTTCAGTCTCTTTTTGATTACAATCATAAAAAATATTAAAGATAAGAGCGAATTATGTTTCAAGAGGGGAAAATCAAAACCTATAATGAAGATCGTGGTTTTGGTTTTATTCAGATCGAAGGGCAATCCAAAGATTTATTTTTCCATGTCAAAGACTTTCCCAATAAAAATATTCCGCCAAAAATGGGGGAAAAATTAAAGTTTTTGATTGTGGAAGATAATGGAAAGTTTAAGGCAAACCATATTGTTCGCTTGGATATTAAGCAAGAAGTTTCTGTTACACAAAACAATGATCTACATAGAGATATTGAAACCAGAGCTTCTCTACGTTATGAAAAGAAAAAATCATCAACTACATCAAAAATAATCACACTATCAGGACTGGTGATTATTGTGATTCTTGCTGGTCTTGTTTATAACAAATATCAAAGCTACCAAATTCAAAACCAGCAAAAGCTTGAAGGACTGATGGTAGAGCAGCGAGCAGCGCAAGGTGATCTACCTATGCAAGGATTATCTGAGCAGGGCAGGAAGAACCTGGAAAATCGTGGTGCTGAGTTAAGAATCCAAAGTAACCCCGTTAATATAAAAACTTCAGCAACGGCTTCGCCATCTGTATCTCAATTTAAATGTGATGGTCGTACACGTTGTCCTCAAATGAATTCCTATGAAGAAGCGGTGTTCTTTATTAGAAATTGTTCAGGCACGAAAATGGATGGTGATGGTATTCCATGTGAGGATCAATTTGGATATCGTCGATAAATAAAAAAGCACCTTAAGGTGCTTTTCATATTTTAGCTTTCACAAAAATTCATAAAGGCTCTCAGACCTGGACCCTGATATTTCTGGCGATGTACCAGCATAAACAGAGGACGAGTCAGTGACCAAAACGGGGTATCCAGAATTACCAGTTGACCTTTTTCACGTAAAGGCTCAATCGCAAGTTTGGAAATACAGGACATACCGATTCCACCCGCTACGATTTTTAAAATCGCCTCATTATGACCGAGTGTTAGACGGATATTGGCATCCGGCACATCTTTTAAGATGGCATTGTCAAACACCTCACGGGTACCTGAACCTTCTTCACGCAAAATCCATTCTACAGATTTGAAATCTTCAGCGGTTAGTTCACGGTTTAATTGCGCAAGGGGGTGGTCTGGTGCACAGCACACAGCCAGCTCATCATCACGCCAATGGATACATTGGAGCTGTGGCAAATGACATGAACCTTCAATTAAGGCAAGATCCAGCTGGAACTGATTCACCGCTTCAATCATTTGACGGGTATTACCGACTTGAAGCTGTAAATGTGCTTGCGGCTTGATTTTCAAGAAATCGGCCATTAGGTCAGGAATCAGGTAATCTGAAATCGTCAGGGTTGCACCTAAACGTAAATCGATACTTTGAAGCTCACCTTTAGCGACTTGTTCAAAAGATTCACAACGACCTAAAATTTCCAGGGCTTGAGGGAGAAGAAAGCGCCCCAGGTCATTCAGCTGTAAACGTTTGCCTAGACGGTCAAATAGTGGAGCACCCAGACCATCTTCCAGATCTGCTAAAGCCATACTAGCCGCACTTTGTGTAAGCTTGACGGCATCGCTAGCCTTCGTTACGGTACCCTCTTGTGCCACTGCTACAAAAACAGCCAATTGGCGTAAAGTCATGCGCATGAGTAGAGCCTTAACATTTAAAAAATATTAATAAATTATGTTGCCATGCTACCATGAGCATAGTCTTTCATGCCACGTTGAAATCATGTCAATTGAAAAATTTACCCGAGAAAAAGTTTTATCTGTACACCGTTGGACCAATACATTATTTAGTTTTACGATGACACGCCCGGCACATTTCAAATTCACGGCAGGGCAGTTTGCGCGTATTGGTTTGCAAGTGGGGGATGAACTGGTGGTTCGTGCCTATTCGGTAGTGTCATCTCCTTTTGATGAAACTCTGGAGTTTTTCTCGATTGTCGTTCCAGAAGGTAAATTTACTTCCAATTTACAGCACCTCAAAGTCGGGGATGTGCTGCATCTGGAAAAAATTCCTTATGGTTATCTGACTCTGGCACGTTATCAATTGCCTTTGCCTAAAGACTTGTGGTTACTGGGTACCGGCACGGGGCTGGCACCGTTTATTTGTATGCTGCAAGACTTTGAAACCTGGAGCAAATACGAAAAAATCAATCTGGTTTATAGTGTGCGCACCCGGGCAGAACTCGCTTATGTAGACCGGATTCAGGAAATCGCCGAGACCTTTGGTGAAGGACATACCGGTTTTAAGTTTATCCCGATTATTACCCGTGAGCCTGATGCACCTTTGCACGACCGTTTACCGATTTTGATTGCCAATGGTGAGCTGGAAAAGGCAGCAGGTATCGCGTTTAATCCGGAAACGACGCATGTCATGCTTTGTGGTAACCCGGATATGGTCGATGATACCAAAGAAGCCTTAAAAGCTCGTGGCCTGACCATGAACCGTCGTGGTGAAGGAAATATTGCGGTCGAGAATTACTGGTAAGGTTGAAGGATTTATGAGCAAAACCCCCTGCTTGAAGGCAATGCGGTTCCTTTAACAGGAGCGGCATTGTGATCTAAGGGATAACGGTTTTTTAACATTTTGACTCTCCGAAGCCTTGTAGGCCTCTCTAAAACAAACTACCTATCCCTGTCTAAGTTCCGACAGCCCAGCCGGATAATGCTCTTGTCCCCAGTGCTGATCGGTCTGGTGAAATAGCCACTCCACAGAATCTGCACCAAGATGTTTACGTGTATTGGTTAGACTAATGCGCGTCAGCAAGTCATAAGAGGCTAACCACTGAGTGCAAATATTGAGTCTTCTTGCTGCTTCATGGATGAGGACATCACGGAAAATCGCCATTCCAAGAACCAGCCAAAGTACTTGATCCGCAGGCAAGCACCGCCTGCGAATAGTCGCGGGACTGCTCAACCTGAGTGTGGACTTGACCCACTCAACGGGGATATTGTGAATAAAAGTACTCAGATTCGAGAGCTTAAACAGATTGTTAAGATCTAAAATATCCTGCTGAAATACCATAAAAAAATCCGATGCCAAACCTGACATCGGATTCTCTAATGAATTCCAAAATGATTCAAATGCTTAAGTAAACAGCATTGCCCATTGTGGAGGTTTTTTCGATTCAAGCTTAATGCACAAACATATCCATTGATTCACGGATTTCCTGAATGGCGGTTTCGACATCGGGACTGAGCCAGGTCGGTTCAAAAAATCCGGCATAGTGCTCAATACGGTCTGCAGGCACCACCAGGCGCACTGGACAGTCTTCTTCCAGTAAGCGCCATGGAATAATCGGCACTTCATTATCCAGCCATGCCGTTACATCTCGAATATCGATAATCATCGCATTGATACAGTCCGGAAAAGGCATCACGGAAAATTCTTCGGTACGACGACGGAAATATTCCAGATCCTGCCAGCGAAGCAGGAAGCTTGGCTTACTAAATTCAATAATTCCAATCAGATGCTGATCGCGGCTGTAGTGCAGCATGCATTGATGTGTGACGTCAGTATCAAGATCAAGCGATACACTTTGTTGACGATACGCCATATAACTCGGGTGTATAAATGAGAAGGTGGATAATTATAACGCATTTCAGCGCTGAAAGGCAGCGTCTCAACCGTCTTCACTAAAGCCTGCGGAACTGGTATGGCTTATGCATATCTTCAGGGAACAATGATAAAAACAACGAGGTTGCTATGTCAGAGTCAAAAAGTGTGATTGATACCAGTGTGACTGAAACAGAAGTACAGGAAGATTATTTTGCCTTGCGCCAGCTCAAGAAAGGCGCCGTAGGTTGGCTGCTTCTCGTCGGTCTGGGAGTAGCTTAGGTAATTTCCGGTGACTTCGCTGGCTGGAATTTTGGTCTGGCACAGGCGGGTTGGGGAGGCATGTTTATTGCGACCATTGTAGTGGCATTTATGTATCTGTGTATGTGTCTGGCCATGTCCGAAATGTCGACCATGCTGCCGACTGCAGGTGGGGGTTACAGTTTTGCTCGTACTACTTTTGGTCCCTTTGGCGGCTATCTGACCGGGAGTGCCATCCTGGTTGAATATGCCATTGCTCCGGCAGCAATTGCCTGTTTCATTGGTGCCTATTGCGAAGCCTTGTTTGGTATTGGCGGCTGGATCATTTATCTGGTGAGCTATCTGGTTTTTATGGGCTTGCATCTGAAAGGTGCAGGTGAAGCACTCAAGATCATGTTTGTGATCACCGCCATTGCCGCGGTCGCCTTAATGGTGTTCATCTTTGGCATGTTGCCTCATTTTAATAGTGCAAACCTGTTTGATATTGCGGTCAATACTGAAGCTGCGGGTGCAAGCAGTTTCCTGCCATTGGGTTATCTGGGCAGCAGTGCCTTATGCGATCTGATTTTTTCTGGCAGTTGAAGGGGTGCCGCTGGCAGCCGAGGAAGCCAAAGAGCCAGCCAAATCATTACCGCGTGGTCTGATTGGTTCCATGCTGATTCTGGCATTCTTTGCCCTGAGTATCTTGTTGCTCGGTCCTGGCGCAGCAGGTGCAGATACGCTTAAAGATTCTGGTGCACCGCTGGTGGATGCCTTGGTGGCAGTCTATGGTGCCAATACCTGGATGGCGAGTTTTTTGAATTTTGTCGGGCTGGCAGGTCTGATCGCCAGTTTCTTCTCGATTATTTATGCCTATTCCCGTCAAATTTTTGCACTCTCACGTGCCGGTTATTTACCGAAAAAACTGTCCTTGACCAACAGCAATCATGTACCTTATTTGGCCATCATTATTCCGGGGATTATTGGCTTCCTGTTGTCCCTTTCAGGTGAAGGTGATCTGCTGATTCTGATGGCGGTCTTTGGTGCTACGATTTCCTATGTTTTGATGATGATGTCATATATCAAACTTAAGTTATCCAGACCAAATCTGGCACGTCCTTATCAGGCACCGGGCGGCATTGCCACAGCATTGATTGCTTTAGTGCTTGCAGCCATTGCAGTGGTCGCAGGCTTCTTGGTCGATCCAAAAGTCTGGCTAATGGCAGCTGCCATTTACGTGGCACTGATTCTCTATTTCTTGCTGTATAGCCGTCATCATCTGGTGGCCGGTACGCCGGAAGAAGAATTTGCGCGTATCGAGGCAGCAGAAAAGGAATTGAAATAAACCATCTTGCAGGGAGAATACGCTTATGCTGTATCAGATCAATGTGGCCAGTCAGCATTATGTCTTTGAGGATTTAAAAACCTTATTGGCCAAGGCTACCCCTGAACGTTCTGGTGATCAGCTGGCAGGGATTGCGGCCGTGGATGCAACCGAGCGTATCGCTGCACAAATGTGTCTGGCAGAGGTACCGTTACAGCAGTTTTTGCAAGAAGCAGTGGTTCCTTATGAAGAGGATGAAATCACCCGCCTGATTCTGGATGAACATGATGCTGATGCCTTTTATCCGATCTCGCATTTTACTGTCGGAGATTTCCGTAACTGGCTGCTGAGTGCAGATGCCACCACAGAAAAACTTGCTGCTTTAAAAATGGGCCTGATTCCAGAAATGGTGGCGGCAGTGAGCAAGATTATGCGTAATCAGGATCTGATTCTGGTGGCAAAAAAAGTCGTGTAGTTACGCGGTTTAGAAATACCATTGGTCTGGAAGGGCATCTTTCCACCCGCTTGCAGCCGAACCATCCGACTGATGATCTGATGGGAATTTCAGCTTCGATTCTGGATGGGCTGATGTACGGCAATGGTGATGCAGTCATCGGAATCAACCCAGCTACAGATAATCTGCAGAATTTGACTGAGCTGCTCAAACTACTCGATCACGTTATTCAGGAATATGATATTCCGACTCAATCTTGTGTTTTGACCCATATCACTTCCGGCATTCAGCTCGCCAATAAAAATGTTCCGATTGATTTAATGTTTCAGTCTATTGCGGGAACCGAAAAAGCCAATACCGGTTTCGGCATCAATCTGGCGCTGTTACAGGAAGGTTATGAAGCCGCTCTAAGCCTGCAACGCGGCACCGTGGGCCAAAATGTCATGCATTTTGAAACCGGACAGAGCAGTGCCTTGTCTAGCAATGGCCATCATGGCGTGGACCAGCAGACCGTGGAAGCGCGTGCCTACGCTGTAGCGCGTAAGTTTAATCCCTTGCTGGTCAATACTGTAGTCGGCTTTATCGGGCCGGAATATCTATATAACGGCAAGCAGATTATCCGGGCCGGGCTGGAAGATCATTTCTGTGGCAAGCTGCTCGGTGTGCCAATGGGTTGCGATATCTGCTATACCAATCATGCCGATGCCGATCAGGATGATATGGATGTACTGTTGACCTTACTCGCCAATGCCGGACTGCATTTTATCATGGGTATTCCCGGTTCAGATGATGTGATGCTGAATTATCAGACGACCTCCTTTCATGATGCGCTCTACATCCGGCAATTACTGGGATTAAAATCAGCTCCTGAATTTGACCACTGGCTACAACAGCAAGGCATTTTGGCACAACAGTCCAATCAGCTGCATTGGCCGACCGAGCTACCGAAGCAATTTTCACGTCTAATCCTGTCTTGAGGAAGTACTATGAAACTGATTGCCGATGTGAAATTTGAGTCCCAATTACAGGATAATCCTTGGCAGAAGTTAAAAGCTTTTACCGATGCGCGGATTGCCCTGGGCCGAACTGGGGGCAGCTTGCCGACTCGACCAAGTCTGGAATTTCAGTTGGCACATGCGCAAGCTAAAGATGCGGTACTGAAGCCACTTGATGTTGAATTCTTAAAATCTGGCTTAGCTAAAACGGGACTGCCTATTCTGGAAATTGAAAGCCAGGCGGTAGAGAAAGATCTTTATCTTAAACGTCCCGATCTTGGGCGTGTGCTTTCAGAACAGTCCAAAACGATATTGCAGCAATACCGGGCCGAACATCAGCAACATTGGGATGTAGCCATTGTGCTGGGAGATGGACTATCAGCACGTGCCATTGAGGAAAATAGCCTGCATTTTATTCCGGCCTTGCTAGAGGCATGCAAAGAACAAGGCTGGCAGATTGCCCCCTTAGTGATTGCCCGTGGCAGTCGTGTGGCACTGGGTGATGAATTGGCAGAAATTTTACAGGCGAAAATGCTGGTCATGCTAATTGGCGAACGGCCGGGTTTGAGCTCACCCGATAGTATGGGAATTTATTACACTTATAATGCTTTTAAAGGGTGTCATGATGCCTTGCGCAACTGTATTTCCAATGTCCGTTCTGCGGGCTTGGCCTATCCACTAGCTATCCAGCGACTGGTCGCATTGATGCGTAAATCCTGTGAGTTACAGCTTTCAGGGGTGCAGTTGAAAGATGAACACGAAACCCCAGTCGATATGCAACATAGCCCAGCCAAACGGCTATTTTAAAGTAGCATCTAGCAGAGAATTCTGATGGATTAGTGACTTACATCCCGTCACCATCTCACCATGTTTTGTCACAGAAGCCCTATTCACAGCTTGTTATTCTAAAAATCTACTTATGAATAACAAAGAGTGAGGATGGTTATGGTCGATGATTTCAATAAAAAACCACCTTTAAATCATCAGGCAGACGTGACGCAGAAAAAGCGTATCCCTGTTTATATCTTGATTTTGGTCGGTATTTTTTTACTCGCACTACTGTTCTATATGTTTGCTGACATGAATCCAGATGCGAATGATGCTCCTGCAGGACATCCAAATCCGAATGTACAGCCTGCTACCCCAAATAATTCAACTCCAGTCGGTGAGCCTACACAAGGCACCGCCACCATGAATGATGGAACGGAAGCTACAGCAACCGTGGGTGATGGCACAGAAGCAACAGCAACTGCGACTGATGGACAGGCGACTCAATAACTGAAAATACCTGAAAAGCTCTAGTGAACCACTGGGGCTTTTTTGCAATGGATGGTGATGTTTTAAGGTAGTGCCATCTACCTGGCTTGAGCCTGAAAACATCAAATCTAATATGAATCCGGAAAAAGAAGGGGCTGATTGTTTCAGGGAGATGCCCCCGATTTCAGATAAATAGCTTAATAACAAAGAGGGTAGAACAACATGAATGATTATATGAGAAGCCCGCGTGGTGGCTTCGATGCCATGTACTACTGGGATCAGTTCCATCCCATTCTTAGTGCAATTGCCATATTAGTAATTGGCTGGATCATTGCGTTACTGGTCTCGGCAGGTGTTAAAAAGCTCTTGCAGAAACTGGGCACCAATACACATTTAAATACGGCGACAGGTCATCACTCCAATGTGGAGAGCATTATCGCCCGCGTCGTGTTCTGGATTATTCTGATTATTGCCGTGATTGGTGCGCTGAACGTGCTTAATCTTACCAGTGTCAGCGGTCCATTCAGTAATATGATCCAGCAGTTCCTGTTATTTATCCCGCAGTTACTAGGTGCAATTGCAGTCGGATTCATAGGTTGGATTGTGGCCAATCTGGTCAAGATAGGGCTACAAAAACTGCTAGACCGAACGCAACTCGATGAAAAACTCAGTGCTGAAGTTGGTGTCAGTCCGATTAGTAAAAACATCAGTGAAATTGCTTACTGGTTAATTTTATTACTGTTCTTGCCAATCGTGCTGTCTATTTTGGGTCTCAACGGTCTGTTGTTACCAGTTCAAAATATGCTGACCGATGTTGTTAGTTACTTACCAAACATCTTCATTGCTGCAGTCATCATTTTTGTCGGTTATATCCTGGCGAAAATTGTGCGCGGTATTGTTGAAGGACTATTAAACAGTCTGAACGTACAGCAACATGCTGAAAAAGTAGGCATCTTCAAAAACTCGAATGTTTCTCAGGTGATTGGTTCATTTATCTTCGCCGTGGTAATCATTACGGCACTGATCATTGCATTTGAAGCATTAGGTATTGAAGCTATTTCTCAGCCTGCTACAGCCATGCTGTATGAAATCATGAATGCCATTCCAAATATCATCGCTGCTGCGTTAATCCTGATTCTGGCGTATGTGGTGTCTAAACTGGTGGCACGTCTGGTGGTTGAAGTAGTTGCTGGTACAGGTGTTGATGAAATTCCTGCCAAACTGGATATCCAACGCTTTTTAGGCACGACTAAACTTTCAAGTGTAGTCGGTTTCCTGATCGTTTTATTCACCATGTTATTTGCAGTTTCTGAAGCAGCGAACCGTCTGGGCTTTGAACAGATCAGTGGCCTAATTGCAATGTTCATCTACTTTGGTGCCAACATCCTGCTTGGTGCGGTGATTCTGGTAATCGGTTTCTGGCTGGCGAATATTGTTGCGAATATCGTACAACGTGGTGAATATAACAGCTCGCGCTGGTTAGCCAATTTGGTTCGTGTCTTGATCATGGGGCTGGTTGTGGCAATGGGTCTGCGTGCGATGGGTATTGCCGATTCGATTGTTAACCTGGCATTTGGTTTAACTTTGGGGGCTGTAGCAGTGGCATTCGCCTTGGCATTTGGTCTGGGTGGCCGTCAACCTGCGGAACGTGTACTCACGGATTTGATTGATAAAGCCAAACGAGAGGCCAAAGACCCTAACCCAGTCAAAGAAAAAGCTGAGAACAGCATATTTTCTGGATTAGGTGGCAAGACCACAGGTACAAGTGCAACCGACATGTCAGGTACTACAGGTGCGGCGATGGGTATGAGTTCTACAGATAGCTCAATGAGCCAGTCCTCTGGT
Organism: Acinetobacter sp. RG5; assembly: GCF_031844265.1. Lineage (GTDB taxonomy): Bacteria > Pseudomonadota > Gammaproteobacteria > Pseudomonadales > Moraxellaceae > Acinetobacter. The sequence continues at coordinate 247,799 of NZ_JAUZUV010000002.1, read as the reverse complement.
GGTTCGCAAACTGCTACAGGCACTAGCGATTCTTCAATCACAACTCCAGGAGCAGGAATCATGCCAAATCAGGATTCAGACAAGAATATGCCTATGGGTACGGATTTATCTCATACTACCCCGGCAATCCTTACCACTGCACCGCAGGATGATGAATCATTGGGTATTGATCCGGTCAATCCGGATGCGGATCAAGCCGTACCAGATTCACTAAAAGTCGATCCGACTCATCCGCCAGTCAATAATCCATTTGGTTCAACTGGAGAAAAAGAGCCGAATGTCGATATTGATCGTTCTATTCAGAAAAAAGATGACCTGAAATAACCTGTTATCTTTAAGCAAAATCGACCACGCTCATGTGGTCGATTTTGTTCAGTCATAAGGAAAAATGAATGAATACCAAAAAACCTAACAAAGTTCTGGCTCCTTTAGTCATTGCAGGAATTACGCTTGGCTTTTTTACCGCTGCCTATCGATTTGTTTTTGTGAAGAGCAAACAGGACGAGCAGTCTGAGCGAGAGCTGGATAAGAAAATACCAGAGACAGACGAATTTAACTGAGGAGTCAATCCTGCTCAGTCCAGGAATAGAATTTATTTTTTAAAAAATATAGAATATTCAAGTGAATACTAAAATGATTTTGGTATTTTTCTTGCATTAAAAATATAAAGAAAAGGAGATCAACAATAGGTGGAAAGCACTACAACATAAATTCATGGCATCTTCAGCAGATGACGTACCGCTATGTCTGCGAGAAGCTCAAAAAATGCAGCTGACGATTGACCGTTTAAAAAATACGGCCAATCTCAACCTGTTTAAAACAGACTATCTGGAATGAGTTAAGTAGCAAACCAGATTATCTATTGATTAAATATATTCCGATGCGGCATGTGCCGATGACCATGCCCATTGGAAATTATAGCCGCCCAAATGTCCGGTAACATCCAGCACTTCACCAATAAAATACAAACCTTTCTGCTTTTTACTTTCCATGGTTTTTGAGGATACTTCCGTGGTGTCTACACCACCCAAAGTCACTTCCGCTGTACGGTAGCCTTCTGTTCCTGAAGGTTTCACTTCAAAGCCATGCAGACGTGCCGCAATCTGTTCCAGCTTGTCATCACTGATATTGCCAATGGCAGTTTCAGCGCTTTCAGTCCAGATCAGACTTTGTAATTCAGCCACCACACTTTTCGGTAAATATTCATTCAGTAATGTACGCAGCAAGACTTTGGGCTGACTTCGTTTTTTCGTTTTAAAGAAATCCAGTAAATCTACACTCGGTAAGAAATCGACCTTAAAGCTCTGACCGACATTCCAGTAGTTGGAAAGTTGCAGGGAACTTGGCCCACTCAAACCGCGATGGGTAAACAATAGTGCTTCGGTAAAGCTATTAAGCTCATTCGAGAGAGTTGCTTCTACGGCATTACCGCTTAAGCGCGTGGTGACTTCTTTAAATCCGTCAGAGAAGGTAAATGGAACCAGTCCGGCACGGGTTGGATAGACGTGATGTCCAAACTGTTTTGCAATCTCATAGCCAATGCCTGAACCGCCAAGCGTAGGAATCGATAAACCACCGGATGCCACGACGACAGATTCAACTTCAAAATATCCCAGTGAGGTTGCCACCTGAAAGCCTTGATTATCGACTGGATTGACTGCTTTCACTTCGCAGCTGGTTTTAATATCAACCAGCCCAGTTTTGTCACATTCTGCCAGCAGCATCGACAAGATATCTTTTGCACCATTTAAGGTAAATAGCTGCCCATGTTTGCGCTCTTCATAGGCAATGCCATATTCACATACCAAGCCGATAAAGTCCCAGTTGGTATAACGCGTTAAAGCTGAAATCACAAAATGTGGATTGTGTGAAATGTAATTGCTTGGTTCGACTTCCATATTGGTGAAATTACATTTACCACCGCCCGACATCAGGATTTTTTTGCCAACCTTATTGGCTTTTTCCACCACCACGACTTTACGCCCACGTTGCGCAGCCATATACGCCGTCATTAAACCTGAGGCACCGGCACCTATGACTAGAACATCGTATTGCTTGGAAGACATCACACACTCAAGGGAGAAGAAAAGGGAAGCATTATAGACAATTTTATTTCAGCTTTCTCTATTCCAGAAAAATCAGTCCAGGGATTGCAGATTTGCAGCGGATTTTAAACATAAAATATTTGAAAGCTGCCTAAAACTCATGCATAGTTTTTGTACAAACTAAAAACATAATAACAAGGAAAAGCGAATGGCAAGTGTGGAAGATTTAAAACAATATAATCTGATTACATATATTCTTTATATTTTAGGATTCTTTCTTGGCCTTACCCCATTTATTGCGATTGTGATGAATTATATCAAGCGTGATGAAATGCGTGGCACCTGGCTGGAAAGTCATGTCGACTGGCAAATTAAAACCTTCTGGATCAGTTTGCTGGGTTATATCGTCGGTGGCTTATTGACCGTGATCTTGATTGGCTTCCTGATCGTGTTTCTGGTCTTTATCTGGCATATCTACCGATTGGTTAAAGGGTTAATTGCCTTAAATAACAATCAACCGATTCAAGCTTAGGTTGCTGTAAAACCAAAGGGAATATTACGGCCTTGCAGACCACCACTATGAATGACCAGCAGTTTTGATCCAGCCGGAAAATAATTTTTCTCGATCAGATCAAAAATCCCCATCAGCATTTTAGCCGTGTAGATCTGCTCCAGTGGAATTGAAAATTCGGCTTCAAAATCCCGGATAAACTGTACCAAGGCTGCACTAGTTTTGGCATAGCCACCACAGCAATAATCATCGAGAATGTTCCAGTTGGTTTTATTCATTAGTTGGGCGACTTCATCTTTTAAAAATGAACCTTTCAGTGCGGAAAATCCTAAGATCTGTTGATGCGCGTGACTGGCTTCGATCAATCCGCTGATGGTGCCACCGGTGCCTACTGCACAACAAATCACATCAAATTGCGCATCGCTATCTTTTAATATTTCCTGACACCCTTGAATCGCCAGAGCATTAGTTCCACCTTCAGGAATCACATAATGTTCAGGAAATTGTCGAGCGAGTTCGGCCAAATACTCAGGCTGTTGCTTGCGCCGATATTCATCACGACTGACGAAATGCAACTGCATCCCGAATTCTTGGGCGGTGGCTAATGTTGGATTCAATGGTCGATCAGCCAGTTCTTCACCCCGAATCACTCCAACACTCTTAAAACCAAACTGCTGTGCGGCAAATGCAGTGGCGGCAATATGATTGGAGTAGGCGCCTCCAAAACTCAGAATATGCTGATAACCCTGTCTTTTGGCTTCAAGAAAATTGTATTTCAGTTTAAAAAACTTGTTGCCCGAGATTTGCGGATGCACCAGATCCAGACGACGTATTATTAAAGTAATATCGTGAAAACTAATCTGTTGATCTGGAATATTTTGGGCAATGGTTTCAAACATAAAAGTTCGCAAAGTTTATGAAGGAGGCATTATAGCGGAAGTGCTAAAAATCAGAGCTTTTGAATAGGCAATAGCGAGCTGATCGCTGTCGAATTGGTTGTAGATTGTCACAAATATTCTGCTGACTATTTAAGCAATAATGCTAATCTAAACAGAGGAAACCCTGAGGAGGGTAGAATAATGAAAATATTATCCTATGTTGTGTTGGTCGGCATGTTGCTCAGTCTGTCGGGCTGTGATGATGCGTTGAATAAACCTAAAACAGAAACCCGTACCATGATTATTGGTGGCGTACCTGTATATGAGCAGGACTATCAACTGCTAGACAAGCATTTGAGTGCTCAGGATGAGTTGAAACCTTAAGTAATTGCTATAGTTGAAATTCATGACAAATCCAGAAATTTTTACAGCAAATTGTCAGGTTTTTGCTTAAAATAGCCCTTCAATTTTTAAGTCAGGTTATCTCGTGGAATCATTCTGGATTTTAGGTTCGATTGCTTTTGCCCTGATGTTAGGCGCAATGAGTCCCGGGCCAACTTCTATTTATGTGGCAAAAAATTCAATTGCCATTTCACGTAAACATGGTTTATTTACTGCATTGGGTACTGGTCTCGGTGCAGCGATTTTTGGTCTGCTGGCGGTTCTCGGTTTGCAGGCATTTTTACTGGCTGTACCCTCAGCGTACCTGGCCTTAAAAATTTGTGGTGGTTTATATTTACTTTGGCTGGCGTTTAAAATCATTAAACATGCCAAAGATCCGATCGAAGCGGATACAACCATTAGCAAACAGATGTCTTTACGCCGTGCTTTTACCACTGGTTTAATCACACAGTTGTCCAATCCCAAAATTGCGATTGTGCTGGCCAGTATTTTTACCGCGTTATTGCCCAAAGAAATTCCAACGTATTTTTATTTTGTTTTGCCTGTCTTATGTTTCTTTATTGATGCAGGCTGGTGTTCACTAGTCGCAGTTGCATTATCTGCGGAAAAGCCACGTCGTGTTTATTTGAAGTTTAAGGCTTTGTTTGACCGCGCAGCAGGCGCAGTTATGACGGTACTTGGCTTAAAATTAATTTTTGGTATGAAGTAATTACTTCATCTAGATGCTCTGCTTATAAATAAAAAAAGCCCCTAGTCGTAGAGGCTTTTTTTATGTCTATTAAAAAGTATTTTCTTCCGAATTAGCAGAAATACGATGAATCGACAAGTCTGCACCATTGAACTCTTCTTCCTCAGTCAGGCGAATACCCATCAAAACCTTAAGCAGGCCATACACCAAAAAACCACCCGCCAAAGCAATGACAATCGCCAGCACTGTACCTATGAGTTGTGAAATTAAAGACACTCCTCCCATTCCTCCAAGCCATTGCTGACCGAAGATACCCACAGCTAATCCGCCAAAAGCACCACAAACGCCATGCAAAGGCCAAACCCCCAATACATCATCCACTTTGAGTTTATTTTGGGTATAGGTAAAGAGTTTCACAAAAATAATGCCGGCGCTGATCCCGATAAAAAAAGCACCCAAGGGATGAACGACGTCTGATCCTGCACAAATCGCCACCAGACCTGCTAAGGGACCATTATGCAGGAAGCCCGGGTCATCTTTCCCCGCAACTTTGGCTGCTATTGTTCCACCGACCATGGCCATCAAAGAGTTAATAGCGACCAGTCCAGAAATGGCATCCAGCCGCTGCGCGCTCATGACATTGAAGCCGAACCATCCCACAATCAGAATCCATGAACCCAAAGCCAAAAAAGGAATTGATGAAGGAGGATGCGCGGTGATCCGGCCATCATTTTTGTAACGGCCATGACGCGCACCAAGTAGGATTATTGCGGCAAGTGCCATCCAGCCGCCCATTGCATGAACGACAACTGAGCCGGCAAAATCATGAAAACTTGCACCAAATGCATGGGTCAGCCAATCCTGAAAACCAAGGTTGCCATTCCAGATCATACCCTCAAAAAACGGATAGATCAGCGCAACCAGAAATAATGTCGCTAAAGCCTGTGAACGCATTTTGGCACGCTCTGCAATCCCTCCAGAGATAATCGCTGGAATTGCTGCAGCAAAAGTCAACAGGAAAAAACAGCGCATCAGATTGTAGCCATGATCGGCAGACAAGGTTGCAGCATCATGGAAAAAGTGCTGACCGTAGGCAAGATAGTAGCCCACTAAAAAATAGGCGATGGCGGAGATGGCAAAGTCGGTTAGAATTTTACTTAGGGCATTGACCTGGTTTTTATGTCGAACTGTTCCAAGCTCTAAAAAAGCAAATCCAGCATGCATGGCAAGCACTAGAACTGCACCGAGAAGAAGAAATAATAAGTCTATATTTTGCATGGTGCGTTCCAATTTAGTGCGCGGGATCACAAAAGAAAATCAGTATATAGAGGCAAATTGATTGTAGAAGAGGGCTAAGCAAGGGAAATTTTGATGAAGAATTTCTTGAAATTGATAAGACTCGATATAAAGCACGTTACTATTTTTTTGCACCAAACTAAGACATGGCGAGAGTTCATAAAATTCAGATTTATATTATATTTTTAGGTGTTTATATTTATCGTAAGAAAAACGGTGCTAAAAAAGCATGCTAAAGGTGCACGTAAAAATTGAAAGATTTTTAAGAAAAAATTTAAAAATAAACGAAACTATTGCTTTTAAATTTCAAAGCGTCATTCAAGTTTTAAATTTACCAAGTCATAGGGAATCTGGCTGAAGGATATTTAAAATAAATGAAACCCTAAAAAATTAGGGTTTCATGCTTAGATAAAATTATTGAAGTATTCAATTAATCTTTAAAATGTACCGGAATCCATTGATAGCTTTTATTGTCTTTAGAATAAATATGTCCAATCCCCGGAAATGGCAAATGTGGTGCTGCTACCGTCTGACCATTTTTCGCATATTCAGCAAAATATTTTAAGCGGGTTTCGATCGCCTTTTTCGGATCGACATCAAAGTCAACGCCGGTCTGTGGGCGATCAAACTGCAGCGTATGTGAGTGCACAATATCTCCAATAAACACCATCTGCTGACCTTTAGATTTTAAGCTAAAACCAAAATGCCCCGGTGTATGTCCAGCCGAACTGATAACATCGAAAGCATGGATTTTATCGCCGGTTTTAAAGGTTTTGAGCTGATTCTTGGCCTGATAGGGTGCAATGGCTTTCTTGATTTTATCGACTGTGCCCAAAAAACCTGCCTGCTTGGCTTTTGGTAATTTTTCTACCGTTGTGGGATTTATCCAGAAATCCAGTTCAGCTTGAGACACATAAATGTTGGCATTGGGAAAATTGGCAACACTATTATTACTTATACCGCATACATGGTCTGGATGTAAATGCGTGAGCAGGATGGCATTGATCTGTTCAGGTTTATGCCCTGAAGCCTTTAAATTGGAATACACTGAACCTAGGTGTGGACCATTACAGCTTGAAGTCCCGCTATCGACCAGAACCATTTCCTTGGCTGTATTGACCAGAAAGGCATTCACGGAGGTTTGGATGCCTTTAGCTTGATCGACGTAGTATTTTTTCAATATCTGGTCGGCTTGAGCTGCTGGAATATCTTTAAATAAGGCTTTGGACAGATAATTGGTGCCATCTAGCAGGGCAGTAATTTGGTAATCCCCGAAGTTATGTTGATAATAACCGGGAACCTGTTTTTGTTGTTGGGTGCTAGAAACGGATTGTGCATGTGTTTGAGAGATACCCGCCATTGAACCTAAAACAAGCAATGACACGATGAGAGAAGAAGTGAAGTATTTCATAGCTATTCTTATGTAATTAAAGTCAATTCTATGTATTAGCACGGATGCCAGCAAAAAAGAATATGAATATATTTACCATTTTTTAAAATGGAAGTGCTGATTTGTCATCTGTACTAAAAAATCAGTCTGAATCTGTATATTGATTTTTTGAAAGTAAAGAATTTATTTTTAATGAAAATATTATTATAAATAAAATGCTTAGATACATTTCACTTTTTATGAAAAGCTCGTTAACATGGGGTATTACGAACAAGCTTTGGGTGTCGCGATGAGTTTTTGGAAAAGAAAAAACAATGCCAGCTTTGTATTTTTCATTATTACCTTATATTCACTACTTGGTTTTGGACTGGGCTATGTGATTTGGGAATTTGTGTTGCAAGGCTAAGTGACCCAGTAATAAAAAGCCTCTAGAGATAGAGGCTTTTTTGATGGATTATTTCGAAGAAAATAGATAATTACTTAATGAGAGCATTGTATGAGCGAACCAGAGTACTCAGGAAAACCTTTAGCTTATTTAGATCAAAATATTCTAGACTTATTTAGTGAATATAAAGAAAAGCCAATACTTAGTAGAGATTCAGATTTTTTTAGATATTTAAAAGAAGAAGTACAAGCTGTTTATTCACCCATTACTTTAGAAGAAATTTACAGATCAGTAATAAAGGGGAAAAGCAGTAAATATTGTGTTGAGTTTTTAGATATCTTAAGGGAGTTAAATGCACACTATATCGCCTTAACTACTGATGAGCATGGGACTTTAACAAATACTATTTTTAGATCCTGGGATGATCCACTAGTTCATTTTAATAATTACATTGAAAATAATTTTTTAAACAAAATGATTAATCCATCAACTAAGAATTTATTTGCTTTATATGGTGGTGTAAAGGATTTTAAAACTTTTGAATACGAACAAATTGAAGCTTTTGATAATTTATTACTATTTTTAGAAAAATCTTTAAGTGATCTTAAAAACAGTACATACAAAGATGACTATCTTTTATCAGAAATAGAAAAATTTAAAGTTAAAATTCCTAACCTAATGAATCAGCGAGATGAATATAAATTATATATTCAGAGATCGGTAAGGCATTTAGAAGAGTCTAATAAAGAAAAATCACCTCATAAATTTTTACGAGAATCATTGAATATCAATCATGATAACTTACAAAAAATTAAATTACCAAATGCTTTAAATCAAATATGGAAATTACTTCAAGAAAACAATCCTGAATTGGAAAATAATGAGTTAGATGACTTCTTTCAATTGAAAAATTTAATTGGTTCAGGGCAGGAATACTATATTTTTCAAAAAGTAAATCAAATTTATACTATATTAAATCTGATCGGTTATTATCAAGATGAAGGATTACATAAAGAAAAGCGTTTTATTGCATCATTCAGTGACATGTCACATGCATCTTATGGTTGTTTTTGTGAATATCTAATCACTCGTGATGAAGCCTTTGCACAAAAAACTAATGTTGCATATGAGTATTTAAATATTGCAACTCAAGTTTTTTGGCTCAAATTAAAATGATTTCAAACTAAAAATAGTGTTAAGCCAATACTTTATTTAAAAATCTGGTCTGTTCGATGTAATAAAAAAGTTGACTTAGTGATGGTATTAATTTAGTTGGAGGCGACATGGATGTCGCCGTTCACTTGTGATACATGGAAGTATCATCAAGTTAACAAAAGATTTTTGTTACTTTTGATCTTTCAAAAGTAAGGCAATAGTTTCTGATCTCTCCCTAACCCTCTCCTTTAAAAAAGGAGAGGGAATCTAAAGGCATAAAAAAAGCCCCTACATCAGTAGAGGCTTTTCTTATCATCTAAGATTGAAAATCTTAAGACACTTTATCACCCGGTTTAGCACCAGATTCAGGTGAAATTACCCAAACACCGTCGCCATTACCCGCAGCTAAAACCATTCCGTTTGAAATACCAAAACGCATCTTACGTGGCGCAAGGTTCGCCACCATCACCACCAGTTTGCCTTTTAAGTCTTCAGGTTGGTAGAACTCACGAATACCACTGAACACATTACGTGGCTCAGCTTCACCAACGTTTAAAGTGAGTTGAAGCAATTTGTCAGAACCTTCAACCGTAGCCGCTTCTAAAACTTCAGCAACACGCAGGTCAACTTTCATAAAATCATCAATATTAATGATTTCAGCTTCACCGGCTTTAGGTTCAGGTTTCTTTTCTACCTTCTTCTCTTTTTTCTTTTCAGCTTTAGCTGGTTCAACAGCAGGAGCAGCTAAAGAATCTTTAGATGCATCCACCATGGCAGCAACAGCTTTTGGATCTACACGTTGCATCAACGGTTGGAACAATGCAATTTCATGACCCACTAGAATTGTTTCGCGAGAAGCAAAATCGAAGTTTTCAAGTTGTAAGAAATCTTGAACTTGTTGAGCCAAAGTTGGCAATACAGGCGCTAAATACACTGCCAATTGACGGAACAGGTTGATTCCCACAGAACATACATCATGAACCTGTTGTTCCTGACCTTCTTGCTTAGCAAGTGCCCAAGGCTTTTTCTCGTCGATATACTGGTTGGCTTTGTCTGCCAGCGCCATGATTTCACGAATTGCCGCAGAGAATTCACGTGCTTCATAAGCCTGAGCAATTGAGCTACCTGCATCAATAAAGCTTTGTACCAATTCAGGTTCAGCACATGTCGTGCTTAACTTGTTATCAAATTTAGTGTTAATGAATTTCGCACAACGGCTGGCAATGTTGACTACTTTACCGACTAAGTCTGAATTCACTTTTTGTACAAAGTCATCCAGATTTAAGTCTGAATCTTCAACTTTGTCAGAAAGTTTCGACGCAAAGTAGTAACGTAGATATTCAGGATTTAAATGCTCTAAATAGGTTTCAGCTTTAATAAAGGTGCCGCGAGATTTTGACATCTTTTGGCCATTTACCGTCAAGAAACCATTTACGAATAAGCCTGATGGCGTACGGTAGTTAGCGCCTTCAAGCATTGCCGGCCAGAACAGGGCATGGAAATATACGATGTCTTTGCCAATGAAGTGATAGACTTCATTTTCAGAATCTTTTTTCCAGAAATCGTCAAAATTCAACTCAGGACGTTTGGTCTTGATGTAGTTTTCAAAACTTGACATATAGCCAATTGGCGCATCGACCCACACATAGAAGTATTTGTTTGGTGCATCTGGAATTTCAAAACCGAAGTATGGCGCATCACGTGAGATGTCCCAATCGTTCAAGCCATTTTCAAACCATTCGTCCAGCTTGTTGGCAATCGATACTGGCAGGCGACCTTCATCACGAGTCCATTTTTGCAGGTATTCACCAAAATTTGGCAATTTAAAGAAGTAATGATCAGATGATTTTTCAACTGGTGTTGCGCCACTTAAAGTGGAATGCGGATTCAACAATTCTGTCGCATTATAAGTTGCACCGCAGACTTCACATGAGTCGCCGTACTGATCTTCCGCCTTACATTTCGGACAGGTGCCTTTAATGAAACGGTCTGACAGGAACATGCCTTTTTCAGGATCAAAAAGCTGGGTCACCGGGCGAACTGCAATATTGCCAGCATCACGGTTTTTCACATAGATTTCAGATGCACGGGCACGGTTGGTATCGCTATGTGTAGAATCATAATGATCGAAATGCACACCGAAACCGTCAAAGTCACGGATATGTTCTTTTTGCACATTGGCAATTTGTGCTTCAGGTGAAATGCCATTCGCTTCGGCACGTAGCATGATCGCAGTTCCGTGAGCATCATCCGCACAGACATAAGTCACATCATGACCCATCGCGCGCATGGCACGTACCCAAATATCTGCTTGGATATAGCCAAGTAAGTGACCCATATGAATCGGGCCATTGGCGTAAGGAAGGGCATTGGTGACTAAAATTTTACGCACGGATTCACTCTCTCATTCGTATTCATTATGCAATGGGCCATAATTTTACATGATGCCGAGGGGATTACAAAGAAATGCTTTGCTGAAACCCTGCGAATAGATGGACTTGGACAGCCCGAATACAAAAGCCTGCATCATCTTTAGCATAGAGCTTTTCAATACAGATTTGACTCAGCTCATGCTACATCCTGCAAACAATAGCAACAACTTGTACAGGCTTTGTTGCAGTTTGCTTACTTCGCCCGATTCGCGTGATGCTTTGTGCTAAAAAAATGGCTGATTGGTTATATGATATGCCTAAGGAGGGTACCTCATGACTCAGCAGAACCAAAACAATACGTCGAAGCAAAATCAAGATAAAGAACAACATGCACGCGAATTGAATGATCAGCTTGCAAAAGAGCAAAAGCAAAACGAGCTGGATAAACAGCATAATCAGGAACATAAGAACGGGCAAAGTGCCCAGACCCATGCTGATCAGAAGTCTGATACCCAGCATAACGGTAAAGAGGAAAATGCTGAGCAATCAGCGCAAAAAGACAGTTCTCAAGAGAATCAGTCTGATAAAAAAACTGAAAGCTTTAAGATGGATGACTTAAAAGCCAAAGCGATAGCGATTGGTGAAGAGCTATTGCAAAAAGGTGAAAAGCTTCTGAATGAGCTGAAACATGGCAAATCTGACAACCAGCAAAATGCTGAGCAAGGTTCGGATGATGCGAAAAAAGCCAAAGCGGATCATACTTCTCAAGATAAGTCATCTAACAAGTCAGATAAACAAAATGCTAAAGATGGTCAGACCGATCAGCAGGCAGGTATGGCAAATTTAAAAGATGAAGCCATGCATAAGTTTGAAGATACCAGACAGAAAATCACAGACTTATTCAGCGAAGCCTCGGTTAAGTTCGCTGAGCTGAAACAGATGGCAACTGATACGATGAATAAAATGAAAGATAATCAATCGAAGGAAGGTGATTCTGATCAGCAGCAAGATGCCAAAGATACAGATTCAGAAAGCAACTCTCAGTCTAAAAAGGATGAATCGAAACAAGATCAGGATAAAAATACCAAGGATCAACAGGACAAATCTGAAAACAATAAAAATCATAAATAGTCTGTGATCATGGAGCCACTTTAATCACAGAAGGTTAAAGTGGCTTAACACGCTCGAGATAAATAAAAAAAATTTATTACATCAAAATAGTCCATCTCTCTTTTCTTTCATTATTTCTATTCACCAAGATTTCATAAAACATTTCAAAAAACCGAGTAAAATGGTTGGAAATTGAAGATATCTGTTTCATCTTCTCCAATACAGTGCTTAACCTTCGCCTAAAACCCCGTTAAACTAAGCGATTCAGATGTCGATCTACATTTTTGGAGTAACCTATGTCTTGGCTTTCTTCGCTTAAATCGGTTTTTTCGCCTTCCAAGGAGGTGAACGAAGAAGCTGTGCAAAACGTACTGCAAAACTATATCTTGCCAAATTCCAGCAATACCTTGAAAGATCGTATTACGCAGGTCAATGTACAGGGTGAGATTCTGCAAATCACTTTGAATACCTATCCAGAAGAAAAAGCGCAGCTGCAACAGATTCATGATGAACTGGCGGAAGCTTTGCAAAAATGTGGTATTAAAGAACTGAATATGCATGTGATTCAGCAGAAAACTGGACATAAGAAAGAAGGGGGTTGCGGGCATAACCATGCTGAAGGTGAAAACTGTTCAAGCGAGCCTAAAGCGGAAGCAAAACCCAATCTTCCCCCTGTGGTTGATGCGTCGGCACAGCCTGCAAAAACAGAAGAAGCTGATCCAAATAATCCACCTATTCAAAAAGCTGCGCCGCAACAGCGTGATGTTCCAAAACACCCAAGGATTCAAAATGTGATTCTGGTGTCATCTGGTAAAGGTGGCGTAGGTAAATCGACCACGACTGTAAATCTGGCTTTGGCTCTACAGAAATTAGGCCTGCGCGTAGGCGTACTAGATGCCGATATTTACGGCCCAAGTATTCCGACTATGCTCGGCAATGCCGGCAAAACGCCAATGATCGAAGCAGAGCAGTTTGTCCCTATCGAAGCCTATGGGATGGCGGTATTATCAATTGGCCATTTAACTGGAGATCACAATACTCCAGTCGCCTGGCGTGGTCCAAAAGCCACGGGTGCATTAATGCAGTTATTCAATCAGACCCTATGGCCAGACCTTGATGTGCTGATGATTGATATGCCACCTGGCACAGGTGATATCCAGTTAACTCTCGCGCAGCGTATTCCGGTAACGGGCGCAGTAATTGTGACAACGCCACAAAACGTGGCCTTGCTGGATGCGACCAAAGGCATTGAATTGTTTAACCGCGTGCAGATTCCGATCATGGGCGTGATTGAAAACATGTCGACCCATATCTGCTCAAATTGTGGTTTTGAGGAACAGATTTTTGGTACAGGCGGTGGCGATAAACTGTCTGAGCAATATCAAGTCCCATTATTGGGTCGTTTACCTTTGGATGCTAAAATTCGTGAAAATGCCGATGCTGGAACGCCGTCAGTGATCGCGGGAGATGCTGCTGCAGAAAGCTATATGCTGATTGCAGAGAAAATTGCAGCGCAGTTACCTAAAGCAGAGAAAGACCATAGTCGAATTTTTTAATTCTATAGACAATTCAGATATTTAAGCCTTAGCTAAAAGCTAGGGCTTCTTATTTCTTATTTTTAAAATTAGCTCGATTTAAATGATCGAAATTGACTGAAATGACTATCGGGTGTTTATCCTGAAAGCTTATATAAACATTTGAATTAATTAAAATAAATAAATTTAAATTTTAGGTTATATGTTCTCTTACAATTATTTTTTTGCAGCACTGACCGAATTCTTCTATGCTACTCGGATTAGAGCGAGGTCAAACTATGATTTCATGGTTTTTTATTGGTTTAGTGGCAACCATTCTTTTAACACCAGGCCCAACCAATACCTTATTGGCATCTTCAGGCATTCAGGTCGGATTTAAAAAAACATTTCGTTTAATTCCTGCGGAAGCCTTTGGTTATCTGATTGCCATTAGCTTATGGGGCATTCTGATCGGAAAAATTTCCGTTCATCTTCCGCTTTTACCGACCATTCTCAAACTTTTTAGTGCTGGCTATATTCTATTTCTCGCTGTGAAATTATGGCGGACTGCAGAAATAAGCGAAAATCTTGAAAATGTCTCGATTCGCGCACGAGAATTATTTTTGGCAACCTTGCTTAATCCTAAAGCACTTTTATTTGCCTCAGCGATCTTTCCTGTCATTGTCTGGAAAAGCGGCCAACATTATGTGACTCATATGCTGGTTTTCTTGCTTCTGTTGATCCCGATTGCATTCTTCTGGACTTTTCTGGGTTCAATCCTGGCCAGAAAAAACAGTCGCTGGCTCAATCAGAAAAACCTGCAGAAAACGGCTTCGCTGGTATTAATGAGCTTTTCCATTCCTTTAAGCTATTCTGCACTTTTAAGTTTATAAGCTGATCTCAATCAGCAATTTTTTGGCAACTTTAGCTCTAAGCCTTTCACTTATTTTCATTAGTGTCAATTTCAGTTAAAGTACGTCGCAATAACTTGTTCTTAAGATTTTTGGATTATATCAATGGCAATTAAGTCTGATCGTTGGATTCGCGAAATGAGCGAAAAACACGGCATGATTGAACCGTATGCAGAAAACCAGGTACGTTTGGATGAAAATGGTCAAAAGCTGATTTCGTATGGCGTATCCAGCTATGGTTATGACGTGCGTTGTGCACGTGAATTTAAAGTATTCACCAATGTGCATTCTGCAATTGTCGATCCGAAGAACTTTGATGAACGCAGCTTTATTGATATCGAGTCGGATGTTTGTATCATTCCGCCTAACTCGTTTGCTTTGGCGCGTACCATCGAATATTTCCGCATTCCACGTAATGTCTTGACCGTGTGCTTGGGTAAGTCTACTTATGCGCGTTGTGGCATCATTGTCAACGTGACTCCGCTTGAGCCAGAGTGGGAAGGACACGTCACTTTAGAGTTTTCAAATACTACTAATCTTCCTGCGCGTATTTATGCAGGTGAAGGTGTAGCGCAGATGCTGTTTTTTGAATCTGATGAAGTCTGTGAAACCTCGTATAAAGATCGTGGTGGTAAATATCAAGGTCAGACAGGCGTTACTTTGCCGAAGACCTAATTGTTTTAAAATATTGAATGACGGGACTTTATGTCCCGTTTATTTTTTTGAGATTTTCATTCATCGGAAACTGCTATTTTTCGCCTAATTGGCTTTGGCATCTGTATTAAAAATCAGCATAATGGATTCCGCATAACCATAAAAAAGATGCAATGCATTATAAAAAATCAAAGATTGGCGGCTGGGAAGCTGAAGCATAAGGTGCGGAGCATCGAATAAAAAGGAAAGAGTGAGATGACTCAGATAAAAGATATATTTAAATTTCGCAAAAGTTATTTGGCGATGACAATCGGTTTCAGCCTGTTGCCTTCTGCACATGCGATGCAGGAATTATCAGATTCTTCTCTTTCTGACACCACAGGTGAGGGTGTTGCGCTCGTCCTTGATGATTTTAAAATGGTGTTTCAAGGTCCTAAAGATCTTTCTGCAGGTTCCAGTTACGCCAGAGAGATTGCAAATCCGGGGCAGGCGGATACAGGATTTATTCGTATCATTCCGACTGGTGAAAATTACAACCAACTTGGGCAGCGTGTATACGACAAAGTTTATAAATCTACATATGATAATACTTTTCATGTTGAAAGAACGCAGAATTATGCAACTGAGTATCAGCAAGCCTTTGGTACCTTAAAAACTGATTTTTATAATAATAACTATAATACGATTAAGAATACTCATGATACACAAACAAACCGAGACGCATTTAAGCAAGAATTAGTCGATTATTATTATAATACAGACTTTATGAAAGCCTATTATGACCAACGTCGTGATGATTATTATAATGGAGCCGGTAAACCCGCTTTAATTCAATATAGTCTAGTCGATGATGGCACAACAATGTTTGATCACTCACCGGGGAATCTAATTGGTTTAGATAATAAGGCCAAAACAAATACATTGGAAATGATTGACCTTCTTTATGGTAAGGATGCGACGAAATCAATTCCTTCAACTGAATGGAGTACGACTGTTGATAGACAAAATATTATTGGAGCGATTGTAGATGCAAGAATTCTTGCACTAATTAAAGCAGACTACGATAAAAAATTGGAAGCTGCTTTAGCCGGAATAATGAAGGATGCAGATAGTGCTGCTATGGCTGAAATCATTGCTAGAGCAGATCAGGCTGCTAAAACTGAAGCTGCTAAAAGCTCTGTGAGCACTTTAAGAACTAAAGCCGATGTATTTATTTATGGTCTGGCATTATCGAAAAGTGATGGTTCTTTAAGCACACGATACAGTAATCAGGGTTTCAGCTGGGGATCAGCAGATAATCCCTGGTTATTTCGGGCAGGAACTGAAAACGTCAAACAGTTTAAGGACGCTGCTAAAGATGTAGGCTATATTGCTTTGGAGGCCCCATTAAGTCCAATCGCAGGGGTTGAAAGTGATAATAATATCAAGCTGGGCTTCTGGAGTGATATTTTTGCACGTGAGCTTAACTCCTCGAATGCTGTAGATCCTATAACAGGTGGGCCAATATCAGGACTTGATACGGATTACCGATTAAGAACCCAATTTGTTGCCAATGGTCTGAGTTTTAATGGCTCGCAAGTTCGGTTATTTCAAACCTTAGAATCTGACAATAAGAATTACAGCCAAACATTGGGTATGGCGAGTATTGTTCGTCTGAATACCAATGATCGACCAGAAACTCTAAGCAGTAGCGATAGTAATCTTAACAGTAAAGGTATTCGTCTCAGTACCGCAGCAAAAACAGATGCACTTGATGGTAATGTTCCAACCCCGGCCTTGAATGGAAGTGATGCTCCTATATTTCATGATTCTGAGGGTTTATATCTCTATAGTCCAAATATTAACTTGGTGCTTGGTAATATGTACCAGCCTTTCGTTGTCGGTTCAGAAGGCAATAATATTATTTTAGAAGTGACACGTATTCCCAATATTCCTGCTATTTATAATCAAATTTATCAAAATTATGGGGGCGGATTGGGTACAACAGATTTAAAGGGTTCGACCTGTAATGTCTATAGTTGTGGTACACCGATTAAAAATAATGCATCAGATACCACCGCACTTTATCAAGGGCGTAATGCGACTCACAGTAGCATCTCAATAGGGACTACAGAACGTATCTCAGGGACAAATATGCTGCGCGCCAAGGATGGTGTGAATTCAACAGGAATCGTATTTAAAAATACTGATGGTATAAGTAAGAATTTTGGATCTGCTGTCATTGATGGGGTCCTGATTCAGCATCTGAAAATTAGAACAACTGGTCTATAAGGAAGTATAAGAATGTCCAAATTAGTAACACTCTGTGCATTATTATGTACCTCTATGACCAGTTTTGCCGGATTGGAAGCCCTTGATCAGCAAGCATTAACCAATACCGTGGGGCAAGGCGGAGCAGATCTTAACTGGACTTTATCTTTAAACCATATTTATGCGACAGATTTAAGTAAAGATAAAATTTCTCGGCTTGATGGAAGTGGCAACCCGCTCGAAGTATTTTATGTTCTAGATCCCACCGCTTGTGGAGCAACAAAACAATTTTGCCGTCTGGCAATAGTGCCGAATAACCATGTCGATGCCAATGGAAATAAAAAGTGGTTAGTCTTTAAAGGCATTCAAGGCACGATTCAGATTGATAAGTTTTCAATTGATGGTACAACCATCATTAATCATCGTAATGAACCACAAACGGCGATGCAAATTACCTTTTATGATCACCAGCCTTTAAAGATCCGTAATTTAGGCTTTAATACAGTTTCCATTGAAACGGGTACAGGTGCTGGCGCCTTGGAAGGTTATGCCAATACAGGTGTTTATAGTACGTATACAGGGCGTACCTATAATGCCGATGGAACTTATACAACCGCGCCCCAAGATGTTCCTTCGTTTGATCAAGGTGCTGAAAAAGGATTTATGGGGTTGAACATTCATGGAAATCTGCATATGTCAGGCAATTTGAAAATATTTGGTTATAACTGTACAGGTGGGGCACAAAGTCGTTGTTAGTAACAACGTCAAATACAGCATAAGGATATAAAAATGAAAAAAACAACAATAAAGTTGAAATTGCTAACGGTATGCATGTGTCTTATACAACAAGGTTATGCACTTGAAACTATTGAAGAGCAGGAATTGAGTGAAGTCACTGGACAAGATGGTATGGTGATTACTCATGAAATCTCTAAAGCCAGTATTGCTCAAGCCAATTGGTATGATCCAAATCCAACTGCCAATACTAAAATGGGCTTAGGTCTACATAATGTTGAGATTATTGGAAAAGATAATAAACCAATCATTAGTCAACTTGAAATAGATGTAGGTGCCACTTCACAAGGGGCAGGACTTCGGCTAGCTGCAAGTGTTTCACCCTTTCAAGCCACTGCAGATTTAAAATTGGTAAAGATCGCCTGTACGACCAATCCATGTAGTCAATCTGCGAATAGTATTCGGACTACGGGTACTCAATCTAATCAAACTTTGGGTGGATTAGGGATTAGTACCTCTACACCGCTTAGTGTGCTATTACAAACCAGTGCAGGTCTATTTAATAAAGATTCAATTGCCAGTATCGATTTTCAACTTAAAAATGCCACGATTAGTCATAAATTAGGCGAAAATAGTCTGATTTTGAATGACTTTAACTTTAACTTCGCGGGTCAAGGATATATGTACATTGACCCGGATGAAGGCGTGGTACTCACCACACGAAATGGCAGTCAAGATCATTATGTGGATCTAAAGCGTGCTGAAGATATTACTGATATCGCGGCTGGCCGGGTTAATCCGACCAATCCAGGGGTTAATATTGACCTGCGTTATAATACGCCAAATAATGAACGCAAAAATATTATGCGTTTAGGAGCTTCGGGTGCAGTCACTAACGCAAGATTATCCATGAGTGCAGATCAAACCCAGATAGGTACTTTTGATGTTAGTAACAAGGTGAATGGTGTACTAGAACGTCAGGACAAAGCTGCAACAGGTTACAGTGGCCTGGTCGGAGAAGGTGGGTTGAATCTAGGCTTGTCTGCAGATTTTACAGGTACTAATAGTACCGGGCTTCCAGCAACTATGGCACCTACAACACTTGAGATTGGTCATACCGGTAAGGGAAGCCATGCTGTGCAATTCTCCAAGCTCAGACCCTTGACTACACGTAATGCTGCCGGTGCTTTACACGGTAAAAATGCTTATATCGACTTTGGAAATATATATATAAATACTATTACTGCAAAAAGTCTCGATTTCATAATCAATGAAAATATGCAAAAGACTTTAGGTAGTAGTAGCACTGTACTTAAACAGACACTCAGTACCACCACGAATGGAGAGGATTTTGCCTATATCGCCGTACGTGGAATGGATTTTCAGTCCATTGCTGCTAAAGCACGTTTCATATCAGATAACTCTTTGGCGGAAATTGGTGGCGATGGTGGTTCATGGGGAATCGGTATTCCTATTTATAATTTAAATGCCAATGTTGCCTTGTCTGGAACGACTTATGGAACAAACAATAAGCAAGCAATTGCGTATAACATTATGGCATCTACAGAAGGCTATGGAATTGACAAGAAAACCGGTTTACCAAGCACAACCTCGATTATATTGATTGATGGTAAAAATGGCGATCATGGTGAGGCTGTTAACTATTATGCTGGTTTTAGGAATATCGATGCTTTGATCAAGTCGGAAGGGATTATTAGTTATAAAGATGAAGGTATTTATATTCGTGCCGATAAACTGCTGATTGGAGCTAAAGCTGAGCTTGCGATTGGTCAATTACCAGGATCTAAATATAATTGTACCAATGCATCGGTCACTAAATGCGGAAGCTATGTGCCTCATGATAATTTTTCTAAACGTGATGATGTCCTGACTAATATTGCTTTTAAACTTGATGGAAACGGCGAGCTCCTCATCATTCCAGGAGTGGATCCGACCAGCGATTCACCAGATACCAACTTCCTGTCATTTGATGCAAATTTTAAGTTTAGACCCCTTACCGCAGAAGAAACTGCAAACAAAGATAATCTAGGTAGCTATTTTAGTATCGCCAATGAAGATATTGATTCAGCCGGGGTATTAAAAACTTCGTCAATTAACTTTAACCGGATGGAAGGTCATTTGGGTGTCAAAGCAAAAGTTCGTGTTAGTGCAGATACAGTGACTTTGGATAATCAGGTCAAATTCAATTATGAAAATAATATTGCAACACCATTTAAAACCAATTTTGCCATGGCGACCAATGGCAATATGCAAAACATGGCAAGTATTGCACTGACGGGTGGAACCATACGTAGCACGATGGGAATCACACCACGTTAATAAGAATATAAGGACGTTAAAATGAAAAAAATATTTTTGAATAGTCTGGCTTTGGCAATGTGTGTGATTACACAGCAAAGTTTTGCAATGACAGCTTTAGATGATGACGCTTTATCTGCAGTTGATGCGCAAGCATTATTAAATCTAGAAAATGCTTATGATTCATCTCAAGGGATTAACTTTCATAAGCTGAGCGTTGAGGCTTTGATGGAGTTGAACGTTAATATTAAAACTTTACAGCTCGGTTGTGGTGGAAGTAACGGTGGAACAGGCTGTGATATTGATATTTCCAACTTAGCATTAAGTGGATTGAATCCCAGCTTTGATGCTGAAGGGAATCCTGTCTTTTCCGGTGATCGGGCTAATACTAGTGCCAGTATAAATAATCCTTTTATTGAATTTGCGATTAAAAATGGCGGAAGTGCCTCTACCCGAGAAGTAGTGGGTTTTCGCTTAGGTGCAGATAAAATTGTCGGGCTTTTGACCATGGGAACTGATAACGTTGAGAATCCGAATGATGGTCTCAAAAGTTTTAGTGGCTATATGAAAATGGCGCAGACTACGGGCGAGTCTGTAACAAAGGCCGGAACTTTCGGTAATGCAAGTGATCAAAAAATTCAAGGGAATTTAAAGGCCTTGGGGCAAACACGTGAATTTATTAGTAAGCCTGGTGCTGAGGGCCATACTGGAATTACTGTGCCTTCCATGCGGGTGGACTTTACCATGCCTGAGACTATTGTAACTGGACAACGACTAAAGTCGGCAACTGTGACGAATATTCGTTCCAGTATTACCTCGATTCCTTTGGCAGCGCCTATATCTGGCGCAACTTTGCCAAACGATGTAATTGGTACACCAAATTTCTCAAATGATAAACTATACGTGGAGTTCGACCCATTAATTGACTTTCTTAATTTGGGAACTCATTCTTTCTTTCAAATGGGGGCCGGTTCAAGTCTGGATAATCTGAATATGGACATTACCTTTGTCCAGGCTTTGAACATGATTCATAATATTCCTTTAAATGGTACAGGCGGCTATTTATCTTTACAAAGTCAAAATGTACATTGGCAAGGAGCAGATGCAGCTGATATTGCCAAACCAGGTTGGTGGATGTCTTTTAAAGATCCGATCCAACTAGGGGTATTAAAAACCACAGATGAAGTGGATATTTCATTTGTATTACCTCAAGTTGCCACAGCTATTTCAGAATTCCTGTTACGTCCTGAAAATTTGATTAATGTAAATGTAGGTGAAGCTGTAGGTTCGCTTGCAAATGTGCCAGTCGTACGTAAATTAAATATTGATGTCGGTCAATTTACTAACTACAATGGTGGAACTCCCGCAACCTTAACCTTAATGGATAAGTTGCTACAAAACCAGAATGTGACTTCAAACTGCTTTGGTGGGCATAAGTTCTGCTAGTTTATAGCCATAAAAAATCCCGCATTACGCGGGATTTTTTATAAGAGAGCGAAATTATTTAGCAATCTTCGCCAATAATTCTTCTTTCGAGATATTTACTGATTCAGCATCACGGCGGCCTTTATATTCAAACGTCCCCGCATCTAAGCCTTTTTCGCCAATTACAATACGGTGTGGAATACCTGTCAGCTCAAGATCAGAGAATTTCACGCCCGGACGTTCGTTACGGTCATCAAGTAATACGTCAAAACCTGCAGCTTGTAATTCAGCATAGAGTGCTTCCGCAGCTTCCATAGTTCGTGGAGATTTGTGTGCATTCATCGGCACAATGGCAACTTCAAACGGTGCAATGGCAGTTGGCCAGATAATGCCTTTCTCATCAAAGTTCTGCTCGATTGCAGAAGCTACTACACGCGTTACACCAATACCATAACACCCCATTGTTACAGTGAATGGTTTGCCATCTTCACCCAAGACTTTACAACCTAAAGCTTCAGAGTATTTTTGACCCAACTGGAAGATATGCCCCACTTCGATACCACGTTTGATTTGAAGCGTACCTTTACCATCTGGAGATGGGTCACCTTCAGCCACGTTACGTAGGTCATAAACTTCAGTGAACTGTGCATCACGTTCCCAGTTTA
This sequence comes from Acinetobacter sp. RG5, assembly GCF_031844265.1. Taxonomy (GTDB): domain Bacteria; phylum Pseudomonadota; class Gammaproteobacteria; order Pseudomonadales; family Moraxellaceae; genus Acinetobacter. Next base: position 225,094 of record NZ_JAUZUV010000002.1, on the reverse strand, counting down.
CACCAGTTGCGTGTTGATCTGCTGCATTTGCACCCGCAACAAAATCAGACAATACGGATGCTGCACGATCAACAATGACGGTGATACCTTTTTCGACCAGACCTTGAGGACCAACAAAGCCAGCAGTTAAGCCAAGTGCTTGAAGTTGTTCTTCAGTAGCAAATGTTAAAGGTGCAGCAATTAAAGGATGTTTTTCAGCTTTAATTTCATTCAGTTCGTGATCGCCACGAAGGAATAATGCAACGACTGGTGCCTCTTGACCTTCTTTCGCTACAACCCCTTGAACCAATAAGGCTTTTACTGAATGAGCAGGGTTCGTACCCAAGAATGCTGATACATCTGCAATGGTTTTTTGATTTGGTGTATCTACCAGTTTGAGTTCTTGTGTAGGTGCCGCACGTTCACCGACAAGTACTGCTTCTGCCATTTCAATATTGGCTGCATAGTCAGATTCAGTCGAAAATGCGATATCATCTTCACCGCTTGAAGCCAGTACGTGGAATTCGTGAGAACCTGAACCACCGATTGAACCGGTATCTGCTTGTACTGGACGGAAATCTAAACCAAGACGGGTGAAGATTTTGCAGTAGGCTGCATACATGTCGTCGTAGGTTTGTTGCAGTGATTCCTGGTTGGCATGGAAAGAGTAGGCATCTTTCATAATGAATTCACGTGAACGCATTACGCCAAAACGTGGCCGAATTTCGTCACGGAATTTGGTTTGTACTTGGTAAAAGTTTGCAGGCAATTGCTTGTAGCTTTTTAATTCGTTACGTGCAAGGTCAGTGATCACTTCTTCATGCGTCGGACCGAGAACAAATGGGTTGCCATGGCGGTCGTTGAAGCGTAAAAGCTCAGGACCGTATTGTACATAACGACCTGATTCTTCCCATAAAGATGCAGGTTGAGTCACCGGCATATAGACTTGAAGTGAACCGACTTTGTCCATTTCTTCGCGAACGATCGCTTCAACTTTATTTAATACGCGAACGCCCATCGGCAACCAGGTGTATAGACCTGAAGCCAACTTACGAATCATACCGGCACGAAGCATCAGCTGATGGGAAATAACCTCAGCATCGTTCGGGGTTTCTCTTAACGTTGCAAATAAAAAGCGACTCGCGCGCATGGAAACTGTCCTAAAAAATTAAGCGTTAAAGCAGGGATTATACAATAAAAAATGAGGTGAGCATTTGGGAATGTCACCTCATTGTGTTGCATTAAATTATGCCATGATTTTACGTGCCTGACGCAGCATAAAATTCTTAAAGTCATCCAGGTAAGTAAAGATCACCGGCACCACCACCAGGGTCAGCAGGGTAGAGGTAATTACCCCACCAATCACCGCATGCGCCATCGGTGCACTTTGTTCCCCACCTTCACCTAGCCCTAGGGAAAGTGGAACCATGCCCATAACCATCGCGCTGGTGGTCATCAGAATAGGACGCAAACGGGTTTTACCAGCGGCAATAATCGCATCATAACGATCTTCGCCGCGATCCATGGCCTTCTTGATGAAGTCGATCAGCAGAATCGCATTCTTGGTCACCAGTCCCATCAGCATGATAATGCCGATAATCGAGAACAGGTTCATGGTGGAATTAAACAGGAACAAGGCCAGAAATACGCCAATCAGCGACAATGGTAGTGAGGCCATAATTGCCGCAGGATGGATAAAACTGTTGAACTGCGAACCGAGCACAATATAGATAAATACAATCGACAGGGTAATCGCAGTCAGGGCATAACCTGCGGATTCTGCCATGTCGGCATTGGAGCCTTGAGTATCGAAACTATAACCCGGTGGCATATCAAAATTTTCTTGCAAGCGGCTGATATCCGTACCAATGTCGCCTGCAGGACGTCCTGAGGTATTGGCCTCGACTAGCACTTCACGTGCCAGATCACGTCGATTAATCTGCGAGGCACCGAGTTTTTCTTCAAATTTGGCCACGCTCGAAAGCGGAACCAGAATTGGTTGATTATTGGCATCGGTTTTATTTGAGGTGATATACATATTCTGTAAATCGCTAGGCAAGCTGCGCTGGTCTTCGGTCAGGCGCAGATTCACATCATAGGTTTCACCTTTTTCATCCTGCCAGGTCGTGACATCATCACCGGCAATCAGCGGACGCACTACATTGGCAATCTGATTGACTGATAAACCTAAATCACTGGCCAAGACGCGATTAATCTGTACATCAAGAGTTGGCTTTGGTTCTTTTAATGAAGTTTCCAGATCGACAATGCCATTAATTTTCGCCATTTCCGTCATAAAGCGATCAGAAATTTTTTGCAGTTCATCCAGATCAGGACCTTTGATCGAAATCATGATCGGCTTCTGACCGCCTGAAACGGTTTCATCGGCGGATGCCACCGAGGTAATGCTGATTCCGGCAACCGATTGCAGACGCTGGCGGAATTCATTATTTAGCTCATTCAGGGTCTTTTCACGTTCAGTACGCGGCGTCACGGTCACCCGTAAACTGACATGGTTTTTACCGCGGTCGGTTGCACTATTAATCACCGCATAGGTGGCTTTGACATCCGGATGTTGCCGAATAATCTGATCCACCTGCTGCAGTTTGGCTTGTGAATATTCAAGCGATGAATCGACCGGTGTTTCAAACTTGATCCGGATTTCACCTTTATCCGGAACCGGTACAAATTCGGTGCCGATCAGTTTGGACAATCCCAGAGCACCAAATAATGAAGCGATAGCAATTAATAAAGTAATCAATCTGAAGCGCAGTGCCAGTTTCAGCAATTTTTCATAGACATGGCTTAAGTTATCCAGCTTGCTCGAGATCCAGCTAAAGAAACGTTTCACCCGACCTGGTTTTTTATTTGGATCTTTTTTCTTTTTTGCCCAGTGCGCAGAAAGCATCGGGTCCAGGGTAAAGCTGACAAACATCGAGATCAGAACGGCCATACTCACCGTGACCCCGAACTGGTAGAAGAAACGACCAATAATTCCGCCCATAAAGGCCACAGGCAGAAATACGGCAACAATGGTCAGTGTTGTGGCCAGAACAGCTAAACCAATTTCTTTGGTGCCATCGAGTGCAGCAGTCACGTGATCTTTGCCCATGTCGGTATGCCGGACAATATTTTCACGCACCACAATTGCATCATCGATCAACAGACCAATACTCAAGGACAGCGCCAGTAAAGTCATCATATTGATGCTAAAGCCAAAGGCCCAGATAAAGGTCAGCGTACCCAAGAGTGCAATGGGTAGGGTCAAACCGGTAATCACAGTTGAACGGAAAGAGCCTAAAAATAATAGGACAATCAGCACAGCCAGTACCGCACCTTCAATAATGGTGCGGGCTACATCGCCAATGGTGCCGCGGATACTTTTGGAGGAATCTACCACTACTTGTAAAGTAGTGCCTTGGGGAAGCTGCGCCTCAATACTTTCTAAAGTTGCATAGCTCTTGTCGACTACTTCAATGACGTTTGCATCTGAACTACGCAAAATATCAATCGCAACTGCAGTTTTGCCATTCAAAAAGGCAGCCGATTCCAGCTCTGCCTGACTGTCTTGAATATTGGCCACTTGTCTGAGGAAAATCGGTACGCCGTTTTTATTGGCAATAACCAGATCGCCGAAGGCGAGGGGATGCAGTACTTTGGAATTGATTTCAATGACCAGTTCCGAATTACCCGATTTAAGCGTCCCCCCCGGGACTTCAATATTCTCGGCCTTTAAGGTGTTAATCACACTGTCCACACCAATGCCAAAGGCTTGTAGTTTTTGTGGTTCCACCTGAATCCGGATCTGGCGCTGCGCATCACCCAGCAGGTTGACCGTTCCGACGCCCGGGACTGTACGCAATTGTGGCACAATTCGCTGATCCAGATAGGAACTGAGCGCTTTCACATCCATATTGTCGGATTCAAATACGATCGACATTACCGCATTCGCCGTCGGGTCATAACGTTCTACAATCGGCTCCTGAATCTCATCACGAAATTCAGCAGTTACAGAAGCGATTTTATCCCGCACGTCCTGAGCTGCTGTGGTAGATGTCACATCCAGATTAAATTCAGTGGTGATGATGGACAGGCCTTCACTGGACTGGGAAATCACCTGTTTCAAACCGGAAATGGTATTGATCTGATCTTCGAGTTTCTTGGTGATTTCCGATTCAACCGTTTCCGGAGAAGCGCCCGGATAGTTGGTATAGATCACCACAAAAGGGAAATCGACATCAGGAAATTCTTCAACGCCCATCCGCTGCCAGGAAGCCAGTCCCAGTACCATCAAACAGAACATCATCATGATGGTGAAAACCGGATACTTCACACTAATTCGGGTAAACCACATGTCAATGATCCTGTATGAATGGTTTTAGTTGGCGCGAAGGGTGACAGTTTTTTGCAGATCGGCTTCGCTAAACTTAACCCGGCTGACCTGATCACTATTTTCTAGTCCTTGAACCACGGCAATGTTGTCGCTATAACGCTGTTCTAGTACCTGAACATTGACTTTGATAATTTTATTCTGGCGTATTATCCAGACATAAGGTTTATTCTGAATGTCTTGAATAGTATCTAATGGAATCAGCTGGCCAGAAATCTGTTGTGAACTCAGAATGTTGCCTTCAACGAAGGAGCCGATACTTAGCGAAGGAATGGTTTCATTCGGCGTGGCAAAGAATTCGATCTGGCGACTGGCCTGATCTGCAATGGGGGAAATCCGGCTAATTACGGCAGTGAGCCGATTTGGATTACCTTGAATGTTGTATTCGACCTGACTGCCCAGTCTTAAACCTGATTGCAGATCACTAGGTACGCGTGCTTGAATTTCCAGCCGTTTCGGATCGACAATTTCAAACAGGGTTTGTCCAATGGCAACGGTTTGACCCGGTTCAACCTGACGTTGCGTAATCACGCCACTGATCGGACTGGTCATGGTGCCATCACGATCGGCTTTCTGGGCAATATCGACATTGGCTTGCTGGGCGCGGACATTTTCAAGCTGGGCCTGATAATCGACCTGACTTTGTTCATATTCTACTTTTGAAATAAACCCCTGATCGAGCAGACGCTTTTTACGCTGCATCATGTTGTGCGCCTGATTGGCTTGCGCTTGAGTTGAGGCCAGATTCGCACGCGCCTGTGCCAGACGAGCTGCATTGTCCTGATTATTCAGGCGTACCAGCACTTGTCCCTTGGCAACTGTTTGACCTACCTGTGCGTTTACGCTGGTGGCAGTAGCAGAGACCTGTGCTTGTATGCTGCTTTGATTGACTGCACGAATGGTGCCGGTGAATGCAGTTTTTTGAACTGAATTGCCAGATTGAACTGCAACTAGATCTTGAGGAATGACTTCAATGGATTTGGGTGTTTCGGTTTGCTGGACGGGTTCATTTTTATCACAAGCCACTAAAAACATATTTAAGCAAAGTGCACTCATGATCAGGATAGAGCGCGGGGAAGGCATATTTAAATCATGAGAATGCTGTGCAGTTTGCATAAGAGTCCTTTTAGCTGGCTGTGAATCAAAACCACAACCAGCTATTTGTATTTATTCAAGTGCTTTTAAACGGGCGATAATTTTGTCGTATTCTGCTTCCAGATTTCGATAGCGACTTTGTAAAGACTGAATATTTTCTTTTTGGGAAACGAGATTTTTCTGGTTGTTGTCTAGCATGGTTTTTAGATGTGCCGGTGTGGTTTTACCTTTACGTAAATATTCACGTTCCTGACGTACGAACATGACCCGATCTTTTTGCAGTTGCTTCATTTGTTCTTGCTGAAAATCAATCTGTTTTTTTAACTGGACCAGGCTATCGTTTTTTTTCTGTAAAGCGGTCTGGCTATTGCTATAAGCACGCTTGAGTTTATGATCTTCGGCAATCCGCTTAGCCTGTTGAGCACGCTGTGGCGCCTGTCTGATATCCGCTTCGGCATTATAAGGACGCGCACGTTTAATGACCTGCATATTCTGGTCAAGTGCTTCATAACCATAACGGATATGATTTGGTGTGACGTTAGTACTGATATTGGCCACACCCTTGCTGTCATAATAACGATACCAGGTGGCTTTTTGCGGGAGTTGGTTGCTACTCGCGCACGTTAAGCTCACCTGTAACAGTAGCAGCACAACAACAATGAATTGACCAGTCATTTTATTTTTATCAATGACAGCAAGTTTTCTTAAAAACTGACTCATCATTGGCTCCCCGAATTTAAAGTTGACTAAATTACTTATTTTAAAGTAATAATCTTGTTATGTTAGACTTAAATTTATCAATAAAAAACTACCGTTAGTCAAAAAAAAACCAATAACGATAAGAAAATGTGAAGCTGTTATTAAAAATAAATGATTTTGTCTACTTGTGTAGAAAATGTTCATTGATAATACAAGTGACTTTATGTTAAAAATGTTTATCGATCGTAATAAAATAATCCTATGAGCCTTATGGCATATAGTTTCTAAAATGGGAAGGGTTAAACAAATGGACGATAAATTCCAAAATCTAAAAATTATGGTTATTGATGACTCAAAGACCATTCGTCGTACTGCGGAAACTCTTCTTCAACGCGAAGGTTATGAGGTCATTACTGCAGTAGACGGTTTTGAGGCTTTGTCAAAAATTGCCGAAGCAAATCCAGATATCGTTTTTGTAGATATTATGATGCCGCGCCTAGATGGTTACCAAACCTGCGCCTTAATCAAAAACTCTCAGAATTACCAGAATATTCCTGTGATTATGCTATCAAGTAAAGATGGCTTATTTGATCAGGCCAAAGGTCGTGTCGTGGGTTCAGATGAATACCTGACCAAACCTTTTAGTAAAGATGAATTGCTCAATGCAATCCGTAACCATATTAGTGCTTAATATTTGATTTTTTTGGGGAATTGGCATGGCACGTATCCTAATTGTGGATGACTCACCGACAGAAACTTTTCGCTTTAGAGAGATTCTTTCTAAACATGGCTTTGAGGTGATTGAAGCAGCCAATGGCGCAGATGGCGTCACCATGGCACAGGCAGAATTGCCGGACCTAGTTCTGATGGATGTGGTTATGCCGGGTGTGAATGGTTTTCAGGCAACCCGTCAGATTGCACGTGGTGCAACGACCAAACATATTCCAATCGTGATTGTCAGTACCAAGGATCAGGCCACTGACCGTGTATGGGGCAAGCGTCAAGGCGCAGCGGATTATCTAACAAAACCAGTCGATGAAAAACAATTAATAGATGTAATTAAGCAGCACCTCAATGCAGGATAAGCTCTATGGCAGCAAATGGATTTATCGAATTGCTTCGCATTGCGAAACGGGGGAATAAAAACTACGTTTCCAATGGCAATGAAGTTAACCGATGGTCGGGCATTGCTTTTGAGATGATGGGGCAATATTTTGTTGCCCCGCTGGGGGAGGTATCAGAAGTGATTTATCCCCCAGAATATACGCCGGTACCCAAGACACAAGCATGGGTGTTGGGTCTGGCGAATATCCGGGGAAGACTGTTATCGGTTTCTGATCTGACGCAGTATGTATCAGGGCAGAGCAGTCAATTTTCACCGACTCAAAAAGTATTATGCATCAACCATAATGACCAGTATGTGGGTTTGGTCGTAGATCAAGTTTTGGGTATACAACATTTCAATAAGAAAAGTTTCTTTTCGAAGAAATCTGAATTGGATAAAAACTTACAAGAATATTGTCAGGGGTTTTTCCATCAGCACAACCAGCAGTGGCATGTGTTTTTATTCAGTCGTCTGTTGCAAAATCCAAAATTTATGAACGCATCTATAAAATTTATAAATTAAATGTCGCGCTCGAAAGTAAGCAAGGCGTCAACCGGGGAGAGGCTGCATGGGCTTTAAACTTAAAAAGAAAAATACAGGTGAGAGCACTGGCCGCAAAGGCGGTAATGCTTTTTTAGCTAAGATTCAAACGCAAGTAGATCAGTTATCACGTGTATTTGGTGATAGTGAAAAATCAAAACCGCTGATCTATGGAGCAGCAGGCTGTCTTTTAGCCGCACTGATCACTTTATTGTATCTTTTTTATAGTGTTCCACGTACCAACGAACTCACTCAAAGTCTGGGTGATTTGCGTCTCCTCTCGCAAACGATTTCGCGCCAAGCGACTGAAGCGACAGCTTCGGGTACGCCTGAGGCCATGAAGAACCTCACTGACTCGCAAAAAGCTTTTGCTGAAAATCTTGAGACAGTTAAAAGTATTCACTCTAACAATGATGCTTTGCAAGCTGTTGATAAACAGTGGACAGAAGTATCCAGCAGTATTGATCTGATTACCTCGCAACAAAAGATTATTAACCAGTTATACGACACCAACATCGCGATTGGTGAAGCGATTCCGGGGATTCAGGCGGAATATAACTTGATGGTCGACCAGATGGCACGTCAAGATATGCCATCGAACCAGGTGGTTATTGCCAAAAACCAGGTATTCATTGCAGAACGTATCTTACGTTCAATCAGTTTGGTACTGACAGGTAATGATGGTTCACGTGAATCTGCGGATGACTTCAGTGCCGATACCGAAACTTTTGGTTCTTATCTGAATGCACAGTTAAATGGTTCTGCTGAACTGGGTGTACAGCGTATTGCTGATCCAACCCTGCGTGAATCTCTGGAAGGCATCAAGGCTGAATATGATGACGTACTGGAATCTGCATCAGCGATTATTCTGAAAAACTCTACACAGATCGTAAAAGTTCGTCAGGCAGCCGCATCTATTTTTTCTCAATCTGATGTGCTTTTGGACAACCTGAATAAATTATCGGGTAACTCAGGTCTTAAAACGGTTGTTCCGGCAGTCCTTCTGATCGCATTATTAGTCGGTTTCTTGCTGTGTGTATTCAAGTTACTTTCTCTGCGTGGCTTGTCGGATAAGCAGCGTGTAGGCCGTTTACAAGAAGAATATGACCGTAACCAGAATGCGATTTTACGTTTACTGGATGAGATCGCCGATCTTGCAGACGGTGACTTGCGTTCATATGCAACAGTATCTGAAGACTTTACTGGTGCAATTGCCGACTCGATTAACTTTGCGATTGACCAGTTACGTGACCTGGTATCGCGTATTACTGAAACTTCACAAGAAGTTGCGCAATATACTGCAACTACACAAAGCATTACCAACCAGTTAGCTGAAGCATCTGAGCATCAGGCACAAGAAATTGCTGGTGCTTCTGCAGCGATTAACGAAATGGCACTGTCGATTGACCAGGTATCTGCCAACGCCGATGAATCAGCGGTGGTAGCAGAGCGTTCAGTACAAATTGCTGCAAACGGTGCGGATGTCGTACATCGCTCGATTGAGGGTATGGACACGATTCGTGAACAGATTCAGGAAACTTCAAAACGTATTAAACGTTTGGGTGAATCTTCTCAGGAAATTGGTAACATCGTAGCCTTGATTAACGATATTGCTGACCAGACGAACATCCTGGCATTAAACGCAGCAATTCAGGCATCGATGGCCGGTGAAGCAGGTCGTGGTTTCGCGGTCGTAGCCGATGAAGTACAGCGTCTTGCGGAACGTTCAGCTTCTGCAACCAAGCAGATTGAAGGCCTGGTAAAAACCATTCAAACGGATACGAACGAAGCCGTTATTTCGATGGAACAAACTACATCGGAAGTTGTACGTGGTGCGAACTTGTCTAAAGATGCCGGTGTAGCACTAGATGAGATTCAAACAGTATCGAACAACCTTGCGAAACTGATTGCGAACATTTCTGATGCTGCGAAACTGCAGTCAGCATCTGCAGGTCATATTGCGACCACGATGAATGTCGTACAGGAAATTACCTCGCAAACCACCAGTGCAACCTTCGATACAGCACGTTCAGTATCTGAACTGGCAAACATGGCCGATGCATTACGTGAATCTGTATCTGACTTTAAACTACCAGAATAAAGTCAGACATGATGGGGAAATGTGTCTTGACCGCGGTTGAGACACATTCAGAAAATACAGATAAAGCCTCGACAAGATGTACTTAACTTCATACGTTAGGTATCGCGTGACGGTCACAATTAAGTTTGAGCGCCCTTCTTGGCGGCATAACGTAAGAAGCATGAGCTATGAAAGAAATATTAAAAAATTTAGTTGAAACGACAACGCTTCCTGAAGATAGTTATCTTGACCAAGATGCAGAAATTCTTGAAATTTTTGTTGAGGAAATCGAAGAGATCTTCGTTGAGTTAAATGCTTTATTTCCAGAATGGTTGAGCAATCCAGATCATCAAGAAAATCTGAAGACCATTCGCCGCCATTTTCACACCCTGAAAGGTTCAGGCCGCATGGTCGGGGCAAAATCGGCAGGGGAAATGGCCTGGGCGGTTGAAGATACCTTAAACCGGGTTTTGTCCGGTTCGATTCAGCTAACACCGACGGTACAGAAATTTGCCCAAGCGGTACTGAATGTCTATCAATATGCTTTATATCCAAAATTCAAACATGTACAGCAATTGGATCTCGATCTGCGTCCAATGGTGCTGTTGGGACAACAATTACAACAACAAATTTCGCCTGAACCTGCATTGGAAGAATTACTGGCATTGGCAGATCATTTGACCGCTGAAGGTCAGATGACAGGTCTTGAGCTTGCAGACAATGAGCCAAGTGAAGTTGAGCTAACAATAGCGCCAGTAGAAGTACCGGTTCGCAGTGATATCGAAGAAACCGTGGCGATCTTTATCGAAGAAGCAGAAGAGCATCTGGAAACGATTGCCACCTTCCTTCGCACTGAAGATGAAAAATCACAAGATTATAATGCGTTGATTCGTGCGATTCATACCTTGCGCGGCAGTTCATCGATGGCGCAGATTGACCAGATTTTTGAAGCTAGTTCTAAAGTAGAGCATCTGTTCAAAACCTTGCTACAAGATGAAATTGTCTCAACCTCAAAAGAAACCGCTTTACTGATTCAGTATGCTGAGTTTGTCAGTGACTATCTGCATTTGCTACGTCAGGGCAATACTGCAAAACTGGATGCGGTATATGCCACCTTTGAGCGTGTCTGGAATGATTATGGCTTTGCAGTTACTGAAACCAATAGCATTCAGACGCAAGGTTTGGTGTCTAAACTGGTTGAGCTGGATATTGATCTGTTATTGGATGCCGAGTTTGAATTTGATAAACGCGCCCAAGTCGATTATCCGGAATATATTCAGGCACTCAGCCAGCAGGCTGCAGAATTGCTGGCACATACAGAAAGCCGGGCAGCGCAAGGCATTCATGAATTCACTGCCGACCTGAAATTGGCTTATGATGCGCTGCTTGAAAAGCCAGTGCTGCTAAACAGCGATTATGCTTATGAACTGTTCGCACAGGCGCATCAGGAATTTATTCATTTATTTGATACCTTGGCCGCAGGACAGCGCGTCATTCTGAATGATGAGATTCAAAAAATACTCAGTGAACTGTCTGCATTTGTGCAGCAGGATCTCGAGATATTTGCTGAAGATACTAGTAATCAAAATATTGAGCTAAGCTCAGAGGCCACACAAGTGGCTGAAACTGTCGCGACAGGCAGTGTCGATTTTGCTGGTTTGAGTCAACGCATCGCTGCAGATCGTCAACAGCAGCAAAGTGCTGAAACCAACCGTTATTTTGATGAAGAATTATTAAGTATCTTCCTGGAAGAAGCGGATGAACTGCTCGCAGGCATTGATGAAGATCTGAATACCTGGAGCAAAAAACAGGACGATACAACCTCGCTGAATAATCTGATGCGTCATTTGCATACCTTAAAAGGTGGTGCAAACATGATCGCAGCATCGCATATCGGTTTGATTGCGCATGAACTGGAAAGTATTTATGAGCGGGTGATCCGTCAGCAAATTGCCGTGACACCTGCTTTAATCCAGATTATTCGTCTGGTTCAGGACAACATTTCCGATCGTATTCAATCTATTCGGGAAGACGGTATTGATTATCCTGCACCAGAAGCGATTGCGATTCTGCAAAATATTCAGGCATTGGTTTCTGGACAAGCTGTTGCTGCTGTGGAGAGCGCGAACACTGGAGTTAAAGTTACAGAGGTCGAAGCGACATCAATTCCTGAACCGCAACTTGAAGAGTCAGCAACGACTGAACAGCCTGCAACTGATCTGGCTGAAGCTGAAGAATTACTGGAAATCTTGGAATCTCCTGAGGCCACTGAAGACACACCAGTAGAACGCTCTGAAGAAGACGAACTGAAATCGATTGTTGAAGAATCTTTCCTTGAAGAATCCGAAGAGATTCTGGCGAATGCCGAGAAGCTCCTCAATCAATGGTTTGATCAGCGTAGTGACCGTAGTTTATTGCTGCAATTACAGCGTGCTGCCCACAGTATCAAGGGTGGTGCACGTATGATTGATGTTGAAGAAGTGGCCAGTATCGCCTATGAGCTGGAAACAACTTTCGAACAGTTTGCGGTCTATCAATTTAACTCGAATGCCTATGATGGCTTATTGCAGAAAACGCTGGTCTGGTTAAGACAGGCGATTTTCCAGCGTGACTATAACGGTTTTGAGCCGCTGCACAGCAGTCTGAAAAAGATTGCTTATGTGGACGTTACTGCGCAATTGCCTGAGCGTCTGGCGAAAACAGATAATCTGGTGGTCAGTACCGACTTCGGCTTTGTTGAAGGTGATGGTACTGAGCCGCCACAGATGATGGGTGAGTGGGCGAATAGCGGCACCAGCGATAGCAATAACGAGATGATCCGTATCTCTGCTGATCTGGTCGAGAAGATGATTGACCTGTCCGGTGAGAACTCGATTAACCGTTCGCGTATCGAGATGGACTTGGGCCAGCTGGGCAATACCTTGAACGAGATGGAATTGGCGATCAAACGTCTTGCTGATCAGTTACGTCGAATGGAAGGCGAGCTGGAATCACAGATTATTGCCAAACACGGTTCAGAGAACTCGCGCTATGCTGACTTTGACCCGCTGGAAATGGACCAGTATTCGTCGCTCAACCAGCTGTCTAAATCACTGGCAGAATCTGCATCAGATTTGGTCGACTTCAAGAGTACACTGGCCGACAAGATTCGCGAAACTGAAGGTCTGTTATTGCAACAATCCCGTATTCAGGCCGAGATTCAGGAAAGCCTGATGCGTACCCGTCTGGTTCCATTTGATCGGATGTTGCCGCGTTTACAGCGTATCGTGCGTCAAACCTCGACCACCTTGAACCGTCCTGCAGAACTGATCGTACAGAATACCGAAGGTGAACTGGATCGTAACATTCTCGAGCGTCTGGTCACCCCATTTGAGCATATGCTGCGTAACGCGATTGACCATGGTCTGGAAGATACTGCAGATCGTATCGCACTGAACAAGCCGGAAGTCGGTTCTATTGTATTGAACATCAGCCGTCAGGGAACCGATGTAATCGTGTCCTTTAGTGATGATGGTAAGGGGATCGATGCGGAGAAGATTCGTGAAAAAGCGCTGAGTCTGGATCTAATCAAAGCGGATCAAGTCATTGATCAGGAAGAAATCCTGCAATTTATCTTCCATCCTGGTTTCAGTACCGCGAAAGCAGTGACCCAGATTTCTGGTCGTGGTGTCGGTCTGGATGTGGTACAAAGCGAGATCAAATCACTGGGCGGCCATGTGTCAGTGAGCTCGGAACTGGGCAAGGGTACGGTCTTTACGATTCGCGTACCGACGACCGTAGCGGTCAGCGATGCCTTGATGGTGAAAGTGGGCGATCAGCAATATGCGATTTCTCTGGCGCAGATTGACCGAATTGTGCGTATTGCACCGACCACATTGGAAAGCTATTTCAACAGTAAAGATGACTATTTCAAGATCGATGGCGCAAACTATAAGCTGCGTTATCTGTCTGAGTTTGTTGGCAACCAGCCGATTCCACGTCTGAATAATGTTGGTCATTCATTGCCGGTGCTGTTGATTAAAGGTAATAGTGGTCAAACCATTGCCTTGCTGGTCGATCAGTTGGTCGGTTCACGAGCGCAGATTGTAGTAAAACCGATTGGACAGCAGTTTGCCAACGTCGGGGTAGTGGCCGGTGCCACGATTCTGGGTGATGGTCAGGTCTGTCTGATTCTCGATGGACAGAATGTTGCCCGCCAGATTCAGGCGACACAGCGTGTCAAACAGCTGAATGATCAGCGTGATGGTTCGCGTAATTCAAATGCACGTCGTCTGGTGATGATTGTCGATGACTCGGTGACTGTACGTAAAGTGACGTCGCGTCTGCTTGAACGTCAAGGCTATGATATTGTCACTGCCAAAGATGGCGTAGATGCGATCGAGCAGCTTGAAAACGTCAGACCGGATCTGATGTTGCTGGATATCGAAATGCCACGTATGGACGGTTTCGAAGTGACCAATCTGGTTCGTCACCATGATATTCACCGTGACTTACCGATTATCATGATTACCTCACGTACCGGTGAGAAGCATCGTGAACGTGCATTCAGCTTGGGTGTAACGCACTATATGGGTAAACCGTTCCAGGAGGCGGAACTGCTGGCCAATATCCAACAACTCATTGCTGAAAAACAGGGGTAATATATGAGTCAGACCAATTCAAGCAGTAAAATGGCTGATCAGATTAGCCAGCAGGAACTTCAGCATCTGATTACGGTATCGACCGGATTTATAGATGCCTATATTATTGACTGTCATGGCAAAGATCCGATGTTATTGCCACAAAACATTGTCCTGTCAGCACTGGATAGCAATACTCAGGTCAAGACAGTGGAATGGCATGAGGCACAGTTGCCGGTCTATGCAGTGAATGATCCTTCACGTCAAAATGGGGTGGCACTGGTGATTGAGGGTGATGAAATCAATCAGCGCTTCGCCTTGATGTGTAATGAAATGCCGAAAACCATCCGGATTCGTATTTCCGAAGTGGTTGATGTCGATCAGCCGGTGAATGATCCTGCTATCTTTCAATATGTGCGCATGAATGAACAGCTGTTCCATATTCCGAATATGATGAATATTCAGGCTACAATCGGGCTGTAATCCAAGCTATAAAATATAAAAAAGGAACTCTATGGAGTTCCTTTTTTATTGCGTTATGAATTTACTTAATTGGCGAGTAAATTCACTAGAATCTGCTCATAGATTTCAGCCAATGGCTCTAAGTCTGCAATATCGACATGTTCATTGATCTGATGAATCGTGGCATTCAATACGCCAAGTTCCAGTACCTGTGCGCCGGTAGGGGCAATAAAGCGGCCATCTGAGGTACCGCCCGAAGTCGATAGTTCAGTTTCAGTCCCCGTCACATTCAGAATGGCGGTTTTAGCTGCATTTACTAGTTCACCAACTGGCGTCAGGAAAGGCAGGCCAGATAAAGTCCAAGAAATGTCATAGTCCACACCATGACGATCCAGAATTTCTAAAGTACGTACTTTGAGTTCTTCGGCGGTCACTTCAGTTGAATAACGCCAGTTGCACAATAGGTTCATGGTGCCGGGAACAACATTGGTTGCGCCTGTACCCGAATTGATATTGGAAATCTGGAAGGTCGTCGCCGGGAAATATTCGTTGCCATGATCCCAGACTGTGTCGCACAGTTCAGCAATGGCTTTAGAGGCGGTATGAATCGGATTCACGGCCAGATGCGGATAAGCCACATGACCCTGTTTGCCTTTGACTGTAAGGTTGGCATTTAATGAACCACGACGGCCATTTTTGACTATATCGCCCAGTTTATTAGTACTTGACGGTTCACCGACCAGACACCAGGTAATTTTCTCATTACGCGCTTCCAGTGTTTCAATCACTTTCACCGTGCCGTTAATCGATGGACCTTCTTCATCTGAAGTAATCAGGTAGGCAATCGAACCTTTGTGATTCGGATATTTTTCAACAAAACGTTCTGTTGCAACTACCATGGCTGCCAAAGCTGTCTTCATGTCGGCACTGCCACGACCATAAAGTTTGCCTTCACGGATTTCTGGTAAAAAAGGATCTGAGTTCCAGGCATCCAGATTCCCTGTTGGCACGACATCGGTATGGCCAGCGAAACAGAAGACCGGACCTTCTGTGCCTTTGCGTGCCCAGATATTATCTACATCTTCAAAGCGCATGGATTCAATATTGAAACCAATCTTCTTTAAACGTTCAGCCATGATGTTCTGGCAGTCATGATCAATCGGTGTGACAGAAGGCTGACGTAATAGTTGCAGGCTTAAATCGAGGGTAGCGGAAGAGCTCATACGGTATTCAACAGTCGATAATTTTTTCGGCTCTATAATAGGCGAATATAGGCTTGAATGTGAACGACTGATATAAAAAAACCCTATCTGGGATAGGGTTCTGTGAGCGTTTAGAAAAAAACTAGTTTTGACGGATTTCGTCAGAGGTTTTTTCAGCAGTATTGGTTACCGCATCGCCAGCTTTAGACACATCTTTGCCCATGCCTTTTACGGTGTTACAGCCAGTCAATACAAAAGCCATCATTAATGAAGCAGCAAGAATTTTTTTCATCATCATCTCCGTATAATCAATAATAAAATTATTATGATGTGGGACTTAGAGTAGAAAATATACGCTCTAAAAAATATGTGGTTTTCATAGTGCTTCGGTTAATAAATGTAATGCTTTATAGGGGCTTATGCGATGGATGCTGGATCAGCACCGGATTGCGATACATATAAAAGTCATTGCTATCGACCTTTTTATAGAGGCCATCCGTCCACCAGATCGCAGCTGAACTGCTCGGCCGGGCTTGCGGATAAATCCATTCATGTCGTTGCAGACGATAGAAACCGTGCTGTGCAGCAGGAATATGCTGTCCCCATAAGCCCAGACGACGCTCGGTATTGATCCATGAGGGAATTGGTTGATCAGCATGATGTGTAGGCAAATACAGCTGTCCCTTGAGGACGCAAAACCGTCTTTGAATGGGATGCTGCAAAGCCTCATCAAACTGGAATTGTTTTTGTGTGAAATGTTTCATTTTTCTGATTAAAGTATCGGTGCGGTTCAGGCCATACCAATGCGGCAGACTAAAATCGGCTTCGGCCAGATAATACTTCAATGCCACTTCCCAATGTTCAATCTGTCCTGTATCGGTATTGAATAGCAGAAAATCCAGCTCGCCCAAGGTCTTTGCACCCTCAATTTTCTGCAGACTATGACCAAGCAGCCGATAGGGATGGTAAGCATCATCGAGCAACCAGAACCAGACCAGCATTTCAAAACGCAGCCCCAAACGTGTGCTTTTCAGTTGCTGCACAAATTCAATTAATTCTTCTGGGTGCTGATCAAGAAACTCTAAACGTGGATGGTAACGGCTCAGATAGTGCTGCCAGGTCTGGCTGTCATGCAGTTCAAAGTGATGTATAAGCTCAAGTTCATCCGGAATGCCGGACAGGATATTCGGACTGCCGACAGCGAATGCCAGTTGACGCACCAGAGGATGTTGATAACGTTGCCATGCCTCTACAAGATTTTGGTTTAAACTGGAAAAGGGCATAGTACAACCTGTGAAAAGTGCAGAAATACAACGGACAGTATCGGAAAACGCTTTATACTACCTGAATTCTGCGGTTAGGGTTGATGTATGAAAGTGTTGTTTTGGCGAAGTCTGGTGGTGCTTTTTGTGATCCTGGGCTTTATCGGTGCAATCCTGCCGGGTATGCCAACAACGGTCTTTTTGATTCTGGCCGCCTGGGCCTCATCCAAAGGCTGGCCACAAATGGATGACTGGTTATTGAATCATCCCAAATATGGTCCGACCTTAAGAGATTGGCGTGCCCACGGTACTGTACCGCGTAAGGCCAAATGGCTGGCCAGTATCATGATGCTGATCAGCGGGATCATCATGCTGTTTACTACTGCACCCTTGGCCGTAAAAGCCTTTACCAATATTACGATGCTGATCGTCGCGATCTGGTTATGGCGACGCCCTGAACCGAATCAGATCATTATTCAGCAAAATACAGTTGACCCAGAAAAGACAGATCTACCAACAGCGCCATCTGAACATAATCAGTTAAACCCTATAAAGCCAAATAAAATAGAGTCTGAGAATAACAAGTCATGAATACCTTGCATCTGGATCAAGCCGATATCCTGATTGATCTTGCCCAACAAAAACTGTATCTGCCCCGTCTAAACAAGCAATATCTGATTTCCAGTGGTAAAAATGGCATTGGTGAAACTGAAAATAGTGGCAAGACTCCTCGTGGCTGGCACAAGATTGCTGAAAAGTTTGGTCAGAATGCTCCCTTAAATAGTGTATTTGTCGCACGTCAGGCGACGGGTGAAATTTATAATCCCCAATTGGCGGCAGAATTCCCGCAGCGGGACTGGATCCTGACGCGCATTTTATGGCTGAGTGGCCTTGAAGCGGGTTTTAATCAAGGCGAGGGCTGCGATACCTATCAGCGTTATATCTATATTCATGGCACCCCAGAAACCGAAAAGATGGGAGAGCCGCTGTCGCACGGCTGTATCCGTATGCGTAATCCGGAGGTCGCTGAATTATTTGACCTGATCAGTGAAGATGCACTGGTCTATATTTCAGAACAGGCATTAGATCTGGGCAGGCTGAATGTTTCGAAAAGCGAATAAAAGTTAGATTTTAAGATTATGTGAAAATGGTTTTGTTTTTATGGACTGAATCTGCTTGGTGGAGACAGCAGAAAAGATTGATTAATCTGATCCAGATGGTATTTTTATCGCATGGAATGGGTTAAATGATTATTTGAAGCTTAGATTTACTGGCATTTTCTGAATAAAAATAAATGACAGTTGAAAGATTACATGAACACAACGTCGAGTATTTTAAAGCTTTGTATAATCCTTAATCAGAATTGCAATATGTCGTGTGGTTAGACTGAAACTTCGCAGGGTAAAACACAAAATTTCGCTTCAATTTTCATTTTGAAAATTAAAAAATTTCGGTAGAGACTTAAAAAATAAACAAAAAGTGTTGTTTTTTTTAACAAACAACCTATTTTTTAATCACTCACACCTAAAAAGTGGAAAACATTCCGAAAAGCGTTTGACAGGCTGTGCAGATTCTCTATAATGCACCCATCAAACGATGATAGACGTTTAGAAAGGGCGCTTAGCTCAGTTGGTAGAGCGTCTGCCTTACAAGCAGAATGTCGGCGGTTCGATCCCGTCAGCGCCCACCAAGCTCTTTCATGTTGAGACCTTATAGTTGCAGCGGTAGTTCAGTTGGTTAGAATACCGGCCTGTCACGCCGGGGGTCGCGGGTTCGAGCCCCGTCCGCTGCGCCACTTTAAGATCTTGATTTTCGTTTGCCACAATAGCGACATTGTGTAAATGCAGCGGTAGTTCAGTTGGTTAGAATATCGGCCTGTCACGCCGAGGGTCGCGGGTTCGAGCCCCGTCCGCTGCGCCATTTATACGATAGACCTTTTGAGGGCGCTTAGCTCAGTTGGTAGAGCGTCTGCCTTACAAGCAGAATGTCGGCGGTTCGATCCCGTCAGCGCCCACCAGATTCTTTTGCGATGCAGCGGTAGTTCAGTTGGTTAGAATACCGGCCTGTCACGCCGGGGGTCGCGGGTTCGAGCCCCGTCCGCTGCGCCATTTCAAAAGAAATTAAATTGAGGTCCCTGAGCCTGAATTTAATAAACTAAAGATTGACACTCTTTATCAGGGCGCTTAGCTCAGTTGGTAGAGCGTCTGCCTTACAAGCAGAATGTCGGCGGTTCGATCCCGTCAGCGCCCACCAGATTCTTACGATGCAGCGGTAGTTCAGTTGGTTAGAATACCGGCCTGTCACGCCGGGGGTCGCGGGTTCGAGCCCCGTCCGCTGCGCCATCTTAAGATGAAAAGCTTGGATTCCTGAGATCTGAGTTTTCAAGATACCAAGACTACATTCCTTGTTGGTCTTGCGTCATTTAAAACAACGTTGTTGTTTTTCTCAGGGCGCTTAGCTCAGTTGGTAGAGCGTCTGCCTTACAAGCAGAATGTCGGCGGTTCGATCCCGTCAGCGCCCACCATATCTTCTTGCTTCAACTCTATTTATTCCTTAGAATCTGATTCTATTATAATAATATTAAGATTTCACGATTATGAGAAATCCCTATCAGCGCAAAGCCGCGACCAAATCCCAAAAAACTGCTTTCGATCCTCAACAGCTTTATAAGCAATATATTGAAGCCATTGTTGCCAATGCTGGCATTTTTGCACTCTACCAAGATGGCTGGGCCTTATGTGCCACGCCTACCGGACAACGCGCATTTGCCTGCTGGCAAAGTAAAGGTCTGGCTCGACTGCTGATTAAAGACAATTGGGCAAATTACGAGATTCAGGAAATTGGTCTCAAGGATTTTGTAGAGAAAGTCATTCCCTTTTTACGTCAGGAAAGTACCATTGTTTCGCTTGACCTGACCCCGGAAGGGCAGAATATTCTGGTGGCACCCGAAAAATTATTACTTGATATCAAAAATTATCTGTATCAGATTTATGTGCAAAAACCTGAACTGTTTAAAAATCCGGATATGCCTTTGCCTAGGCAGATCCGTTTAAATTAAATTTATTGTTTTTAAAACAGCTTGTTTATTGGAACAATGAATATTCATTCAGTAGCCAGCCACTAATCAAAGCAAAATATTCGCGTAACCAGGAATTATAGCGAACATTCTGGGGTGTGCTGGCACTCAGGCTGATGACTTGTTGATAACCCTGATGTCTGGCAATGGCGCGAGCACGAGGGCTGTGAAAATCGCTGATGACAATCGCAATTGGCTCATTTCGATCAATATGTTGCTGTTTTAATATTGCCTGAGAATATTGCAGGTTCTGTTGGGTACTCCTGCTTTGATCTTCTAGGCTAATGGGGTTGTTGAGCTGCGGATAGTTCGTATGGATATAACTTTGCATGACTTCAGCTTCGCTCTGTCTCTCCCAGAAATTTCGTCCACCGGTCATAATGATTAAAGTCTTCGGATATCGTTCTGCATATTTTGCTGCGGTATCCAGACGATTTTTTAAGATGGGTGAGGGCTGACCCTGATTAATACCACTACCTAATACTAAAATCGCTGCAGCAGGTCGTGCCGGAACAGTCGGGTTGATTGACATCTGGATATAAGCGAAGAAAGCAGCGACACTGATGATCCAGAATAGAAATCCGCCTCAGAGACTGTTCCAGAACAAGGTTCTGAATCGGGAATTCTGTTTCCAGCGCTGAATAGATGAAAAAAAACAAGGCATACAGGATGAATGCCACCCCAATGAAGGTAGACAAGGCAATAGCAAAATGCCTCTGACCTTGGCTCAGTAACCAGACGCTATTGAGACATAGAATCAAGCCAAAGATCAGGCTAAGACTTCGTTTAAGTTGATTGAGCATCCAGAGTTCCTTTTTTCTTATTCATATTCTTATTATTGCTTTTGTATCTTCAATAAAAACCGGGCCATTGAGCCCGGTTTTTAGCATATCAGGTTATCTTAATATACATCACGGCGATAACGTCCATCCAGACGTAATTGATCTAGCATTGTTTCACCGAGAATCTCAATCAGGGCCTGATCCACATCGCTGGCCATGCCATTGATGCTACCACAGACATAAATCACTGCACCTTGAGCAATCCAAGCTTTTAGTTCTTCAGCCTGTTCACGCAGTTTATGGTGTACATAAACTTTTTCCTGCTGGTCGCGCGAGAATGCAAGATCGAGACGTTTCAGGGTTCCCATTTGCAGCCAGGCCTGAATGGTTTCTTCAAAGAAGAAGTCGTGTTCACGCTGACGTTCACCGAAGATCAGCCAGTTCTGGCTATAGTCCTGACGGTTACGCGCACTGAGCAGACTTAATAGTCCGGCAATGCCGGTACCATTACCAATACAGATAATCGGGCGGTTGTCATCAATCAGGTGGAAAGATTTATTGCTGCGAATACGCAGTGCAATGGGCGCATTGAGAGCCGCATGCTGGGTCAGCCAGCCTGAACCCAATCCCAGATTACCACTAGCATCGGTTTGCTGACGTACCACCAGACGTAAAACCTGCTGGCTTGGAATACTGGCAATGGAGTATTCACGTGTTGCCAAAACCGGTAATTGCGTGAGGAGCTGATCCAGAGAATCAAAAGGTTCAGCCTGAGTCAGATCACGATCCCAGAGTGCCTGTTCAATATTCTGTTGCATAGAAGGTACTTGTGTACCCGCTGCTATCTGGTGCTTTTGCATAAATGCATGAATACGTTCTGGGCTATTTCCTGGCTGAATCTCGGCAATATCACCTGCTTGCCAGATGGCTTCATGTTCAGGGGTCAGTTCGATATTGAAAGCAGGCGCACCCAGACTACCCGGATTGAGGACTTCACGTTTACTCAAACTCCAGCGATCAAAGGTCTTATCGATATTCATCGCTTGTAGCTCAAGTCGAGTGACTTGTGCCAGTGCACTATTCCATTGCTGGATATGCTCGTTATTGGCATTGTCGACTTCAATCGTATTGAATAGCTGCTGGGCACCATTCTGTTTTAACCACTGATCGATACGGTGGCCAAAACTGCAATAACTGTCTGGATATTCCTGAGAACCCAAGGCCAAAACTGCATAACTTAAATGGCTGAGATCAGCTTGAGCAGACAGGATTTTTTTCTCAAAAGAAGAGGCCAGATCTGGTGCTTCGCCCGTGCCATAGGTACTAGCAACAAATAATACCTGTTCGGTTTGCTGTAAATCGGCAAGCGTCAGTTGCTGTACCGGCTTGACGGTTACCGGTTGACGTGCTTCCTGCAGGGCAGTTGCTGTACGCCAAGCCAGCTGCTCAGAAACCCCTGTTTGTGAGGCATAAGCAATGAGCCATGGTTTAGCATTTTCATCCAGGTTCACTGCAGTCGCACCCTGACGTGCTGCCAGTGTTAAGCGTTTCTGCTTGCGACGTTTTAGATAGAGCATCCAGCCGGTTACGAAGAATAACGGCATCAACAAGGCTGCGACCATGGCAAAGAACTGGTAGATCGGGCCGAAGAAGCTGCCACGATGTACCGGTAACATGCTACTCATGATCTTTTCATTGAGCTTTTTGTCTTCATACAGCTCGACTTCGGTAAATTCAGCTGTCCGGTAATTATAAGTGGCACTGTTTCGTGCACGTTCATGTTGAGCGATCGGATCGACGAAGTTCAGTTGCATTTCGCCATCCGGTTTTTTCGGAAGGTTAAACGTTACGGTAGAATACTTATCTGAAAATTCATTGTTAAAGCCAATCCAGCTCTGGTCTAGCGCACGGGCAGTAGCTTCAGGGCTGAGACCTTCACGGCCTTCACCACCAGCACCGCGTTCGCCACCTTGGCGGCCTTCGCCTCGTACTTCACCTTCGGCACGCGGACCACGTTCACCGCCTGGACGTCCTTCACCACGGTTATTGCCGGCATTGGCCTGCATTTCCGGTTGCGGGCGTTCCACACCCAGCACTTTAAACATGCCATTGCGCCACCAGTCATAAGACCAGTACAGACCGGTACAGGCCAGAATCAGGTAGAAAATCACCACCCAGGTTCCCACAACAGCGTGCAGATCCCAGATAAAATTACGGCCTTTCAGTTGAGGTTTTACAAAGAACCATTGCTTGATCGAATGACGTTTCGGCCAGCGCAGGTACAGACCTGACAAGACAAAAAAGATCAGCATCAGGGTACAGGCACCGGTAATCTGCTTACCTACTGGACCAACCGTCAAATTACGATGCAGTTGCTGAACAAACTGGAAAAACTCCCGACCCTTAATCTCTGGCAAGACTTCCGCAGTATACGGGTTGATCATGATGTTCTGACCACGCCGTGCGCCTTCTTTGGCAACATTCACGGTACTCGAAGCACTTGGATCTTGTGCCACGGTAATACTGTTGATCTTCATGTCAGGCGCAGTACGGTTAAAGTGCTGATACAGCTCGGAAGGCGTGAGTTTGTCACGTTGCCGAACCTGAACCGTATAACTGTCGCTATTCATCCATTTTAATATTTGTTGTTCATAGGAATAGATTGCGCCAGTGACCCCCATTATCGAGAGGATTAAACCTGCTGTAATCCCCAGAAACCAGTGGATTTGGAAAAATGTCTTTTTAAACATGGTCGTCAGATTAAGGGTGAGATCTATAAAAGTGGCAAAATTATAACTGAAGTTTAAGCTCGAATTATAGGTGTTGAGGATAATATTTATTCTCATTATCATTTATTGTTTTGAGATTAAAAAAACCTCCATGCCGGGACAGGAGGTTTTTCACTGAAGAAAGAACAGTTTAGATTTGTTTTGCTGCGCCGACTTCTGCTTCCAGATGCTTGCGAATCGTGGCGAAAGAGAAGTTTTTGCTGTCCAGACGTTTCGGCAGGATATATGCACCTTGCTGGCCTTTTACTTTGAAATTGACCAACATGAATTCTGGTGTGTTGTACCATTCATAGATGTCTTTCCAGCTAATCGCGCCAACACCTTCTTGCATGCCCATTTTCTGGCGCATCACGATGCCGTGCGGTTGCACGCCCAGGCGAACACCTTTGATTTCCTGTACCGGAAATTCATTCATCTTGCGTTTAACATACCATTCCAGACCAAAGGTACGGATCAGGTAATACAACACCACACAGACAATGGCCACCCAGCAGAACACGGTAGAATAGTTCTTCAGGAGCAGAATGCCCAGAATAGAAAGTGCAACAACAGCACCCATGATCAGCCATGCTTTCATGCCAATTTTATTGGTACTACGCCAGATCACCAGCTGAGCATGACGCTGCTCGGCTTCTGAAATTTCATAGTTCACAGGCTGTAGGGTATAAGCGTATAAATTTTTCGCGGTCATAATGAAATTAGCAGATTTTAAACTGTAAAAAGTTTAGCACTAATTGTACCAATTCAGTGAGTATATTGTTCCAAAATCAGCCAAATTATAATGAACCTAATTCAGTTGCCTGTTCATCACGCTCATGGCTCAAACTTTGTTTCAGTTGGCTCAACTGCTTTAAAATACTGAACATTAAAGACAGTTGCTGCAAAATGATCAGGGATTTCTGATCTTGCTCCTGATCTTGAGCCAGGCGCTGGCGAATATGGGCAATCATATTTTGCGCACTTAAATCGGGCATTTCATCTCTTAGCAATGCACCACGAATGTTCTCAAGTGCTTTGTCCAGTAAATTCAGAATGTCCTGATCTTCAATTTTTTCCCGGTGTGCGCCCAGTGCAGCAATATAACTGATAAAAGTATGGTTCAGACAAAGGAACTCAAAGGCTAGCGATTTTTGTACCGGATCAATATCCGGTTCAGTGGCCAGTGTCGAAATTAGTGAAGCCACCTCGGCATCGGTATTATGGGCCGCACGGCGCACAATCCGATATTTCAGGCCATTATTACGTCCTGATTTATACTGCTCGATTACTTCACTCAAATAATCTGCTTCTGCCTGCAAGCTGCGTTTGATACTGCGCGGCAAACGCCGGAACTTCCAGTCTGGAAAAATAAAACTGACGCCGAACCAGGCAATCGCACAGCCAATCAAGGTGTCGATCATACGCGGGATGGCCGCGGCATAGCCCATACCGTCCAGGTTGAAGTTGATCAGGGCTAAAATCGTGATAAAGGCGGTGGCTTGGGCATACTGTTTACTGCGTAATTCAAAGAACAGAATCCCGCTCAATACCAGAAGTAATAATTGTCCTTCGATGGAAGGCACAAAATACAGAATGGCATAACCGAGAATAATACCGACCAACGTACCGACAATACGCAGACGTAAACGCCGTTTGGTGGCGTTAAAGTTCGGCTGGCTGACAAAGAGTGCGGTCAATAAAATCCAGTAACCATATTCAATATTGCTGACCTGTACAAAAATATAGCTGATCAGCAGCACAATCGACAGGCGAATGGCATGCCGGAACAGCACCGATTCTGGGGTCAGATGCTGCTTAATCCGAATCTTGATGTCATCCCAGCCTTTCAGGTCATCATCTCTAAGCTGGTTCTCGATATGTTTGAAACGCTCGGACTTGATATTCTGCTCGGTTTCCAGGTTGCGTAACTGGGCATCAATCGATTTCAGGTTTTGAAACAGCGCAAACAGGGCACTGATCCAGACCTGATCATACTGCTGCTCCTGACGTAACTTATCCAGAGACTGTCTCAGGTTATCAAAGGCATGCTTGAAGCGCTGGTTATGTACATAAGGTTTGCGCATCAGCAAACTTTCACTCAGGTCCTTACAGGCTTTGCCCTGAATTGACATGATGCGCTGGAAGCGGAACAGGATATCGCTATGCTGGAAAATCTTGGCCAGTTTCTGATAATCAATATGCGCTGAATCGGCACGTTCATGAATATCCTGCGCGACAAAATAATATTGCAGGCTGCGACGGGTGTCTTTTTGCCCCCGGTCACCTTTCAGGCGAGTCAAAAGGGCAGTTTTCATCTCATTAAAAATCGCAATCAGTTTCCCATTTTCAAGCGAGAGTTCAATCATGCTTTGCTGATAGCTTTTCGGGGTCATGTCCACATCAAACAGATTGGACTTGGCATATAAAAAGTCACCGAGAGCAGAATAGGAAATGGCAAGCTTGTCTTGCGCCAGTCGGGCAGGGAAAATCAGGAAACTGATGGTCGACAGCAGACCGTACCACATCGCGCCGATGACCAATAAACCAGCCTGTT
This sequence comes from Acinetobacter sp. RG5, assembly GCF_031844265.1. Lineage (GTDB taxonomy): Bacteria > Pseudomonadota > Gammaproteobacteria > Pseudomonadales > Moraxellaceae > Acinetobacter. The sequence continues at coordinate 198,481 of NZ_JAUZUV010000002.1, read as the reverse complement.
TATACCATTCATCAAACAGCTCCACCCCGAGCATGGAATAAACGGAAATCACCAGACAGCCGTAGGAAATCGTGGCATAGCGTCGCCCTAGTGAACCCAGCAAAATCAGGGCAATACAGGACACAATTAAGGCCAAGGCAAACAGCAAGGGATAAGGAAAAAGCAGATATACGCCTACTGCCGTAATAAAGAAGCCAATGTAGGTGTAGAGCAGATTTAAAATCCGCACCGAAAAGCGGTCATCAATATCGCTTAAACCGGCTGCGACCACCCCTAAAGTCAATGGGATCGTCATCAATTGTTGTCCCATAAAATAGGGAACAAAGGCGGTACCTGCAAATGCCGTCATCATGCGCAGGTTATACATCAAGGTCGTATTATAGGTGGTTTGCTTGAGACGAGTGAGCCAAGATTTCAAAGGTCGTCCTTTATACTGCAGTCTTAGAGCTGAATCTGAATAGGCTAATGAAAATAGTATATTTATAAATCTTCATTTCAGGCTAAATCATACTATGCACTGTGTTAATTTGTCTGCATATTAGCGCTTTAAATCTTCATGCTTATGACATCAAATAAAATAGTACAACAACCTTATGCCATGTCCTGGATTGTGTTGCTGGCGACCTTAAGTGCACTCGGGCCTTTGTCCATTGATATGTATCTTTCGGCCTTACCGGCCATGGCAGCAGATTTTGGTGTCAGCACCCAGATGGTTTCTAACAGCCTGCCGGCTTATTTCTTCGGTCTGGCGATCGGGCAACTGATTTATGGTCCGATCAGTGACCGGATTGGGCGTAAACCGCCACTGTATTTTGGGCTGTGTTTATACATTGTGGCAAGTTTGCTGTGTGTCTTTGCGCAGGATGAATGGAGTCTGATCGCTGCACGGATTCTGCAAGCCTTAGGTGGCTGTGTCGGGGTGGTCATGGCACGTGCTGCAATTCGTGATCGCCTGGATATGCATTCAGCAGCTCAGGCCTTTGCCAGCATGATGATTGTGACTGCGATTGCACCAATCATCGCTCCGAGTCTGGGGGCCTGGGTATTGATGTTTTATGAATGGAATGTGATCTTCTTGGTGCTGATGGGCTGCGGTCTGTTGAGTCTGGCCTGTGTACATTTTCTATTTAAAGAAACCCTGGAGCCAGAACGTCGTCTCAAGCTGAACTTCCAGCAGGTATTAAGTTTGTACCGTACTATTTTTCAGGATCCAAGCTTTCGACGCCCGCTCTATGCTGGCTGTTTTTCCGGTGCAGTGATGTTCTGTTATATCAGTGCTTCTTCTACCATTCTGATGCATCGTTATCAGCTGACTGAGCAGCAGTTTGCTTATGCCTTTGGTGCCAATGCCTTCGGGATCATGCTGTTTTCGACCTTGAATAAACGTCTGGCTGGGCGATTCTCGATATTACAGCGCCTGAAAATCGGCACCTGCCTGCAGTTTGCCGGTGTATTAGGGTTAATCTTACTCGGCTGTCTGGACGTCGATTCTGTGCTCTGGGTGTTGTTAGGCATGTTTATCGTGGTGGCATCTATCGGGTTTACTGGTCCGAATGCCATGGCTCTGGCAATGGCTGAACAGGGCGAGCGGGCAGGAACTGCCAGTGCGATTATGGGCAGTATGCAATTTTTTTGTGGATTACTGGGTGGTGTATTACTGAATTTTCTGATCTGGCATGCTTTATTGAATATGGCTTTGATCATGCTTGTTTTTGTCGGTATTTCCGCTTGGGCGATTTTTAAAATAAAGATGCCAATCTTGAAAAATACATAGATGCCGGGCGTTTTCTACAAATATTGAAAATGAAGGATTAAACAGAGGGCTAAGTGAATTGACTCAGCCCTCCTTACATCACTCATCGATAAATACGGCAAATTCCTCTACAGGAACGCGCGGGGTAATAAAGCTGTTAACAATTTGCTCTGGATCGGCATAACCCAGTGCCATACCGCAGACCAGCTCTTCATCATCGGGTGCGCCGACCAGATCAAGCACGATCGGGTGAAAGTGATTCCAGGCTGCCTGCGGGCAAGTGTCCAGACCGCGGGCCTTTGCAGCTAGCATGACATTCTGGATCATCATGGAAACATCCATTTTGGAACCGATCGCCAAAGAACGATGTACGGTAAAGAACAGGCCGACAGGTGCATCAAATAATTCAAAATTACGCAGTTGCTGACGCGCCATTTTTTCCTTTTCACCTTTTTGAATATTCAGCAAGCCATATAAACCCCAGCCATTTTCACGACGACGTTCAATAAATGGCGAGATCCATTGTTCAGGATAATAGGCAAAAGTTTCCTGATACTGCTGTGACAATTCTGGATTTGCGTAGATTTGCATTTGTGCCTGACAAACACGTTGCACGAGTTCATCACGCTTTTTACCTGTTACCACATACACTTTCCAGGGTTGGGTATTGGTTCCTGAGGGCGCGCGGCTGGCCACCGTCAAAATCTCTTTTAAGGTGTCTGTACTAACGGGGGTATTTAAAAAAGCACGCACTGAATGGCGAGAGGTGATAGTGTGATCTACAGCATGAACAAGATTTTGATCCATTATGGGGTCCAGTCGAATATCCTTATTGAGTTTGCAATGACTATAAACTAAACAAACAGAAGGGGGGATAGGAAAATTTCATTGTTTACCGGATGATAAAAATGATTTATCCAAAAAATGGCCAAAGAGTACTTATTTGGCCTTCTAAAATACGAGTTTAGTCCTCTAAATGATCAGAATAAATATTGTTATGAAAATTGTCTTTAAGTGAAAAAAATAGCTTAAATCCCAAGTGCTTGAACCATTCAACAATAACAATTTCACACAGAGAACTGGTTTATTTTGACTGAAAATCAAGATAATTTAATTTCAAGATCCCTGTTTCATTCCGTGTTGAGTAAAAGATTAATATTTTTTTTGAATTAAAATATAGATTAATCTTCATATAAAAATGAGAATTTATAATTATTTTTTATAGATAAATTAACTATTGCTAATAAAAAGAAATAAAACTTGATACAAAGAAACAGCATAATGTACGACTTTTCATCTTAATTCATGCATTTTGTGATGAAGATCTGTTTTAAATAGCGCGATTCCAGATGGCTTGAATGAAGTCTTTAGGTTGAAAGCACTCATCAAGCACTGAATGTTTTTTTTGAGCTTAAAACACAGTTTTTTTACCAACATGCGCGTCTGTTTGAAAATTGTCTGCAATTTTCCAACAGACTGAGTATCGGAATAGAAAAGGTGTTGCTTTTATAAATCTCTCATTTGTTGAATATGATCGTGATGATGATATTCATAAGTTTAAAAGAGATGATAAATCGGTTTGTTTTTCTAATGGTGATAGATCAAATCAGGATATTTCCAGATAAAGATCTAATGAGCGAGCTAGAGATCTAGCGCACTCCCTCACTTTTAGAACAATAAAAAATTCAAAATCATCTTGGGCAAAAAATTATGGATTTTACTTTTAACGCATTTTATACCTTGATTGCCGCAGTCATTGTTTTGTTACTCGGCCGATTCCTGGTTAATAAAATCGATTTTTTAAGACGTTACAATATTCCTGAGCCGGTTGCGGGCGGTTTGGTTGCGGCGATTATCTCATTGCTGGTGCATTCATTGTGGGGATATAGCATCACCACCAGTGCAGAATTACAAACCAGCTTTATGCTGATTTTCTTTGCTTCGATTGGTCTGAGTGCCAACTTTTCCAAGTTGCGTGAAGGTGGGATCGGTCTGGTTATTTTCCTGTTTGCTGTTTCGGCTTTCATTATTTTGCAAAATGCGGTCGGCATGAGTCTGGCAACATTATTGGGTATTGACCCGTTGATTGGCCTGATTGCAGGCTCAGTTACCTTAACCGGTGGTCATGGTACTGCGGGTGCATGGGGGGAAATTTTTGAAGTTGAACATGGTATTCAAGGTGCTTTGGCACTAGGTATGGCCAGTGCGACTTTTGGATTGATTATCGGCGGTATTATTGGCGGACCTTTAGCCAAGTTGCTGATCAACCGTTATAACCTGGCGACTGCGCGTACCGATCAGCAAATTGAAACGCGTGACAATACGCCAATGGACAGCACCACCAGCGAATATGTACCGTTTGAATATCCGCATCAGGTGCGTTTAATTACCGCTGATAATGCAATCACGACCTTGGGTCTATTTGCAGGCTGTTTGGCTTTTGCAGAGTTTATGACGGGTTTCAGTAAAGGTACTGCATTTGAACTGCCAACATTTGTCTGGGCATTGGCGGGTGGTGTCATCCTGCGTAATGTACTGGAAGGTGTTTTCAAAGTTCAGATTTTCGATCGCGCGATTGATGTGTTTGGTAATGCTTCATTGTCGCTGTACTTGGCGATGGCATTGTTATCATTGAAATTATGGCAATTGGCTGACCTTGCAGGACCACTGATGGTAATTCTGGGTGCACAGACCATCACCATGGCTTTGTATGCCGGTTTTGTAACTTTCCGCATCATGGGTAAAAACTACGATGCTGCGGTACTTGCAGCAGGGCATTGTGGTTTCGGTATGGGCGCAACGCCAACAGCGGTTGCCAATATGCAGGCGATTACCAATATGTATGGTGCGTCGCATAAGGCCTTCCTGATTGTTCCATTATGTGGTGCGTTCTTCGTTGACTTAATCAATGCTACTGTTATTCAGATGATTTTGAAGTTTTTTGCATAATTTTTATGCCTGATACGATGAGTCATAGGCTCATAAGGATGTGACATGAATGATCAGTTAAATGAAACCTTACTCGGCTGGATTAATGCCCTGAATGGCCCTTTATGGGATTTTCTGGTGGTGTTTCTGGTCGCAGTCGGTATTTTCTACACGATCATGACGGGTGCAGTACAAATTCGTTTGTTCTGGCACAGCATGAAAGTCATGAAAAATAGCCGTGGCAAGGTTCAGGATACGCACGGCATTACCCCGTTTCAGGCCTTTGTCACTGGACTGGCAAGCCGGGTCGGGGTGGGCAATGTCGCGGGTGTCGCCATTGCGATTGCGATTGGTGGCCCCGGTGCCGTTTTCTGGATGTGGTTTACTGCCTTTTTGGGCATGAGTTCTGCTTTTGTTGAATCCTCTTTGGCCCAGTTGTTTAAGGTGCGAGATAACAAAAACCAGCAATTCCGTGGTGGACCAGCTTATTACATTACCCAAGGCCTGAAACAAAAATGGCTCGGGATTGTCTTTGCGATTGCATTGATCACGACTTATGGTTTTGTCTTCAATGCAGTTCAGGCCAATGCCATTACCGGAGCAACCTCTCATGCCTGGGGCTGGGATCAGGCGAACCTGATTCTGCCATTAGGCGGCCTGAATCTGGAAATTTCCTGGGTCGGATTGTTTCTGGTATTGATGACTGCGGTGATCATTTTTGGCGGGATTAAACGGATTGCGAAAGTTGCGGAAAGCTTTGTGCCGTTTATGGCTGTGCTTTATCTGGCTGTGGCTTTGTATATTGCGGTCATCAATTACGATCTGCTCCCATCCATCTTCCAGCTCATTTTCAGTAAAGCCTTTGAATTTGAAGCCGCCGCTGGTGGTTTCTTTGGTGCCATGGTGTCTATGGCCATGATGATGGGGATCAAGCGTGGTCTGTTCTCTAACGAGGCGGGGATGGGTTCGGCACCGAATGCTGCTGCAGCTTCCGATGTCAAACATCCGGTCAACCAGGGTCTGGTACAGATGCTCGGAGTATTTGTAGATACCTTTGTGGTGTGTTCATGTACCGCGATTGTTATTCTGGTTTCGGGTCTGTATGAAAATGCAGGCTTTGAAGGCGTGACCTTGACCCAGATGGCACTCGAAAGCCAGATTGGTGCCTGGGGCGATGACTTCCTGGCTTTGATTCTGTTCCTGTTTGCCTATTCTTCGATTATCGGTAACTATGCCTATGCCGAAGGAAACGTCCAGTTCATTAATAACAATAGCCGAGTTATGTTGATTTTCCGTTTATTTGTATTGGTGATGGTGTATTTCGGTTCTATCGCCAGCGTGCCATTGATCTGGAATATGGCGGATCTGTTTATGGGTGTCATGGCAAGTATCAACTTGATTGCGATCCTGTTGCTGATGCCATTCCTGCTGATGCTACTCAAAGACTATACCGGTCAGTTGAAGCGCGGCGTGAAAGAGCCTGAATTTAAACTGGATAACCATCCTAAATTTAAAGACAAAGTCAAATCAGATATCTGGTAAGACTTGAAATAAAAAGCCCCGATCATTCGGGGCTTTTTGTGCCAAAGTTTTATTTAAAAGAAATTTAAATAACTTTGATAAAGTACAAAACCCAAAATCAGGTTGAACCAGACCGGTAATTTTGAACGTAGCAGGGCAATCATCACCGCGACAAAGACCAGGTCGGAGCCATAACTAAAATAACGTTGTGAAAGATCCAGCAATAAATATAGTAACAGACCCACCACTGCAGCATTGATGCCCATCACCGCCTGATGAATATGGCGCTGTTGCATTAGCCATGACCAGTAGGGCAAGGTGGCAAAGATCAAGAAAAATGAAGGTAAAAAGATTGCACAGGTTGCTAAAACTGCATTCAGCCAGACATAAGGCGTCCAAGGCAGCAAAGCACCAATATAACTGGCAAAACTGAATAAAGGTCCCGGCATGAGCTGGGCAAATGCATAGCCAAGATCAAAAGATTGTGCACTCACCAAACCGGTTGTGACAAAGTCCTGATGCAGCAAAGGTAAAATCACATGACCGCCACCAAACACCAGCGAGCCAGTCTGATAGAAATTGGAAAAAAATTGCAGCTCCGATTCACCCCATAATTTCCCTGCTAAGGGGAGTAGAATAAACGGCAAGATAAATGCCAGTAACCAATAGGGTGCAGCGGCAGATCGAATATACGGCGAGCTGATTGCCGTTTTGTTAATTTCTTTGGGTTTCGAATCTGATTGATAAAAATGTCCCGCCAAAAGTCCACAGACTGCGCCCAGCATAATCACAAGAATCTGATTAAAACTCACTGAAACGACTATCAGTAATGCGACAGAGAGGATTAAGACAGCATATTGCCAAGCTGATTTACAGAAGCTTCTCAGCATTTGCCAGAATGCCCAGGCGATGACAGAAAATACAATTAACTGGATGGTATGAAAGCTGTTTGAGTTTAAAATATGGAAATAGCTTTGACCCAAGAGCGCCACCAAGGTCATCAGAATCATTGAGGGTAGGGTAAAACCCAGCCATGCGATCACGGCACCAGTATAGCCCCGTTGCAGATAACCGATCGACAGCCCCACCTGACTGCTGCTCGGCCCGGGTAAAAGTTGTGCCAAAGCGACCAGTTGACTGTACTGGGTGTCATTCAACCATTGCAGTTGGGTTACAAATTTTCGGTGAAAAAATACCAGATGTGCTGCCGGACCGCCAAATGAAATGCAGCCCAGTTGCAGGAAAATCAGGAAAATCCGATACAGTGAGATTGAAGGCATACAGTTATGGGAAAAATGAAGATAAAGTAGCTGAACTGTATGACAGTTTTACGAAATTCTACAGACTATTTATGCATGTGTTTATACACTATGCCGCTTTAGATTAATGAGGACATTCTCTGCATGCAGAAATATGTGTTGAGTATGGTGATACTGGGTACATTTGGCCTAAGTGCTTGCCAAACGACCCCCATGACAGCCCAAGCGGCGACCAGTCATCTGCAACCTGCTGCACAACGCGGAGAAGCTCAGGCACGTCCGAATCAAATTGATTTTCAAAAGATCAAGCAAACCCAACAGCGTCCAGTAGTTGCTTTAGTCTTAGGCAGTGGCGGTGCGCGTGGCTATGCGCATATTGGTGCGCTGGAAGTACTGGAACAGGCGGGTATTCAACCAGATTTTATTGTCGGAACCAGTGCAGGTAGTATCGTTGGATCTATTTATGCGAGTGGTAAACCGGCGATTGAACTGCGCAATATTGCTCTCAGCATGCGACCAAATGATGTTCGTGATATCAAACTGGCCAGAAAAGGCTTTTTTGATGGCAAAAAAGTTGAAGACTATGTCAATTTGCAGGTCGATCAAACCCCGCTTGAAGCCATGAAAATCCCGATGTTTGTGGTAGCAACCGCGCTGAAAGAAGGCAAGAAAGTCGTCTTTAACCATGGCAATACCGGACAGGCGGTACGTGCTTCAGTCTCGATTCCGAGTATGTTTATTCCGACCATCATTCAAGGTAAAGAATATGTAGATGGTGGTCTAGTCAGTCCGGTGCCGGTCGATGTGGCACGTGAGTTGGGAGCCGACATTGTGATTGCGGTAGATATTCTGGCACAACCCATTCACACGGAAACCAGCAATGTCTGGGGACTGTTTAACCAGAACATCAATATTATGCAGCAACATCTGGCGCATGAAGAATTAAAGCATGCAGATGTGGTGATTCAGCCGGATTTACGCGAAAAAGGTCATATCTTTGATGTCCGTGGCAGGGAACTCACCATGCAGGCTGGTGCCGAGGCGACCCAGTTAAAGTTGATGGAAATTTCACAAGCCTACCAAAAACATGATTATGCTCAAGGACATCGCATTCCACAGTTTGTGGTACATGAACATCAAGCTCAATAAATCTTTTTTTTGAAATTTCTGTTTATCCCTATATCGCAGTATAGGGATATTCACTCAAAAGGATAACGGATCATCGGCTGTAACGCTTAACTGATTGTTATAAAAGATAAGATGATTGCCTATGTGTATCAGTCAGTCGGAATTATCGCAAAAGATAAAATTAATTTTAAATATAACAAATTGAATTATAAGTATATTGTTTTAAATAATAAGCCTTATTCGTCTTAAATCAAAATTTTAATATTATTATTCGTATACTTAAGTTGATCAAATATTCAAAAGCATCGATGTTCATGCCAGAATGCAGTTTGAAAAGATCACTACACAGATGTAGACATCATGATGCATATTAAAATTGGACAGCAGGTCAAACTGGCACAATTCGAACACTATATTTTTACAGTGACCGCGACCCATCAGGATGGTTCTTTTACCGTTGAAACAACCTTGGATGGTCAACAAATTTTAAGTTATCAGAACGTGGCACAGGAAATGCTCAGGCCAGTGATGCTTTAAATCACGCAGAGTCTTTTTATTTTCCTGAATTATTTTTGTTCAGCGCTTAAAACAGTGAAAAATTCTCAGTTGCGGTGTAATCAGCCGCAAATAAATAAGTGTTGATTTATTGGAACTTAACTTTCTAACTGAGATTTTAAGCAATTAAATATATTTTTTTCTGTATGAATACATTTTCTATATCAATAATTGTGATGCTTCATTTGCCGAATTGAACATTTTATTCATGTTAAAAACGCTATAATAATAAACGATAACCTTGTCATTCAAAGAGTTCAAAGAAAACGATGGCCCCTTTAGATCAAATTGCAGCAGTGTCGGATGACCAGTCAGAGTTAACGATGTCAGTTCTCATGACGCCAGATATGGCAAATTTTTCAGGAAATGTTCATGGTGGAACCATTCTGAAATTATTGGATCAGGTGGCGTATGCGTGTGCAAGTCGCTATTCGGGTAGTTATGTCGTGACCTTATCTGTAGACAAGGTGAATTTTAAAGAGCCGATTCACGTTGGTGAGCTGGTTACCTTTCTGGCCAGTGTGAATCATGTTGGCCGTACTTCAATGGAAATCGGGATTCGTGTAGAAGCCCAGAATATTCAAAAGAGAACGGTACGTCATACCAATAGCTGTTATTTCACCATGGTTGCGGTGGATGAAAATGGTAAACCAAAACAGATTCCAGCTTTGAACCTGGACAATGACTGGAAACGTTGCCGTTTTGAAGCAGCAGAACAGCGTAAAGTCGCGCGTTTGCAAGAAAATCATCATCCTTCATGCAGCATTTATAAAAAGACTGCACAGAGTTAAGTTAAATCGTGATTGAGAAAAGACCTTCATATGAAGGTCTTTTTTTTGCATCAATTTCAGTTTTTCACTGGAGCTTTGTTATTTTTTACCCTAATATAAAACGATACGTATCGTTTCGATTTTTAGATCTTAAAAGTTAAGTAGAAAAATATGAGCAGTGACGAAAAAAGTTCCCGGCGACAGCAGTGCATTTTACAGGCAGTCGCAGATGCGCTGGCAGAATGTGAATATCATCAGCTGACGATTGAAGATGTAGCGGCACGTGCCAGCGTTGGCAAGTCCACGATTTATCGCTGGTGGAAACATAAATCGGAACTGGTACTAGACACTTTCAAGCAACATACGGCTTCGGTATTTGAACTGGATACGTCTAAAAGCCTGAAAAGTAATCTTATTCAACAACTCAGTTCTTTATCTCAAGCACTGAATCATCCAGTGGGGCGGGCTTTACTGGTAGTGATTGCTAATCACCGCGAACTGGCAGGTGAATTCTTTCAGCAATATCTCTTGCCACGTCGACAACAGACCCATCAACTGATTCAGCAAGCGATTGAACGGGGAGAAATACACCCGGATTATCCTTTTGATTTGATGCTGGATACCTTATACGGCCCGATTCATTACCAGATTATTTTTTTCAACCGGATTCCAGATGAACACTATATCCAGAATCTGGTCGAGTTGGCTTTGCATCCTGTTACTGTCCAAGTCTGAGTTTGTGCTATTTCCCTACAAATTTTAAAAGTTGGTGATTATGTCAGTTAGCGCTGAGCGGTTATGGAATCGCTCATTTATCTTGTGCTTATTCAATAATTTTTTCCTGTTCGTTTATTACTTTGCCTTACTGACCATCTTGCCGATTTACATCATGAAAGATCTGGGCGGTTCGGTAAAAGAAGCTGGGTTGGCACTGACGCTATTTTTGGCCTCTTCGATTGCGATTCGGCCATTTTCCGGCATGATCATCGAAAAGCTCGGCAAGAAAATCTCGATGCGCGGCGCAGGTGTGATTTTTGCCTTATTTGCCTTTAGTTATTTGCTGATAGATAGCATGTGGTCGCTGTTACTGGTGCGCTTTTTACATGGCATCTGGTTCAGTATTTTGACCACGGTGGCAGTACCCGTCGCTAATGAATTTATTCCTGAACAGCGCAAAGGTGAGGGCATGGGCTATTTCGTCATGTCGACCAATCTGGGTGTGGTTTTTGGGCCCTTGCTGGCATTGACCGTAATTCAGTTCACCAGCTTCAAAGTCTTATTTGGCATTCTTGCCGTTATCATTTCTTTGGGGCTCATTTTCTGTTGGATACTCAAAATCACAGAGTTACCAAAACCTGAAGCTATAAGCACAGAAAAAACCAGCTTGAGCTTGCAGGATATTCTGGAAGTCAAAGTTCTGGCGGTAAGTTTTGTGGCTTTACTAACCGCTTTTGCCTACTCGGGCATCATGAGTTTTATTACTGCATTTAGTGAAACCAAGCAGCTTTTGGGCTATACCAGCGTATTCTTTATTGTATTTGCAGCATCCATGTTGCTGGTCAGACCTTGGGTTGGAAAGATTTATGACCGTAAGGGACCCAGTGCGGTGATTTATCCTTCATTTATTTTCTTTGCCATTGGTCTGGTGATTGTCAGTCTGATTTCCAATCAATGGATATTATGGTTGTCGGCAGTGTTTATTGGCATCGGTTATGGTTCACTATTCCCATGTTTGCAGACCTTGGCCATTCAGTCGGTCGACAAGCAGCGTATGGGACATGCGATTTCAACCTTCTTTACCCTGTTTGATCTGGGTTTAGCCATCGGTTCCGTGGCCATGGGAGTATTGATTGCCTATTGGGGCTTTGAAACTACCTATGTTTTGAGTGCTGTACTCGTTATTGTGACGATATTGGTTTATCGTCAGTATGTTGCCAAAAAGCAAAATAAGCGCCCGGCAAGTTTGGAGTTATAAAATGGAATTAAGACATTTACGTTATTTCGTTACAGTGGCGCAGGAACTGAACTTTACCCGTGCCGCGGAAAAATTAAATACAGTACAGCCATCACTGAGCCAACAAATCAAGGATTTGGAACGTGAGGTTGGCGTACAGTTGCTGGAGCGGAATAACCGTAAGGTCGGGCTCACTGAAGCTGGACAGGCGTTTTTAAAAGAAGCTTTGCTGAGTCTTGAGCATGCAGAGCGCGCCATTCAGTCTGCCAGACAGATTGCGAATGCACAGCAGGATCAGCTGAATATCGGATTCGTGCCGGTCGCGGAAATGAAAGTCTTTCCTTATATCATGCCGAATATCCGCGCGCATTTTCCTGAACTGAAAGCACAGTTTCATAGTCTGACCGATGCAGAGCAGTTTAGTGCCTGAAGAAATGGATAGATCGACATTGCCTTTACCCGTTATCCGGGGCAGTTAAGTGAGTTTGATTCGATCCGCATTTTTGATGAGCCTTTAACCTTGATTGTGCCCAAAGATTCCCCGGCTGCGGCCTTGCCCTATGTCAGTATCAAGAGTTTTGAAAGTCAGGACTTTGTAATTAGTGATGAGCAGTCCTCACCGCAACTGCATAAGCTGATTCAGGATTTTTTTAAACAGTCTAAATTAAAAGTGAATGTGGTGCAGTATTCCACCAATATCCTGCTCAATGTCAATCTGGTAGGGATGGGGTGGGCTGGAGTCTGGTGCCGACCTATGTGATTCCATTGCTCGGCGATAATATTGTGGTGAAAAAGACGCTGGAACCGTTGCCGATGATTGGGCTCTATGCCAATTATCGCAAGGATCAAAAACATGTGGTGATTGATCTGATTTTAAAAGTATTAAAAGAAAAGTTTTGTGTGGATCTTTTCTAATATCTGCATCGTTGATCAGCCCATCGAAAAAGCAGTGCGACAGAAATGATCTGTAGCACATCCTTTTAAATCGGAACTGCAAATCGCTTTATACTGAACCTCTAACAATAAAAAAACCGGTTGAAGCAGGATGATGAAGCTCTATAACAATCCGCAATCACGTGGCCTGACCTTGTTGCCTTTGCTGAAAGAATTACAAATTGAAGATCAGATTGAGCAGGTGGAGATTGCCTATGAGGATATGCATCAGCAGGCATATACACAGATGAATCCGATGGGAAAAGTTCCCTGTCTGGTAGATCAGGAGATCGTCATTTCAGAAATGGCCGCCATTTTTATCTATCTGGCAGATAAGTATTCTGACAAAGGATTGGCACCTGCTTTGGATGATCCGAAGCGTGGGGCGTATTTGAAATGGATGTTTTTCTGTCATGGACCCTTTACCGAATATATCGATATAAAAAATTTACAGGTGTCGCCAGAAAATATTGAAAAGAACCGGAGAAGTTTAAGTTTTGGGAATGAAGCAGCCGTATTTGATTTTATGAAACAGGGCATCGAGCAGGCCAATCCTTATCTGTTGGGTGAAAAAGTCTCGGCTGCGGACCTATATGTGGCTTACTGTTTGATCTTCACGATCTCTGCGAAAATTTTACCGCCATTTGATGAGTTCAGGCCCTTCCTGCAGCAGATGGCCTCTCGTGATTCCCTGAAAGATATCCCCTGGTTTCAGGAATACCGAGTCTAATTCCTCGGTCTATATATTGTCCGAGATATCTAAAAACAATAAAAAAACCACGCCGAAGCGTGGTGAAAAGTGACCCTAATATTATTTCAGGTAAAGCTTTTTAAACAGTTGCTGGCTGGTGCTTTCCATCGATTGAGGAATGGCCAGGGCAGCTACGAAACGGTCAGGACGCAAGATCACAACTGAATCAGACGTGTTGCCAAACCACGAGCGGATATCTGTGCCGATATCACCAATGGTGATGACATCTTCATACTGTTTACGCTGGCTATTTTGCAATTGCACCGCAGGAATTACCTGAATGAATTTCACGCCGAGCGTTTTCCACTGTTGCAACGTATCTGGGCTCAGACCCCATTTCGGATCGACACCCCAGGCAATAATCGCAAAATCATTGCCGATCACTTCATCCAGTAATACGGTTTCACCCGAAGCCAGCTGAACCTGAGGCTGGATAAGCATTTTGCCGACTGGAGAGTTCTTGGCTCCCTTGCTCAAAAGTGCGCCGTCATGATATTTCGGCATTGGTTTGAAGCGCATTTCCAGCAGATACTGCTTGATCGGCTTGATATAGTTCAGGGCATAGGCAATGCTGTCACGAACAAATCCTTGCCATTTTTTCGGTGGTGCCAGTACGTGACCTGCCATCACCGACAGGTCAATCATCGCCTTGGCATGGTCTTTACGTTCGATCTGATAAGAATCTAAAAGTGCTGGGCCAGCTTTGCCTTGAACAACCAGCGCCATTTTCCAAGCCAGATTAAAGGCATCACGCATACCGCTGTTATAACCCTGACCTTGCCATACCGGCATAATGTGCGCTGCATCACCGGCAAGTAAAATACGGTCGACACGGAACTTGTCGGCAATACGAGCATTATGGGTATAGACACGCTGACGGATCACTTCGATACCATCTGTGCTTGGTAAAACCTTAGAAAGAAGTTTGGCAATATTTTCCGGTTTGCTCAGTTCTTCCTGCGTTTCACCCGGCATAACCATAAATTCAAACCGGCGAATACCATGTGGCAATGCGGCTGATACATAAGGACGAACCGGATCACAACATAAGTAAATATGTGGTGTAGCAAGCGGATCATTCTCAAGGTCAATCACGATCCATTGATTCGGTGCGGTTTCACCTTCAAAGGCAATGCCCAGGTTGCGGCGCACATAAGAATTACCGCCATCACAGGCAATCAGATATTGAGCGCGGATGGTTTCTGCATCGCCCTCTTTATTTTGCAGATTGAGTGTTACGCCGTCAGCATCTTGACTAAACTGGGTCAATTGACGAGAAAACAGCACTTGGGTGTTTTTATATTGCTTTAAGCCTTGCAGTAGGACGTTATCGACTTGTGGCTGAATAAAGGCATTACGGCGCGAGAAACCAAACTCACGTGTTAAAGGCTGAATATCTGCAAAACAGCGACCTTTAGGCGTCAAGAAGCGCATCGCATGATTCGGAGTGGTATGCGGTAAGACTTGATCGACTAAACCCAAAGATTGAATGGTACGTAAGGATTCATCATCGATTCCAATCGCACGTGGGTAATCAATCAAACTATCCAGTTGCTCGACAATCGTGACAGCTACGCCTTGCTTGCTCAGATAGTTGGCAATGGTTAAGCCTACAGGGCCGGCGCCAAGGATTGCCACTTCAGTAGTGTAATTAGTATTGCTCATAGCGAATGTCCACTCAATCGACTTGCATTTGATGCTATTAAGGGACAGTTAGAAGCCAGAAACAAGTTAGGCAATAGTAGCTTAAGTATATGGATAATATTGGATTGAAATAGGTGGTTTTTAAATAAATAATTGATTTTAATTATAAAAATAATAAAAATTTGATAGCCTGTATTAATTCTATGATCAGTTTTGACTATGGTGATAAATAGATTTTATGCAATAAAAATGCTGAACCAGCATCAAGCATGATTCAGCATCGAATAATATCGGGGGCAGTATAGGACAAAGCCTACTGGAGAATTACTGTCCCTGATATTTTCATTGAAGGATTAAACGAGTCGTTCAATTACTTAACGTGCAGCAGGTTTTGCAGGGGGCGTGCTTTCTATAGCAGCTTCAGAGGCAGCAGGCTGCTCTGCAGATGCACCTGCAACAGGAGCATTCGATTCAGGTAATTCCTGGGTAGTCACAATCACTTTTTCTTCTGCAGTGGTGGTTTTCGCATCTGTGGTTTTGCTGTCAGCAAAACTGGTAGCTGCAGCAGCAGTAAGCGTAGTGGCAAGTAAGATTTGTGCATATTTCATTTTTGGCATCCTTTTATTCATGTCGTGTAATCTGCCGAGCTGACCATCACATCAATTCGACAGATGCCCATCCTAAGCACTGAAATTTTACTGAGCAAATCAATTAACAAAAGCGACACGCAGGGAATAACCCAGCAGATACAAAACTGAGAAAGTTGTTTTATTTCTGTTAATTATGCGGAGTTTTATTTAATGAAAGTGTGTGTGAATATTTCAAGAATCCAATTTGAAATAAAAGTTAACATAGAAAATTGGTAATTTGGGATCATTCTATTAATTTTTATCTCTGTGATTTTCACGCCGTGTTTGCGAAGAACACGCATTTTAAAGTCATACTGTGCTTTATAATGCAGAGCATTGCTATTTCTATTCAATTTCTTGAGAGCCGATTTTGAAAATTCTGTCAGCGTCGCAGGTTATTCCTGTCCATATCATTTCTGGATTTTTGGGTGCAGGTAAAACCACACTACTCAAACATTTACTACAGCAAAAACCGGAACAGGAAATCTGGGCGGTGCTGATGAATGAATTTGGCCAGATTGGGGTAGACCAGCAGTTATTGCCGCAAGATCAGGGTTATGCGGTCAAAGAGCTGTTGGGTGGTTGTCTATGTTGCAGTAGCCAGTTACCGATGCAGATCGCCTTGTCACGCCTGCTGTCAGAGGTGAAACCGGATCGTCTGTTTATCGAACCTACTGGGCTGGGACACCCGAGACAATTACTGGAACAGTTGACCGAACCGCACTGGCAAAGTCATTTAAACATGCAGGCTTTAGTCACTGTGGTAGATGGTTCGCGTTTGCATGACCGGGACTGGACTCAGCAAAACCTGTATGCGGACCAACTCAAGGCAGCGCATATTGTAGTGATTTCACATACTGACTTGATGACAGCCGCCGATCACGCAGCGCTCACGCAGCTTCAGGCAGAATATCAACCTTATGCGCAACAGTGGCTGTTCACCGAGCATGGACAGCTCGATATCGAACAGATCAAGCAGGACTATCGGGGTTCTGCCCGTCAGATTCAGCCTTTGTTAAAACAGCAACAGACCCCCCGTTCAGCGGATACGCCCGTAGTGATTCAGCAGATGCCTTATCATTATGTAGAAAGCGCGCAGGGTTACCAGGTCGCTGGCTGGAAATTGCCAAAACGCTGGCAATTTAATTTTTATGATCTGCTGGATCTGCTCTGTGAACAAAAAGACTGGCTCAGAATAAAGGGAATTTTTCATACCGACCAAGGCTGGAAAAGCTTTAATTTTAATCCTGAGCAGTTTAATTATCAGTCGGCAGATGAAGGCATTGATAACCGGGTAGAAGTGATTTATCAACAGTCACGCGATTGGCTGGCATTTGAAACTGCCTTGATGCAATGTCGTATGGATCCAGAAAAATAACGGCACTATTTCTAGTACGCTGAATGAATTATTGGCCTAAATCTGTTCAGCAAAATAGCGCTAAATCTTATATGCTAGGCGCCAAATTTGAGGATTATGTGATGGCGTTAAAAGCGACGATTTATAAGGTTGATTTGAATATTGCGGATATGGATACGCATCGTTATGAGGATTATCAGTTAACGATGGCGCTGCATCCTTCAGAAACCATTGAACGCTTGATGGTGCGTATTCTGGCCTATGCGCGCTATGCCGATGAAGCACTGGAATTTACCAAGGATCTGTTCGAAACAGATGAGCCAGCGCTATGGGAAAAGGATCTGACCGGGCAACTGGTCAAATGGATTGAAGTAGGCAGCCCGGACGAAGATAAAGTCAAAAAGGCCAGTGCGCGTTGCAAGCAGGTCGCAGTCGTCACCTATGGTTCTGCGGTGGATGAATGGTATAAGCGCAGCAGCAAATTAAAAATCTTAAAAAATGTGGAAGTGTGGAAGTTATCTACCGCAACCACCGACGCATTGCCACAGTTATGCGAACGCACCATGCAGTTACAGCTCAATGTGATGGATGGTGAATGGACCTTGATTGGCGATCAGGGCCAGGTGCTGGTGGAGTGGGAACAGTTACAATAAGGCCAAATAAGGATGCAAGTCTGGACTTGTATCCTGTAGCTCAAATTGCGTATATCTGAGGAATAAGAATACGCAGGGCTGCACCATGTACCATGAACTTTATGATTTACTGCTGGCTGTCGCGATCGGCGCAATTATTGGTGCAGAGCGTGAGTATCACAGTAAATCTGCCGGACTGCGTACCATGATTATGGTCAGTCTGAGTTCCTGTTTATTTACCATTATCTCCCTGAAAATAGGCGTGGCCAATCCTGACCGGCTGGCCGCCAATGTCTTGACTGGACTGGGTTTTCTAGGTGCTGGTGTTATCCTGAAAGATGATAACCGTATTTCCGGGATTACCACCGCGACCACCATCTGGATGATAGCTGCACTCGGCATGGCGGTCGGTGCAGGCTATGAACTCTTAAGTATTTGGGCTACTTTTATTGTCATGGTGGTGCTGGTTCTATTGATGTATGTCCAGCGCGGCATTGAATCTCTGAATCAGGAACGCAGCTATGAAATCGTCTGCCCATTCGATCAGAATGATTCTGATCACTACGAAATGTTATTTAAACGTTATCAGTTAAAAGTGGTGCATTCCTCACAAAAAAAAATTGATCAACAGATTGTCGGACGCTGGATCCTGATGGGATCGGCCAAGAATCATCAAGAATTAACCCAGTATTTACTCAATGATAAGAATATTCAGGAACTCAGCTTTTAACCCATCAATGGCCCAGACTTAAAAATATAGAGCATTCCAGTTTATACTGAGCTTTGAATTTTATGCTCCTCTCAGGTAAATAACCATGATCAACGAACTTGAAATTATTGATTTAAAAGTAGGCGAAGGTAAAGAAGCGGTAAAAGGTGCCTTAATTACCACGCACTATACTGGCTGGCTGGAAGATGGAACCAAGTTCGATTCTTCAATTGACCGCGGTAATTATTTTGAAACTGTTATTGGTACCGGTCGTGTGATCAAAGGTTGGGATCAGGGTATTCTGGGAATGAAAGTTGGCGGTAAGCGTAAACTGATGGTGCCTGCACATTTGGCCTATGGCGAACGTAAAATGGGTAAAGTCATTCCAGCCAATTCCAACCTGATTTTTGAAATTGAACTGTTTGATGTAAAAACACGTGATTAAAATCATTTAACTTGCTGAATATAAGTTATATTTTTTATTCAAAGATATACGCTGGTTCCGGTGCAGTCGCTTCAAAATAAGCTGTGCCGGAGAAGCTACAAAAAACATCTAAAAAGATTTGAAATCAAAAATATTCCTTGTAGATTATAAGAATAATAAAGAATTATTTTGAGATATAACGTATTTGCATAACTTGATAAGGAATGTCTGTTTTTTCGTATTTGTCTGTGCCTTGAGCTGGATGACTTGCATCATAAGTTCAGCAATCGCTCAGGATGAACTCCCTTCGCCGTCATTTCAGCAGCAATCTCACGACCATATTACTGAAGTTCATTTTACCGAACATAGCACTAGTGCCTTGCAGGGAAAATGGCTGTTTTATCCGAGTCAGTTTATTGTTCAGCCCAGCCCCGTACTCCAGTCAAAAACAGTTGAATTGCCAGCCTCTTTTAAAACTCTAGCGGGTTCAAACTCTGGCTACGGTACCTTTATTGGTTATTTTAAAATTCCGAAAGAATTTCTCGGGCGACGCATCGCGATTCGGATTCCAACCCAATACGGCGCCTATCGGGTATATGTCAATGGACAGTTTATTGTCCGTCTCGGGGAAATCAGTACCACACCTGACAAACAGGTGACTGAGAAAGCACCGCGTATTGGCTATTTTGTTCCAGATACTGAATATATTACCTTAAGCATTCAGGCCTCAAATTATACCCACTTGCATGGCGGTCTCGAGCGACCGATGCAGATTGGCGTTGCAGGTACCATCAATCGCCAATTCCAGCAGCTCATGATGAGTATTGCCATGGTGTGCGGCGCGGTACTTGGGGTGGGGGTGTTTACCATTCTATTTTCGGTATTCAGGGGATCACGAGAACGTAACAGTAAAAGTATCTTTGTTTTTGGCTGGTTTATTGTCTTTTTGGCCCTGCATAACCTGTTTTCTGCACCTTATGCCTATTCGGTATTTACCAATATCAACTGGCTGTGGGGAACCCGCTTAGAGTATCTGTTTACTTTTATTGCTGCCTTCTTTTTTCTCAGTTATATGCATCTGTTTAACCGGCGCTATTTAAATCCGGTGATTTATTATATCGCGGTGGTATTACTGGTCTTTAACATTATTTTTACCCTATTTTCACCTCCTGAGATATTTGAACGTCTGGCCCTATTTAGTGCGATTTTTGCCTTGGTCATCATCGGTAATTTTATTTACGGCTTTTATCAGACCTTACGTTATAAAGAGCATTATTCGCGTTTAAATCTGATTGCGATTATTTTCCTTTGTGTCACCTTTTTGAATGATTATCTGTTGCTGATCAATGTAATTAAAACCACGCATCTGTTCTTTATCTCAACCAGTATCTATGCCTTACTAATTATGTTTCAGCAGTCCAGACATTATGCACATCAAACTTATGAGACTGAACAGCTAAACCTGAACCTGATCGCGCTCAACGATTCACTCGATCAAAAAGTCAAAGAACGCACTCAGCAGCTGCGTGAAGTGAATGCCAAACTGGAACAGCAAATGAATATTGATGCGCTAACCGGAGCTTTTAACCGGCGTGCCTTAAATCATGAAATCCAGCAGCAATTTTTACAGACCCGGCAACAGCCGCAACATACCTTAATTTTTGCCATGCTCGATGTCGATTTTTTTAAAAACTATAATGACTACTATGGCCACTTAAAAGGCGATGAAATCCTGAAAAATCTGGTCAGGATTATTCAAGGCACTTTGCCACCGTCTGGCTATCTGGCACGTTATGGTGGTGAAGAGTTTGCGATTCTGCTCACTGGAATGCCGGTTCAAACTGCCCTTAAAAATCTGGAAAATGTGTTAAACCAGATTCGGGAACAGCGTATGCAACATCTGAATCGGCCAGATGAAAAAGATTATGTTACGGTTAGTATGGGCGCGGCCTGGGTTGAACAAAAACATGGCTATGCAGATATTCATGAATTGATGAAAGCGGCAGATGTGCAGCTCTACGCCGCTAAACAGGCCGGACGTGATCAGTTAAAAATTCAAAAAGAGGTCGATTAAAAAACATATTTATACAGATAGCGCGATTCATCTTCTGACTCGGCAGAATGTGGATGAAAGCCGCAGTGCTGATAATAACTTAAGGCAGTTTGGGTAGATTGTATTTCAATCTGATGAATTTTTTTCTTTAATAAAGTGCGATGCATTTGATGAAATAACTGGGTGCCAAAACCCAGTCTTTGGCAGTGTTGGGCCACATAATGCATCCGGATTTCTCCAGCATCACTGACCAATAAGAACCCGACGACCTTGTCATAGATGAGATAAACCCAGCAATCGTTATACAGCATATCGACAATCAGGCTGGCATGATCAAACTTTTCTAGCCAGGTTTGAATTTTGCTTTCTTCACGCTGATGATCCAGTACGCAAGATTGAATGCTGTCATGAATGACCTGAATAATTTGAGGTATATCTTCGACCCTCCCTTCACGAATCATAATATTATTCATTTTCTCGAACATTTATAGGGAAGGTTTATTTGATAAAAAAGAAGAGGGTAAAAAACAGAACAATATTGTAGTTTTTTGAGCATCTTTGCTGTGATTTATCAATGTGAAGATTGGTTCTGTTGCTGATTTGTCCTGTTTGTTTATCTTAAGTTCTTAAATCTCATTACAGAGTTAAAAATAAAAAATCAAAGTAAATCAATTTTTAAATAAATCGAAGTTCGAATCTGGGCACAAATGAGCAAGCAGAGAAGATAAATAGTAAAAATAAGCCTCAAGTTTGCACTGTATAAAAAATAGACGTATGCTGAGTCAAAAGGGACTATTCAAATGAATCTTGATCCTATAACCATAAAAATAAAATTAGTCACATGAGATCATCAACCATGCTGAAATTACTGCTGTTGTTATGTGTTTTATTCATGTTGAATGCTGCCTGGATCGTCGGCAGAAAGATCTATAAAGCTCAGCGCCATCTGGTGTGTCAGCGTCCAGAAAAACCGGCACAGATTTCTAGCATGACAGAGCAAGAGGTCATCGAGCAAGAGCAGCAAGTACATCTGGTGGATGCTTATGAACTGGAACTGTTTGATGATGTGGCACAGCTATTCTTTCAACGGCAGGTGCATATTGATAATCGAGCACAGGCCGAACAGTTACAGCAAGAACTATTACAAAAAATGCCGATGCACAGTTGCACCCAGATTCGTCAGATGGACTTAGGCGAATGGTCTATTTTCTGGAATTTTTATGATCAGTCACTGGAATATTATGTCGGTCGCTATGGCGTATTCTATGCACATGTCGACCGTTTTGGAGAAGAGCACCGGCAGGAAATCCGCAGGGAACTTTTGCATTCTGACTGTGCTTAGAACACAACTTTCAGTCATTCTGTACGATTGAAGATCTCAGACTACGTACTTAAGCCATTGCAATTCAGAAAAGGTATCTCATGCCTTAGCTCAGATTTTTTCTGCCACTTGGCGGAAATAGCCCATATAATTTATCTCCTTTAAGCCATAATCTTGTGCTAGAAAAACCTCAAGACTCGTGAGTCCTATTCTTGAAATAGTCATTTAAAATGTACGAAGTCTGGCGAGCAATGATCCGGACTAAAAAGGCAGGAGCGCTATGATCATTGATTTTCATCAAGCACAATTACAGAAGTTTATTGCACTGGCGATGAAGATCGAAGCTGAGCCTGAACTGTATTTGCAGTTTGATTCGGTCTCGGATTTTTATAAGGTTGACTGGTTGCAGGATTTTCCGGTTGGTACAGAATACTATATTTCCGGTCTAGATGATGGTGCCGATGAGTTTCATGCCGTGATTTATTATGGCGAAGCGCAGCTACAGATCAGCTGTGGACAGGCACAGCTTTCAGTAAAACTATGTTGCAAACATTGACCGGGCTGCCGGAATTTCCCGATAGAAGAATAATGACATCCGCTATAAAGTTGATATAAATTGCAGAGTCATCTCTGTATCTGATTTTTATTCGCATCAGCCGAGAGTGGCATAGGCGAATATCGTAATAAAAATAAGGAAAAAATAGCATGGCACATCAGTTCACCGTGAAAGCAATTATCAATGGCGTGTCTATTGATGAATTTAAGCGTTTGGCCAATGATATTCGTTTGCATGAGGCAGTTTGCCATCGAATTCCTGCGCAAAACTTGGAAATCCTGGTTTCGAAAAAGCAGGGGCATATGTATACCCTGAAACGCGCTTATAATCTGGATGTTAATATTCCGGATATCGCAAAAAAATTACTCAAAGATGCATTCCGTTTGCAGCGTACCGATGTCAGCGATCTGAATGAAATGACTTCGACGGTACAACTCGGTGCGAACTTGCCGATCGAGGCCATCTGTCAGCGTGCAGTCACGGGAGATGAAGACCAGATCCAGTTTCAGTTAAACTGGACAGTCAAAGTTAAAGTACCTTTGCTGGGTGGCATGCTAGAAAAGCATGCTGAAGGTGAGATTCGTAAATTTAGTGAAATTGAACTCAGCATCGTCGAAGATGAATTGCGTAAAGGTCTCACCGCTTGAAGCAATCAAAGAGTGTGATTGACCTAATTTAAAAACTGGTCAGGTAGACGCCGGGTAGTGGTAGTTGATTGGGTGGTAGATCGCCATTTTCAGGGTGACTGCCACTATCCAAAAAACTTTTTTAAGTACAGATAAAGTTTGCCGTCACGTTAATACTGATGGCCAGAATGGTGGTATTGAATCCGTAGGCCAAAAGCAAATGTAGGGTATTGAGAACCCGCATGGATTGACAGGTAATGGATACATCTGCAGTTTGCGCAGAAGTCCCGATAATATAACTAAAATATAGAAAGTCTGGATAAGTCGGTCTGATGGTATTGGGAAAATCCAGTCCACCTTGTTGCTGTCTGTCGAGCGCCAGATAAAAGTCATGTGCATAATGAATTGCAAAAATCGTATGCATCAAGAACCAGGCTGAAATAATGGTCAGAACTGACAAGATTAAATGACCGGTTCGGATGGTAGTATCTTTGGGTAAATGATTAATTTCAATAATAATCGCAATAAAACACATGATCAGGGTGATGATCACCAAAAACAGAATAATCCATTTGCTGGCATCTTGTTGCATTGCACGTTGCAGAATATGAGCATGATCAATACGCCAGAGTTTTTTTATGGTCAATAATAAATAAGCGTAAATCGCGATATTCCAGCTGATCAATAGGCAGCTTGACCAGCTCAAAGGGGTAAGGGTCTGTAAAATCAGATAAAATCCAATGATGGCTGGGAAAATAATAAAGAAATACAGACGGGATTGAAGTGCCGTTTTTATAGACTGAAGAAACTGCATCATGTCATTTATATTTATTTTGCTGACTTCTCAAGATCCTAGCACAGAACCGTTTGCAATAAAGAAGATTGCAACGGTCTGAGTTATTTCCTCTACGACATTTCATCCTAAAGGTGTCGAACTGATTCGAGTTGAGTCATTTGACTGCGCGGATCGCGTAGCAGGCGTGATTATCTCAATAGATTTTTTCTGAACTGATGTTTAAACGGATTGAGCGGGTTGTTGGATTGCAGTGCCATAAGCAAAGACTTCCACCATGCCACCTTGCATACCGAGTTCAGTCGTGCTGAGCCGAATGCCCATAATCTGAGTCGCACCAATTTTTTCGGCTTCCAGTTTTAAACGTACAATCGCTTCACGTCGTGCGCGTTCTACTACACTTTCATAGCTGGTCAGACGGCCACCCAGCATATTCTGCACATTGGCAATCGCATATTTAAAATAATCATGGGAAATGACCACATTGCTGCTGATCATCTGTCCGGAATATTCAGACACAACGAAGCGGCTATTGTTCACCCGGATATAGGCCAGACGTTGTTCCTGTTCATCCAGATAACGAAAATGTTTACCTTCGTTATAACGTCCAAAACCGAAACCAACACTAAACAGAATGGCAAAAATGATGATCTGGAGAATTAAACCATCCATGCTTTAATCTGCCTGCGGAAAAGGGTCGGGCAATTTCGGCATGATCGGATCAACGACTACGGCTGTCCCATAAACAAAGAGTTCAGAAGCACCTTGGGCGATATTAGAGGTCGAGAAACGAATGCCGACAATCGCATTGGCACCCATACTACGGGCTTTTTCAATCATGCGGTTCATGGCTTCCTGACGGGATTCTTCCAGCAGTTCGGTATAGGCGGTAAGCTCACCACCGACAATATTTTTCAGGCCGGCCAGTAAGTCACGTCCGACATGTTTGCTGCGTACGGTACTGCCATACACCACATCAATTTGCTGGCGAATGGTATGACCCGGTACAGATTCCAGATTGCTAAGTAACATGTGCATGTTTTCTAAATAAATTGCTGGTCTATGACAATAGGAAAACTGCCTTGAAAATGCAATAAAAAAAAGCCCACCGAAGTGAGCTTTTCTTGATCTGTCTAGAATTTATTGCGCTGGCTGTTCTGCCGCACGGCGCTGTTCAGACACAGACGGGGTATTCGGCAAGGTATCCGTCGTGTTGACTTTCAAGCCGCCCCCCAGGGTTTTGTAGACTTCAACCTGATTGTTCAGATTGGCCTGTTCAAGCAATAACAAACCTTGTTCTGCTGCATAAGACGCACGCTGTGCATCCAGTACCGTCAGATAGCTGTCAATCCCGGCGCGGAAACGTGCCTGAGACAAGCGATAGGTGGTGTTGGTTGCTTCGACCAGACGGCGCTGAGCTGCCAGACGATCACCAATATTCTGACGTACTGCCAAGGCATCATTCACTTCACGGAAAGCAGTCTGAATCGACTTTTCGTAATCTGACAAGGCAATTTGCTGATCGGTTTCAGAAATACGGATATTGGCCTGACGGGTACCCCAATCAAAAATTGGAATATCCAGACTTGGACCAAATGACCAGGCAAAACTACCTGATTTAAACAGGTCGCCTAAATCAGTAGAGGCATAACCTGCTGAACCAGTCAGACTAATCGTCGGGAACAGACGTGCACGTGCTGCGGCAATATTGGCACCCGCCGCAGACAGACGATACTCTGCTGCACGGACATCTGGACGGTTAATTAATAGATCACTTGGCAAGCCTGAACCCAATGCAGTATTTGAAGTGATGCGGGTTACGCGTTGTGCTGGTAATAAATTCGCAGGCACTTGCTGACCGACCAGCAGGTTTAACAGGTTTTGTGCCTGTGCTACCTGAGTGCGGTAATTCGCAACATCATTACGTGCTGTTTCAACCGAGATTTGCGCCTGACGCACTGGAAGCTCGCTGTCGATCCCGACATCAAAACGTTTCTTGTTCAGATTGAAAGATTCAAGCTGAGCTTTTAGTGTTTGTTCAGCCAAAGCCAGATTGGCATTGGCAAACGAATAGCTGAGCCAAGCCTGAGACACCTGACCAATCAAGGCAATTTGCGTCGCATCTCGCGCACTTTGGGTCGCCAGGAAACTATCCAGTGCATTGTCACGCAAGCTGCGGACACGTCCCCAAAAATCTAGTTCATACGCAGTTACACCCAGTCCGACATTATAAGTCGTCACTGCACCACGATTCTGGGAATTCATGGTGTCCTGGCGCAATACGCTACCACTGGCACCAATCGTCGGTAACTGGTTGTTTTCAGTAATCTGATACTGTTGCTGAGCTCGTTGAATATTGAGGGCAGCAATACGCAAATCACGGTTATTGTTTAATGCCAGATCCAGCACCTGTAACAGGCGCTGATCGGCAAAAAAGTTTTTATAACCCTGTTCTGCTACAGAAGTACCAGACGCATTGGTATAGCTGCTCGGGATATCTGCCTGCGCAACCGGCTCTGGACTGCGCATGCTTTGACAGGCCGTCAAAGCAAGCGCAAGGGCAGATACCGCAATGCTACGACCTGTAATAGACCATACATTTTGCATTACGACTTATACTCCTGATTTTGTTGTTTTGGTTTGTATTTAAAGACACTTCGAATCCACACGTAGAATACCGGGATAAAGAAGATACCTAACAAGGTCGAGCTGATCACGCCGCCGAGTACACCATAACCGACTGAATGCTGGCTACCTGCACCTGCACCTGAAGCCAGAGCAAGCGGTAATACACCAAAACCAAAGGCCAACGTGGTCATGATAATTGGACGTAAACGCATTTTTGCCGCATGCAAGGTTGCTTCAAATAACTCTTCACCTTGTTCCTGCAATTCTTTCGCAAACTCGACAATCAAGATCGCATTTTTCGCAGAAAGACCAATCACGGCAATAATCGCCACCTGGAAGTAAATGTTATTCGACAGGTTCGGATTTTGCAGTAATACCATTCCACCAAAGGTGAGTAATAATGCACCGACAATACCCAATGGGACCACCAGTAGAACCGAGAATGGAATCGACCAGCTTTCATATAGGGCTGCCAGACACAGGAAGACGATCAGCAGTGACAAGGCATACAGGAACGGCGCCTGTGCACCAGATTCACGCTCTTCTAAAGACAGACCTGTCCATTCGAAGTCGAAACCTTGCAAGCCCATTTCTGGTAACTTCGCTACAATTTCTTCCATGGCCACCATTGCATCACCCGAGCTGATACCCGGAGCAGGTGTACCCTGAATGTTCATGGACGATACGCCGTTATAACGCTCAAGACGTGGAGAACCGTAGGTCCATTCGCCTGTGGCAAACGCCGAGAATGGCACCATTTCACCGCGATTATTACGCACATACCATTGGTCCAGATCTTCCGGCATCATACGCGAGCCAGCTTCACCCTGAACATAGACTTTCTTGACACGACCGCGATCAATGAAGTCATTGATATACGAACCGCCCCAAGCAATACCCATGGTACTGTTAATTTCAGCAACACTCACGCCCAATGCACCGGCTTGTGCATGATCGACAATGACACGGTACTGTGGATTATCTTCCTGACCATTCGGACGTACACCAGCCAGACGCGAGTCTTGTGCTGCTAGACCGAGAATCGTATTACGTGCTGCCAGGAGCTGGTCATGACTTTGACCACTTGCAGCTTTGAGCTGTAAGTTAAAGCCAGCCGACACACCCAGTTCAGGCATTGCAGGTAATTGCAGTGGCATGATGTAAGACGCATCTTTGACAATCATGTTCAGCGCCATACCACGTTGAATAATGGCACCGACTTGAGCTTCCGGACTGTTACGCTCTGACCAGTCTTTCAGTTTAATAAATGCCAGACCTGCGTTTTGTCCCACACCCGTGAAGGAGAAACCTGCCACACTAAACACGGACTCGACATGCTCTTTCTCGTTTTCCAAGAAATAGTTGGTCATGGTGCTGACCACTTTGTCGGTACGTTCCAAGGTTGCATTTGGCGGTAACTGAACCAGCGTCATGACCACGCCCTGGTCTTCATCCGGTAAGAACGAAGAAGGCAGTTTCTGGAATAACAGCACAATAATACCCAGTACCACGGCATACACCACGCCTGAGAAAATCTTGCTATGAGTCATACGGTTGACGCCGCCCTGATATTTCACAGAAACCTTGTCAAAACTGCTATTAAACCAGCGGAAGAAACGCGCAAATATACCATTACTTTGCGGCTTGTTCGGATCATGCTGTTTCAGCAGGGTCGCACATAGGGCAGGGGTAAAGGTTAATGCCACTATCAGCGACAAGACCATTGCTGTGACCAGCGTAATCGAGAACTGACGATAAATAACCCCGGTGGTTCCACCGAAGAAAGCCATTGGAACGAATACTGCCGATAGCACCGAGGTAATACCAATCAGTGCACCAGAAATCTGTTTCATCGACTTTTCAGTTGCAGAAACCGGATCCAGATGCTCTTCCACCATGACCCGTTCGACGTTCTCGACCACAACAATCGCGTCATCGACCAGAAGACCAATCGCCAGTACCATGGCAAACATGGTTAGGGTATTAATCGAGAAGCCGAAGACATTAATCACGGCAAAGGTACCCAATACCACGACTGGAACTGCCATGGTTGGAATAATGGTAGCACGCCAGTTCTGCAGGAACAGGAACATGACCAGGAACACCAGAATAATTGCTTCGATTAGCGTTTTAACTACACTCTTGATTGACAGTTCAATAAATGGCGTGGTGTCAAAAGCCAGTTGGTCGACCATGCCTTGCGGATAGTTCGGACGTAACTGCTCTAAGCGTTCTTCTACTGCTTGGGCTGTATCAAGCGCATTAGCACCAGTGGCAAGTTTAATTGCCACACCACCAGCTGGTTTACCGTTAAACTTCGAATCAAACTGATAATTATCTGCACCAAGTTCAACCCGTGCAACATCACCCAGACGGACTTGCGCGCCCGAAGTGGTGTTTTTCAGGAAGATATTGCTGAACTGTTCTGGAGTTTGCAGCAGGCTTTGTGCAGTGACAGTCGCATTCAGGACTTGTCCTTCAACAGCGGGTGCACCACCGAGTTGACCCACAGCGACCTGAGCATTCTGGGTACGGATGGCAGTCGCAATATCACTTGGCGTGACTTGCAGGCTCGCCATTTTGGCTGGATCAAGCCAGATTCGCATAGCATAAGAACCACCAAAGACCTGAACTTCACCCACCCCAGCCACACGGCTTAAAGGTTCAGAAATGTTCGAATTTACATAGTCTTTGATATCATCGGCGGTCATGCTGCCATCAGGTGAATAGAAAGCCAATACCTGCAGGAAGCTGGCGCCTGATTTGGTAACACGCACACCCTGACGCTGTACATCTTCAGGCAGCAGGGCAGTCGCAGACTGTAATTTGTTCTGGACCTGAACCTGTGCGATATCAGGATCGACACCTTGTTCAAAGTTCAAGGAAATAGACGAAGAACCGTTACCCGCACTGTTAGATGAGATATAACGCAGTCCATCCAGACCATTCATTTGCTGCTCGATGATCTGGGTTACAGTATTTTCGACCGTTTCAGCAGATGCACCTGGATAAGTCGCAGAAATCGTGACTGTAGGCGGTGCAATGGTTGGATACTGGGCAATCGGCATTTTGGTCAGGGTCAAAATACCCGCCAGCATAATCACCAATGCAATCACCCAGGCAAAGATAGGACGATGAATAAAGAATTGAGCCATAAACCTTACTCCTTATGCTTTAGCAGCAGGTTTTTGTTCAGATTGTTCTTTTGCATCATCCGCTTTTTGCGCTGCACCTGGTTGTTGGGCAGCAGGTTGTGCAGCACCCTGTGGTGCAGCAGCTTGAGGCTGGTAAGGTTTAGCCACGACCTGTTGTTCCGGTTTTACTTTCGCAATACCATCTACAATCACTTTATCGCCTGGATTCAGACCTTCAGTCACAATCCAGTTGCTGCCTTGAGAACCAACGGTAGTCACTGGACGTGGCGTCACTTTATTGTCAGCACCGACCAGCATCGCCATTGCCTGACCTGTTGGGGTACGAGTCAAAGCTGCTTGCGGAATCAGGAAAGCATTCGGTACTTCACCCTGTACGATTTGCGCAGTGGCAAACATACCTGGAAGAAGCAGATGATTTTTGTTCGGGAATACCGCACGTAAAGTCACGGTACCTGTTTCCGGGTTCACGCTAGCATCAGAGAATGCAAGACGGCCTTCAACCGGGTAGATACTGCCATCTTCAAGCTTTAACTTGACTTTGGTATTGTTAGAGCTGTTCAAGCTGCCTTGATTAAGCTGTTGACGTAAACGTAAAAGCTCGGCACTTGACTGGTTGATATCTACATAGATGGGATCTAGACGCTGAATCGTTACCAATGGCTCTGGCTGATTCGCTGTTACCAAAGCACCCGCCGTCACAGACGAACGGTTGGTCTGGCCTGAAATCGGCGCGCGTACAGTCGAATAGCCCAAGTTGATTTCTGCATTACGCAAAGTTGCGCGATTGGCATTCAAATCAGCTTCAGCCAGTTTGACCTGTGCCGCGATGTCATCATATTCCTGTTTGGAAATGGCATTGGTACCGACCAGTTGACGGTAACGGCCTTCCTTCACACGCAATACGCCCAGATTGGCTTCAGCACGGGCAATCGCTGCACGGGCATTGTCTACTGTAGTGCGGTTGGTGCTTGAATCGATTTCATATAAGGCCTGACCTTCACGCACATAGCTGCCTTCCGTGAACAAGCGTTTAAGCACCACGCCACTGGCTTGTGGACGTACGTCTGAAATTTCAAATGCTGTTGTACGACCTGAGAGCTCTACAGACTGCTCTACACTTTGCGGTTGTGCAACAAGAACACCGACTTCAGTCGGTGGCATTTGTTGTTGAGCACCAGCTTGCTGGCCCTCTTTAGGATCTTTGCTACAACCAACAAGTGCAAGACTTGTTGCCATTGCGCAAGCAGTCAGGGCAGGTGCCCAAAGCTTTGCAGACATCATTATTCCACCTCTAATTAGATTTATATCTAAATTTTCTTATTTGTGAGCCGCGCAATATCTGATCCAGACCATATACCACAACGAAATCCAAATAAAACTGATACTCCAGCCGGATATGACATCTGAAGGAAAATGTACACCCAGATAAACTCTTGAGATCCCCATCATCAACATCCATACCACTGCACCAATCACAGTGAGGGTATAACGGGAATGTTGCCGATGGATGTAAATTGCCAGACACGCCAGACAGGCCGCATATAGACTATGGGCACTTGGAAAGGAACTTCCAAAGCTTTCAACCAGATGCAAGGATTCTGGTGGTCGGGGTCGGGCAATTGCAAATTTCAACAGCCAAGCTAGGAGAATTCCTCCGATAATTCCGATACATATAAAAATTGCGTTTGTATACTTTTTATACCACAGCAATGCAATACACCATAGCGTGGATAAAAATAATACAAATGGCATGCCACCTATTAAGGATAAGGACTGAGTAATTTGATTCCAAAACTCGGTGCGATACAGACTCATCCATTCCACAGCTTGCAAGTCGAGCTCGTTTAAAGCGGGAATATTCAGGATGAACACACTGAAAATTAAAAATAAAATACCGACAAAAAGTAACAAGTAATGCATGCCAAAAATCCTTGTTCTTTTAACCGTTCGCAGATCGGTCAATTGTCTGACCAAAGTGTACTTGTCAGTACACTTTTTTTCAAGTGTGCGTATTTTATGCGAATTCCATTTTTTTCGTAAGGAATTTGTTGCTAAATATAGTGTAATTATCTCAGTTTTGAGTTTTTGTCGATGTATGATTTTCGTCAATTTCAATGCTTTGCTTGGGTGGCCAGAAGAAATCACTAGGTCGGGTCAGGAAGTGCGTCATGACCAGTTTTGCCAAAGGTTTCCACTGTTCAAAACGCACCCGGCGTGCGCGTAAGGCTACAATAATCGTCAGAGTGAAACTGACAAACAAGTTGGTCAGGCCAATGAGTAACACACCCAGAAAAGACACTACGATCAAGCCGATATCGGGACCATTGATCGTAATTAGACCCTGAATAAAGTTGGCAGAGGCAAAGGCGATATGGCGAATATCCAGTGGCAGACCGAGAATAAAACCAAGGGTACCCATACTGCCGAGCATGATCCCGAAAATAAAATTACCCGCCAGTGCACCCAGATTGCGTTCGATATAATCAGCAAAACGGTAAAGACGTTCTTGCCCCATCAGCTGAGATAACCGCACATGGGCTTTCAGGCGCGGACCAACTTTGCGGTAAACGGCCATATTGTCAAAATAACCGGCCAATAATCCGGACAGGAACAGACATACCCCGGCAATCGCTGCATGCGGAATTGCCAACGAAGTAAACGGATTCAGGTCATGCAGGGTTTTGGCAGCCTTGGCATGATTCATTAAAGGTTCATGCAGCGCAAAATCCCACAGCAGGGTAATCAATGCTGCTACGGGAATTGCAATAGAAATATTGCCCAAAATGGCGACAAACTGGGTGCGGATGATATTTACAATCAGCGCAGCCAGCTCGGCAATTTGAGCCATTTTCGAGCCTTTACGCTGCTGTACGGTAGCAGCCAGTGCAGCGGCAGTCATCGCCGGTTGTTTGGTTGCCACGGTAAAATGCAGCACATGAATCAGCATAAAACCTAGTGAATAGTTCATGCTATAGCTAAAGGCCTGCATCAAAGGGGCCATGGTGAGGCGTGTCATCAGAACTTTTAAGGTGGCCATCGTTGCGATGATGGCACCAGCCCCTGCAGCCGATTTATACATGGCCAGAAAGCCTTGCTTGTCGGTACTCACATAATGTTCACCAGTCTTGCTGGCATTTTCAGTTACCTGTAAAGCTAAAAGTTCACTATTGGTAGCCAGCAGGGCCCGCACACTGCGTTCACTATAAATTGCTTCAGTAATGTCCGCCATAAACAGGCCAATGGATTGATAACGCAGATCATCGTCATCCATCACCATATTCAGCAGAATCTCGACCCGTTCCAGACATTGTTCCAGCAGTGCCAGCATATAGGTCAGGCTAACACTGACGCCAGTCCGCTTGGTAGAACGGCGAATCTTAGCCACGACATCATGACATTGCTCCAGCATCACCAGCGCTTGTGACGCATCGGGGGGCGTGATCGAATCGACTAGAGTGACCGTGTTGTAACGTTTTTTATATTCTTGAATAAACTCGTTAATCTCACGATTCTGTACCAGAAAGGGAGATTCATATTCCATCAGTTCAGGCTGGGCATTAATAAATTCAGGGTGCAGACCAATACCACTGATCCGGTAAGACAAAATGGTCAGTGCCTTAATCAGTTGGTCTTTAATTCGGGTTTTTTCAGGCTGATTGGAATGTCCCTGATTCAGGACTGAAAATAAACGTTGCCAGTCATCTTCATCAAAATAATCCAGCCAGTATTTATCGGTACGCTGATAAAAAACCTTGCGGAATAATTCCTGGAGTTGCTGATGGTCGGGAATCAGCGGTAAGACATGTGCGCCAAGGCGCTGATTCAGCTGGTTCCAGAACCCATCCAGAGACAAAATACCGGTATCGGAAAACAGACCGGTCTGTTTATAGCGGTTAATGATCCGCAGGGTAAAGGTTTGAAGCGTGGCAACCGCATTCGGGGTGAGTAATAAAGCCCGGATAAATGCATTGAATTTCGCTTCGATCTCTTCGGTATTTCTGCTGTCTTCAGGTCTGATTCTTTCAACCAGTTCAATCAGAAGATTTTCATCCAGCACCGCCCGAGGTTGTTCAAGCTGGTGTTGCATGTTTTGAAAAAGATCTAGAAAATTAATATGCATAGGCGAGTTTAAAAGTTACTGAATTCGGTGTAGGGCCAGTTTGGCCAGATTAATCAGGGCCTGACGATATTCGGAGTCAGGTAATGCCTGTAAGGCATCAATTGCAATTTCAGTTTCTTCTGTAGCACGTTGACGGCAATAATCCAGCGCACCAGATTCATTGACAATTTGAATGACCTGTTCCAGATGTTCCGTACCGCCAGTCGCAATACTGCGACGGATGATTTCATGTTGCTCACCGGTGGTGTTTTTCAGTGCCGCAATCAATGGCAGGGTCGGTTTACCTTCCATGAGATCATCACCAATATTTTTGCCGAGCGTGTCCGCATCGGAGGTGTAATCTAAAATGTCATCAATAATCTGGAAAGCATTGCCGAAATGTCCGGCAAAGGTTTTTAAAGGCTGACGGAATTCATCTTTATCCGACAAAATGGCAGCACCTTCGGTGGCCAGTTCAAACAGGCGCGAAGTTTTGCCATGAATAATATTCAAATAAGTCGCTTCAGTGGTTTCCGGTTGATGCTGGGATTGTAGTTGCAGCACTTCACCTTCAGCAATTTCACAGGTACCGGTCGAAAAATCTTTGAGCAACACCATGTTGTTCAGATCGACCAGCAAATCAAAAGCACGTGAAATCAGAAAGTCACCGACTAAAACCGCAGTCTGGTTATTCCAGGTCGCATTGGCCGTCGGGCGGCCACGGCGCAGGGCAGACTCATCCACCACATCATCATGCACCAGTGTTGCGGTATGCAGCATCTCAATGATTGCAGCCAGTTTGCGGTGCGGTTCTAAATTTTCAGCACCACACGCCTTGGCGGCCAAAAGGCACATAATCGGGCGCATACGTTTGCCACCCGCTTCTACCACATGTTTGCTGACAGCCATCACTAATGCAACTTTTGAGGTAATTCCTTCATTAATGAATGTGTCCATCGCAGCAAAGTCGTTAGCAACAGGCGCGAGAATGTCTTGCTTAAAGTCGATGGTCATGTGAAAGAAAACCTCTAGTCTGGTAAATCGCTGGGCGTAGTTTAACAATTTATAACATGAGTGAAACCTAAGAAATGCATAAACTCCACTAAAAATCAGCTTTTTATAGATCTTATGTAGATTCGATCCATATTTTGAGCCATAAAAAATCAGGAAAGGTCAGGGGCGTGGCCCTATTCGTCAGGCTGAGTATATTAATCAAACTGGCCGGATTTCTGCTGTATTATTTTGTTGCTGAATATATCTTGAGTATTTGATTTGATAGAAATTATTTAATAGTTAAATAATTAGCGCATCCTGCTCATTATTATTTCAGTAAAATGGCTTGTTGTTTTTTTGAATATCCCTTAAAATCCTCGCCCTTAGATATCCCCCCAGTGGCGTACGTCTTAAGTTCGATATATTCCTTTATCGGCACGACGGCACGGGCTTGTTTGGAGTACATTATGTACGCAGTAATCCAAAGCGGTGGTAAACAGCACCGTGTAGTTGAGGGTGAAACCCTTAAAGTAGAATTATTGAAAGCTGAAACTGGCGCGACTATTACGTTTGATGACGTATTGATGCTTGTTAACGGTGAAAGCATTCAAATCGGTGCTCCAGTTGTTGCTGGTGCTACTGTAACTGCTGAAGTAGTTAGCCATGGTCGTCACGACAAAATCCGCATCATCAAAATGCGTCGTCGTAAACACTACCGTAAACAACAAGGTCACCGTCAATGGTTCACTGAGTTGAAAATTACAGCTATTTCAGGCTAATTACGAGGAGTAAATAGACATGGCAACTAAAAAAGCCGGTGGTTCGACTAAGAACGGTCGTGATTCGAATCCTAAGATGTTAGGTGTTAAAGTTTACGGTGGTCAAACTGTAACTGCAGGTAACATCATCGTTCGTCAACGTGGTACTGAATTCCACGCTGGTCAAAACGTTGGTATGGGTCGTGACCATACATTATTTGCTACTGCTGATGGCGTAGTAAAATTCGAAGTGAAAGGTCAATTCGGCCGTCGCTACGTATCTGTTGACGCGTAATTCGCTGAGATAGAAAAAAGCCCACAGTTATTGTGGGTTTTTTTATGCCTGAAAATTAATGCTTAGATTAAGCGACATTCCATAATGTAAAAATTGTCCTGAAATCTTCATGATGATGAACAAAAAAACCGGTTTCGAATTAATAACAATACAAAAGTTCTTATTTTCTATCATTTTAGCTTTTAATTTTCGTTTAAGATGAACTATCAAATAAATTGCGATCACGCAAAATATAAAGGTGAAATTATGAATATGCTTCGTAAAACCGTCTGTGCTATGGCTCTGGGTGCAGTGACTTTAGCACCGGTGATGAGTACAACCGTGTTTGCTGCACCTGTGGCAGCTTCGGAGCAACAGGCAACAGCCAGTCTGGTCAAGCAGCTCAATCATGTGCGTAGCATGACGGCAAATTTCGAACAAAGCACTAAGGTCACCAATCCGAGAGCGACCCAGAAAAAAGGTTTGACTGCACAACATATGAATCAAACCTTTAAAGGGGTGATGAAAGTCGCGCGTCCGGGTAAATTCTATTGGGAAACGACCGCACCGTCGAAGCAAGTCATTGCAACCACGGGTAAAACCGTATGGATTTATGATCCGGACTTGCAGCAAGCCGTTCGTCAAAGCTTAGATGAGCAGGTTGCCAATACGCCGGCGTTATTGCTGTCAGGAAACACCAGCCAGATTATGCAGTCTTACCGGGTGACTCAGCCAAATAAAGGCAAAACCTATTACACGCTGTATCCTAAAAATACCGATGGTGTGTTTGAAAGCCTGACCATTAGCTTTGGCGCGAACAAAGCACCAAGCTTGATGATCTTGCAGGATTCATTGGGACAAACCACCAATATCAAATTCAGTAATGTAAAAGTAAATAGCAGTATTCCAGCCTCTACCTTTAACTTTACTCCACCAAAAGGTACGGACATTATTGATCAATAAGCATCAATATGAACCAAATAAAAAAGCAACCTTTCGAGGTTGCTTTTTTATTGCCGATCATCAGGATTATTTTGGACAGGCTACAAGGTTCAGCTATATCTAAACAGGAGAGCATCTTAGAATAAATAAAAGTCGAGTCAATGAAATTGTAAAATTTTGGGAGCTCAGGATGAAAATTAATCTATTGAAAACTGCTGAAATTTACGCTGTCTTGTTACTCACTGTGGGTATGATGGGTTGTCAGCCTCACTCCAGCTCAGTGGCAACGCTCGCGCAAACAGATCGGGTTGTGCA
Source organism: Acinetobacter sp. RG5 (assembly GCF_031844265.1). GTDB lineage: Bacteria > Pseudomonadota > Gammaproteobacteria > Pseudomonadales > Moraxellaceae > Acinetobacter. The sequence continues at coordinate 161,021 of NZ_JAUZUV010000002.1, read as the reverse complement.
AATTGAAGCCAAAACCGTTCCAATTAAAGGGGCAGCCAAAGTGGTGTGTGAAATAGAAGGTTGTGTACGCTTTGATCTACAGACGGTGGACAGCAATATTGACTGGATTAATCAATATTTTATTGAGCGTATTCAGCATACTGAACCTGTTGCATTCACCAAATTCACCCAGAAAAATCCTAAAAAAGCTGATGAGCCGCATTATCTGGATCAGCGCTTTATCAAGGTGGAATTTGTCGATCAGCGTGCTTATCTGGCGACTTTTGCCTTAAAAAGTTCCAATCTGGCAAGGAATAAAAATGCTTCTCTGAAACATGTGGAATATATCAATTTTGATCTAAAACAGAAAAAACGTTTGGCCCTCTCTCAACTATTATTAAATGGCGGTGAGCAGAAACTGCTGAATGCAATGTATCAGGCTAATACTCAATGGCTGAATACGCAAGGGATTCAACAACAGCAGTTAAAATTGAGTGATAACTATTATTTTGATACAACAGGTCTGGTGATGGTGTATCCGGCAGGCGAACTAGCTCCGGCAGCAGCAGGAATGCCTGAATTAAAAGTGTCCTATGCGGATTTAAATGAAGTGATTCAGCCTGAATATTTAGCCATTTTGCAGTAAGAAGCTTCCTAAATATTGTGCTAATAGGACGCAGCCAGGGTCATGGTCACTGTATTTTTTGACGTTAAGAGCTTACACTATAGCCAGTTTTTTTTCTTCTGCAAAGATTGATTATGATCGACCTGAAATTACTCAGAAATAATATTGAGGCTGTAAATGTAGCCTTGGCAAAACGTGGTGTTCAACTCAATGTTGAAGAGTGGGCATCCCTAGAAGCACGCCGTAAAGAGATTCAGTCCAAGACAGAAACCCTGCAAGCTGAACGTAATGCCGGTGCCAAACAAGTCGGTCAAATTAAAAAAGCAGGTGGCGACGCATCTGAAATCATGACACGCATGTCTGCGATTGGTGATGAAATCAAAGCGGCTGAAGCAGCACTGGCTGAACTGCAAGCTGAGCTTGAAGAAAAATTACTGTCTATTCCAAACTTGCCCGATGAAGCTGTGCCTGAAGGTAAAGACGAAAGTGATAACGTGGAAATCCTGAAATGGGGTACACCGCGTGAATTTGATTTCGAAATCAAAGATCATACGGATCTAGGCGAAATGATGGGCGGTCTGGAATTTGAAACCGCGACCAAATTAACCGGTTCACGTTTTAGTGTACTAAAAGGTTCATTAGCACGTTTACAACGTGCCATTACCCAGTTCATGCTAAATACGCATACTGATCAAAATGGTTATACCGAAGCCTATGTGCCTTATCTGGTCAATGCAGATTCATTGCGTGGGACTGGTCAGCTGCCTAAATTTGAAGAAGATCTGTTTAGGCTGCAGGGCGAAAAAGAGTTTTATCTGATTCCAACTGCTGAAGTGCCAGTGACGAATTTCGTACGTGATGAAATTATTGATGCAGACCGTCTGCCATTGAAATATGCAGCGCATACACCATGTTTCCGTAGTGAAGCAGGTTCTTATGGTCGTGATACCCGCGGTTTGATCCGTCAGCACCAATTCGACAAAGTCGAAATGGTTCAGATTGTAAAACCTGAAACTTCGATGCAAGTGCTTGAAGAATTGACTGGCCATGCTGAAGGCATTTTGCAAGCACTCGGACTTCCATATCGTAAAATTTTACTTTGTGGTGGTGACATGGGCTTTGGTGCGACCAAGACTTATGACTTGGAAGTCTGGGTACCAAGCCAAAATACCTACCGTGAAATTTCTTCATGCTCAAACATGGGGGATTTCCAGGCGCGTCGTATGAAAGCGCGTTACCGTGCTGATCAGAAGAAAACTGAATTTGTGCATACCTTGAATGGTTCAGGTCTGGCCGTGGGTCGTACTTTACTTGCAGTGATGGAAAACTATCAACGTGCCGATGGCTCGATTGAGATTCCTGAAGTATTACGTCCATATATGGGTGGTGTGACTTATATCGACTAATTGTCGATCTCAGCATCCCTAAATGTGCATGAAAATTGCATAGACAGTCAGATTTATAATTTTGAGGTAGTTCGTGGATATTTTTCCAATCTCGTTAAAGTTGCAACAGCAACCTTGTCTGATTGTCGGTGGTGGACATATTGCATACCGTAAAGCACTTTTACTTCAAAAAGCAGGTGCGATCATTCATGTGATTGCGCCTGAAATTGAAGAGAGTCTGTTGAGAATTGTGCAAAATAGCCAAGGACAATATGTGCAGGCGGCTTTTCATCCTGAAGTTGCGTTACGTCCATATCGACTGGTTATTGCAGCGACTGACGATGCAGAGACCAATCGTCAGGTCTTTGAACTGTGTGAAGCGGAAAATGTCCTGGTCAATAGCGTTGATGATCCGCCGCATTGCCGGTTTATGGTGCCTGCGATTATTGACCGTTCGCCCTTGGTCATTTCGGTGGCATCGAATGGCACGTCGCCCGTATTGTCGCGGCAGATCCGAACTCAGCTTGAAACGACTATTCCACATGGTATGGGCAAGTTGGCCGAGTTTTCAGGAAAATGGCGCAGTGCGGTTAAGGCTAAAATTGTCAATCCAGATGAACGCCGTATTTTCTGGGAAGATTTATATGCCAGTCCGCTAAAAGAACAGGTGTTCAACGACAATATCGCTGAAGCAGATCGCCTGATCGAGCAAGCATTACAAGAGTGGCAAAAGCCAAAAGGTGAAGTCTACTTGGTCGGTGCGGGTCCGGGTGATCCAGAATTGTTGACCTTAAAAGCCTTGCGTTTGATGCAGCAAGCCGATGTGGTGATTTACGACCGACTGGTTTCAGCGCCAATTATGGATCTATGTCGTCGTGATGCGGAAAAGATCTATGTGGGTAAGGCGCGTTCCAATCATGCGGTTCCGCAAGATGGGATTAATGCTTTATTGGTCAAATATGCCAGTGAAGGAAAGCGGGTTTGCCGTCTGAAAGGTGGTGATCCATTTATATTCGGGCGTGGCGGTGAAGAGATTGAAGAACTATTTGCTGCTGGGATTACTTTTCAGGTGGTTCCAGGTATTACTGCAGCTTCAGGATGTTCAGCCTATGCCGGCATTCCATTAACCCATCGTGATTATGCGCAAAGTGTGCGTTTCCTGACTGGTCACTTAAAAGAAGGTTCGCCAGAATTGCCTTGGAGTGAGTTGGTCTATGAAAACCAGACCTTAGTGCTGTATATGGGGCTGGTGGGACTGGAGAAAATCTGTGCAGAATTAATCGCTCATGGTCAACGAGCCGACATGCCAGTGGCCTTGGTTTCTAAAGGTACGACGCCTGAACAGAAAGTTGTAGTAGGAACGCTTGCTGATATTGCATCCAAAGTGTCCGAACATCAGATTCAAGCCCCGACTTTGACCATTATTGGTGAAGTTGTACGCTTACGTGAACAATTGCAATGGCATGAGCGAGAATAAGCAAAGCACTGCTTTGCCCGAGCGCAAGACGAAGGCTGTGCCTGAAGTAAGAGGATAAGCAAAGCACTGCTTTGCCCGAGCGCAAGACGAATGTCGTGTCTGAATTAAATATATTAAGTGAGTAAGCTGTGATCCACGTTGTTTTATATGAGCCTGAAATTCCTGCAAATACAGGCAATATCATTCGTCTGTGTGCCAATACCGGAGCACAGTTGCATCTGGTCAAGCCGCTGGGTTTTGAACTGGATGACAAAAAACTGAAACGTGCCGGTCTGGATTATCACGAATATGCCAATATGCAGATTTGGGAAAATATCGAAGACTGTCTGGCTGATCTGGCAAGTAAAGGCATTGGTCTGGATGCAATCTATCCATTGACCACCAAAGGTTCTGAAACACCGCATACTTCGGATTTAAACCGTCCTGTGGCCTTGTTAATGGGGCCGGAAACTCGTGGTCTGCCTGAACATGTTCGTCTAATGTTTCCGCAAAAGCACTGGATTCGTTTACCGATGGCAGAGAACTCCCGAAGTTTGAACCTATCGAATGCCACAGCAGTGATTGTGTATGAAGCTTGGCGTCAGCAGGGTTTTAAAACGCTTTAAGCTGATATTTGTAGTAATTCTAAAAGCTGCCTTTGGGTGGCTTTTTTATTTTGTGTAATAAATAGATAAACTGCTTTTCACTTCATTGTATGCTTGAATTTATAACTTCATCAAATATAACAAAAGGTGCAGCCTTGAAGCCTCTATTAAAACTTATCATCGCATGTTGCCTTGGATCTATTGCGGCTTCCGTGAGTGCGGAAGAGGGCAGTGCCGCCACATCGGCAACAAAGGAAGTTCAACCCATTACTCAAGCGGAAATACAGCAGGGTTTGCTCAACATGCAGAAACGCTTAGATACGCGTATTGAAAAATGGGGGCAGAGCCTGAATTCAGATGATTTTCAATGGACTTGGCGGGGGCGTAAATTAAAGCCTGCCAAGCGTGAGGAAGTCTGTGATATTTTTCAAGATGTCGTGGATGAAATGTATCAACTGGCCGTCAAGAATAAAGCCCGTTTAGGTCCGGAAGAGCAAAAGTTATTGTCTAATCGCAGTCTGTTTATTGAGAAACTGGGTTATGAAAATAATCGGGTCAATACCCAGATGGGTTTTGATTGCTATCTGCATTAGTAAAATCAAAACATGACAGACATAAAAAAGGCGCATGAAGCGCCTTTTTTATTTGAAGCAAAACGATATTATTTATCGTCAAATTCATTGTGCTGAGGAGCAGGGTGCTTGAAGCCTTTGGTTTTATAACCTAAGTACAAGATACCGCCAAATGCCCAGATCAGACCGTATTTAAGCGAAGCTTCATCGACTTCTAACCACAATGCAAAGACTGAAATGAAGCCAAGTAAAGGAACCACGACAAAGTTCATGATCTCTTTGGCACTCTTGGTACGACCATCACGTAATGCATAACGTGAAATCACCGATAAGTTGACGAAACTGAATGCCGTTAAGGCACCAAAGCTGATCAATGACACCACAAAATCAAGATCCATAAAGCCAGCGGTTAAAGCCACTGCACCAGCGATCAGGATGTTGTATGAAGGTGTGTAGTTTTTCGGACTAATATGACCGAAGATCTTCTTGTTGATTACGCCATCACGACCCATCACGTACATCAGACGAGATACACCCGCATGTGCTGAAATACCAGAAGCCATGACTGTCACAATTGCGAAGTAAAGTACGACTGTTTTAAACGCCACGCCACCGACAGCTTGTAAAATATCCGGCTGTGTTGCAGCGATATCTTCAAAGTAAGTTTTTGGATCATTCGGGAAGAAGATCTGCATGAAGTAAGTACTGATGATGAAGATGATACCTGCCAATAATGCAGTCAAGAAAATCGCTTTAGGTAAGGTTTTCTCAGTATCTTTGGTTTCTTCAGCCAGAGAACTCAAAGAGTCAAAACCTGTGAATGAGAAGCACAGTAAGGTTGCACCGGTAATCAGGGCAGCAACAGAAGTAAACTCATTCCAGAATGGCTCTAAACTCCACAGTTGATACTTTGCATCGACCAGTGTGCCATCTGCATTTACGCCACCTTCCAAAAGTTGGTAAACCATCCAGGTGAAGTATGCAATGACGCCCAATTGTACGAATACAATCATACTGTTGAAGTTGGCAACAAATCTCGCACCGCGAAGGTTAATCGCAGTCATAAAGGCGGTTAAACCAATGACCCAAACCCAATGGTTCATGTCTGGGAAAAGTGCTTCCAGATAAATCACCGCCAGGATGATATTGACCATTGGCGATAACAGGTAATCCAGCAAGGATGACCAACCCACCATGAAACCTACGTTCGGGTGGATGGATTTTTGCGCATAGGTATAGGCCGAACCCGAAGAAGGGTAGCGACGAATCATATGACCATAGCTCAAGGAGGTTAACAAAATTGCAATCAGTGCAAAAATGTAAGAGGTAGGAACGTGGAAGTTACTTTCTTCAGATACCAGACCAAATGTATCGAACAAGGTCATGGGTTGAATATAAGCTAAACCAATAATAATGATGTGCCAGAGTCCCAGCGTTTTTTGCAGTTTAGCTGCCGATTGAGTCCCAGAGATATTAGTCAACGGCGTTATCCTCTTAATCGTTGATCAAGGATCAGTCATATTTATAAGGATCGTTTGAGACGAACGATCCCCCCTACAGTTTTCTATAAAAGTCCGCCAATCTACTTGAAAAGAACGGCTTTTGCTAGCTATTTTTTTGACTTTTGTCCTGCATAAAATGTGCCATTCAAAAATAGAAATCGAATTTTTTCTTATGCAAGATAAAAGCCTGATGCTTAAAAAAACATCAGGCTAGAATTTCGGCTATATTGGCTTATTTTTCAGTAATTACCAAGCCTTTTTTAAGATAGATTTTAAATCTTCCAGGGTGGCTTCTTTCGGGTTATAAATGATGGAACCATCATTCAGGGCTTTCTCTGCCACTTCATCGAGCTGGGCTTCAGAAATCTTACCGGTTTCACGTAATGTGCGCGGTAATTTGGTGAGACTGTAAATCCGGTCACGCATGGTTAGAATCGTTGCAATAGTTTTGTCAGCACGTAGATGCGCTGGCGTTTGTGCATAAATATCGGCACCCGCCAAAGGCAGGAGCAGATCTGCAATTTTATCGCCATTGACCTCTTTGTTATATTCCAGCACATAAGGTAGGAATAAGTTCATGCATAAACCATGCGGCAGGTGTACCACTGCACCCAATGAGTGCCCCAATGAATGTACAATGCCGACCATCGAGTTGGAAAATGCAATTCCTGCCATGGTCGATGCTTGAGCCAGTTCCAGACGGCCTTGTGCATCGGAAGGATTGTCCAGTACATTAAATAGATGGGTACTGATCTTCTTGACTGCTGCAGTCGCATAAGCATCCGAAATTGGATTGGCTGCCATGCAGGTATAAGCTTCAACCGCATGGGTCATCGCATCCATTGCGGTCATGGCGGTTAAATGCGGCGGCAAGGTCTGGGTCATGCGTGGATCCAGAATTGCAGCATGCGGCATCAGATAATAAGAGGCGAACGGCATTTTGACGTTCTTTTCAGTGTCCGACACGACAGCGACCATGGTCACTTCTGAACCTGTACCAGACGTGGTTGGAATCACAAAAAACGGTTTCAGCGGTTTAGGCAGGTTGTGAGCACCTGAATATTTCAGCAGGTCATCACCGCCTTCAGAGACTAGAATATTGGTTGCCTTAGAGGTATCAATGACTGAACCACCGCCCACAGCAATGATCGCATCACAATGATTTTCGCGATACAGTTTTGCTGCACTGCGTACTGTACCCAAGCTAGAGTCGGGTGGGACGTCATCAAAAATCGCTACAATTGCAGCATCCGCCATTTCAAATGCGGCTTCAATTGGCGCTAGCAGATTGTTGGCGCGTACACCTTTGTCGGTAATGATCAGCGGACGTTTTGCCCCTAAAGTCGCAAGTTCAAACGGAATATGTTCTAACGCGGCATGACCGGCAATTACTTTGACCGGACAGAAAAATTCATAATAAGGTTTAGCCATGTTATACACTCCGTTTCAAATAGGATTGAGCGATTTTCAGATAAATGCTGCTCGCTTCGCTTAGTTTTTCTTTTAGGCTTAGATTGCTTGGATATTCTTTAACTGCCAGTTGTGCCACCATTTTTGGCAAAATCAGTGCTTCCATTTTATTCAGGCAGCGTACCAGACGAATGGCATTGGAAATATCGCCATCAGCAATCATACGGTCATGGGCAAAAGCCTGTGAAGTACTTTCCTGAAAAGAAAACACCAAAAAGGCATGGTGCAGATGTTTAAAGGTAATAATCAAATCAGGTGCTTTTTCCAGATTTTTGACCAGTTCCAGTTGTTTGTCCTCAGTGACCCGCGCCACAAAGGCCGGACCATGCGGAAAGACTTTCATGGAAAGAGTAAAATTTTCTGGAAAATGGGCTACTTCCTGTTTGATTTCTTCATCCACCTGACTTGCCATGACCAGACCTCGGCCAATCACATCCATCATGAATTTGACATAGGCAAGCTGCAAAGCGGGTTTTACGGATTTAGTCGCAATCACGTGATGATCCCTATCTCAATATTATTAGTTTAGAGTAAATACTCTAATTTATTTGGGGTTGAAATGCAAAGGCTTTATCTTTGCTCGACAGTTACTTGCTTAAAGTACCCGCTGTGACGCAAAGTTTCAATAATTTCAGTGCACAACTGGCTGAATTGGGGTGGTTGTTCGAGCAAATCACTCATGCGTACCATTTCCAGTCCTGCATAGCCACAAGGGTTAATGGTATTGAATCCGCTTAGGTCACAATCCAGATTTAGGGACAAACCATGATAGCTACGGCCTTTGCGAATTTTAAAACCAAGTGAGCCAATTTTGCGTTCAGCGACGTAAACCCCGGGGGCATCCGGTTTGGCATAGGCATTAATGCCATATTTTTTTAGCAATTCGATCATCAGGTTTTCAGCATAAGACACCAGCGTGCGCACATTCCAGCCCAGACGATTCAAGTCAAACATGAAGTAAGCCACCAATTGACCGGGACCATGCCAGGTCACCTGACCACCACGATCGGTCTGAATCACCGGAATATTGCTTGGTATTAAAATATGTTCCGGTTTGCCTGCCTGACCTTGAGTCAGTACATCCTGATGTTGCAAAATCCACAATTGATCCGGGCTATGTTCATCACGGGTTTCCGTAAATGTTTTCATTTCCAGAAAACGATCTTCATAAGGTGTGAGGTCGTGATATTGACGAATGATCAGCTCGGGCTTTTGCAGCACATCAGTCACAGGGAGTGTCCTTGGTAATTATAAAAAACTGATCATAATTATAATGACTTCGGCATGAAATAGGGGCGAGATCAGCAATATTTCATGGGTATCTTAGCGCTGCATAGGCATAAAAAACACGCCCGGAAGCGTGTCTTTTGTATTTTCGATTACAGTGCTGTTTTAATCAGCGGGCAAGCGGCCAAATCTGCATATACTGCATGAACCTGTTCCAGTTCCAAAAAGCGCAGTTGTGCGGTAATGGAATGATATTTGCCAGTACGCGATGGCGTAACACTTACGCTATCACCTTCAAAATCTGGAAAATGTTTCAGAAAAATGTCGATGACAGCGTGACGCAATTCATCGCCCGCAAGGCCAATCAGTTTAATTGGATAATCCATAGGGAAAACCCAAAGATGTTCTTGAAGTTCACGAGATGGTGTACGGTCTAACATGGTAGTCCCCTGATTTGAAACGCCTGCAATCATGCAGGCGTTTGGGTCTGTCTTGGCTACTTAAATGGAGACTGATGATCAAATTTCAAGTCTCCAGAATAAGCGTTAAATCTTAATCATTCTCAAGGAATGAACGTAAGTGTTCTGAACGCGATGGATGGCGAAGTTTACGCAGCGCTTTCGCTTCAATCTGACGAATACGTTCACGTGTTACGTCAAACTGTTTGCCCACTTCTTCCAAAGTATGGTCGGTCGGCATGTCGATACCAAAACGCATTTTCAGGACTTTGGCTTCACGTTCAGTCAGGTTTTCCAGAACTTCACGTGTTGCTTCTTTCAGGCCTTCAGACGTTGCAGCATCAATTGGTGACGTGATGTTGCTGTCTTCAATGAAATCACCCAGATGCGAATCTTCATCATCACCGATCGGTGTTTCCATCGAAATCGGTTCTTTGGCGATTTTCAGTACTTTACGTACTTTAACTTCGTCCATTTCCAGACGTTCGCCCAGTTCTTCAGGCGTCGGTTCACGCCCCATTTCCTGTAGAAGCTGACGAGATACACGGTTGATCTTGTTGATCGTTTCAATCATGTGTACCGGAATACGAATGGTACGTGCCTGATCCGCAATCGAACGTGTGATTGCCTGACGAATCCACCAAGTCGCATAAGTCGAGAATTTATAACCACGACGGTATTCAAACTTGTCTACGGCTTTCATCAGACCGATGTTACCTTCCTGAATCAGATCCAGGAATTGCAAGCCACGGTTGGTATATTTCTTCGCAATCGAAATGACCAGACGCAAGTTCGCTTCAACCATTTCTTTCTTGGCACGACGTGCTTTGGCTTCACCGACGGCCATACGTTTGGCAATGTCTTTAATGCCTTTTACATCAAGGCCAAGCTCTTTCTCGATATCGGCAATTTTTTGCTGGAAGGCCAATACGTCTGGACGTACTTTTTCCAGATAAGCTTTCTGGTCTGCAGGTGTTTTTGCGATCTGCTCATCTAACCAGGCTGGATTCGATTCTTGGCCCGGGAAGCTGGTACGGAACTGGGTGCGATCCATACGGCCACGACGTACTGCATAACGCATCACTTCACGTTCTGCACCACGAATTTGATCATGGGTACCACGAATCATTTCAGAAATGATATCAAATAGACGCGGGGTAAATTTGAACATCATGAATACAGTTGCAAGTGCCTGCAAAGCTTCTTCAGCCTGTTTGCTGTCACGACCATGTTTTTCAATAGTTGCTTTGGTATTCAGCCACGCATTTTCCAGTTCAGTAAAACGCGCTTTAGCAATTTCAGGATCTGGACCAGAATCTGCTTCTGATTCATCATCAGAATCTGCTTCTTCTTCCTCTTCATCATCGTCCAGTTTTACATCTTTGGTCGATTTTTTCGAGTCAGTCTCATCTTCAGCAAGAACCGCTTCTTCTTCTAGAACTTCAGGAATTTCTTCATCTGATTCAGGATCTAAATAACCTGATAAAAGGTCAGCAAGACGGCGTTCACCCGCTTCATAATCTTTGTATTCTTGCAGTACCACTTCTACCGCATTCGGCCAGTAAGCAATCGAGTGCAAAACATCACGAATACCTTCTTCGATGCGTTTTGCGATGCTGATTTCGCCTTCACGAGTCAGAAGTTCTACTGTACCCATCTCACGCATATACATACGTACAGGGTCAGTGGTACGACCTGGCTCGTTTTCTACCGAGGCAAGTACGGCTGCAGCTTCTTCTTCTGCAACTTCATCCGCCGCTTCTGCAGTATCTTCGAACATCGTATCATCAGATTCAGGCGCGCGATCATGTACCGGAATACCGACATCATTCAGCATCTGAATGATGTCTTCAATCTGCTCGCTTTCTGTGATGGAGTCCGGCAGATGATCGTTAACCTCAGCGAAGGTTAAATAACCTTGTTCTTTGCCTCGGCTAATCAGAGCCGCTACTTGAGAAGTAGGGGAAGTCATATCGCTCATCTTTTGCTTACTCTTCGTTGAATCTGTGGCAGTAAAAAACCGTACAATGCTGCACGATTTAAGCTCGTTAAATTTAGTGAATAGCCTACATATTTCATCAGGGAATTCAGCATGAAAGCTGTCTGATAAAATATTTAAAATGAAATTCAGTAATTTAAGATGGGGGTGAATTTGTTGTTTTCAAGTTCATCCCATGCGTGTCTGTTTATGACTCAAAAAGGAGAATCAAAAAACATAAGCACGCAGGGTGGATTATATCATGGCACACAATTGAGACAGAAAAAACCCCTAATTACAAATTAAAAATACGAAAATCCAAATAAAACTTGACTTGTTATTTTAGGCACGATAAATAGCGCTTAAATCCTTTTACATTTTTCACTCATGAGGAAGTTTTAGTGTCTTCTACAGATTTTGAACTAGATGATAACTTCGGTGAAGATGATGTTAATTTCGATGAGGCTTCTAGCAAGCTCAGTGCTAAAGAGTCGTTGGAAAAACGTCGTCTGATCGATGATCTGCTGACCCAACGTCGTTTAGAGCGCGAACTCAAAGATTTTGACTATGACTTCGACGATGACGACGATTTTGATGACGAAGATTAATGAATTCGGATTTAGCATAGCCTGAATAAATGCTATGCTAAACCTTTCGGTTTTCTAAGTTTGGATGTTAGATGAGTGCTTTAGATTTAGACCTGTTGAGTGAATATCTAGATGGTGACCAAAATGAACATGGTCTAGATTTCGCGGCAACCCATGGTTTCTTATGTGCTATTGCAGTAGGCCCAAAATTCGACAAATGGTTAGACGAACTTTTTGATAGCAATCAAAAGAAAGTGCCTGCAGAAATCATCACTCAGGTGCAAGCATGGTTAGAGTCTATTCGTCAAAGCTTAGCCAATGAAGAAGGGATTACGTTCCCGTTTGAAATTGAAGAAGCAGATACTGAATCAAGCTTGGGTGACTGGAGTGTGGGCTTTGTAGACGCCATGTTCCTAAACGAAGACGCTTGGTTTACTGAAGAATTTGAAGAACAACTGGTGGATTTAACCCTGCCAATCATGGTCTTCAGTGGCATCGATGATGAAGATCCACAAATGGAAACTTTCCGTCGCAATGGTCAGTTAATGGACGAGCTTGCAGAAGAAATTCCAGAAAACTTAAATGAATTGTATCTGATGTATCACACTCCAGAATAATTCATAAAAAAAGCACCGCAGGGTGCTTTTTTTAGCTTTGGCCTTTTTGCATCTTTGAGATTTACTCGATCCTATTTTCTTTCCATGCCTGTACGCTTCGCCAGACTGTAGCGCGCATAAGCATTGTAGGCGATATGGAACAGTAAGGCATGTAAGGCAATGCTGGCAGCCACCAGAAATGAATTTGTTCCTCTTCCTGTATAGGTGATGGTTCTATAAATTTCATCTGTCTGCGGGTTCATCCAGATGACCACAACTAAAAAGATAAACCCGAATGTCATGGCAATGATGGTGGAGCCCCAGACCAGTTTGCTTTTCTCTTCCTGAGTCGGCAAACGAAGTTCTTTCTTAACAAAGTATCGGGCACTGAGAAAGGCGGAAGCAATCAGGGCAGGAATCAGCAGAATGGCACCCAGATTGAATACATAGATGAGTATGCCTACCAATAGAACCAAGGTCAGATAAACGGTGGCAAAATATTTAAGATAATGCGACATCGTTTTAATCTCCTTAAGGGATCTTCCTCAGGATGGACGATTTTTACGCTGCTGTCTACGGTAGAAAATCCAGATAATAATTACCGCAACAATGGCAATAATCACATAACTGACTTTACTAAAAATTTGCTGCATCAACTGCTGGTTTTCGCCAAAATAAAATCCGACACAAGCCAGAAACGTAGTCCAGATGATGGTTCCAAGTGTGCTATAGAACATAAATTTCCAGAAGGGCATATGACTCATGCCGGCAGGAATGCTGATCAGCGAGCGAACCGCAGGAATCATGCGACCAAAGAACACAATGCGGTGACCATAATGCTCAAACCAGCTCAGTGATTTTTTCACATCCTCTGATTTAATAAATAAATATTTGCCATAACGATCGACAAATTTAAAAATAGAATCATGGTTAAATTTATAGCCAATCCAGTACAGTAAGGCGGCTGCCAGCAGGGAGCCGATACAACCGGACATGATCACCCCGACGAGTATTAACTCGCCCTGAGAGGCTGAATAGCCCGCGGAAGGCATAATAATTTCGGAAGGGATTGGCGGGAAGACATTATCCAGGAACATGAGCAGGGCAATGCCCCAGTAGCCCAGTTGCTCCATAACGGAAATAATCCATTCGGTCAGATTCATATGATTGGCAAAATAAAAAATACTGCCTGTATCCTAAGCAGTATTTTTTGTGCGGTAAAGTCTTGGAATATAAATGATCAGGCAGAATTAGCTATGCGTCAGGGTATAAATATAAACTTTACGTAAGAAATAGGCCAAGCAGATCGGCAAAATACTTAGCAGGATAAAATGCATGATGCTGGTATTGATATGGTAACCAATGAAAAGCGCCAAGATCGCGCCAATAACGGTTCCCAAGATAACGACGAACAGATGTGATTGCTGTTCAAGCTCTTCAGAAATTTGATGAAGCCGTTGCAACTTTATATTTTCTTTTGGTTGAAATTGAACCAGATTGTCTGAATCTCGAGCAAGTGAGCCTGCCATTTTATATTCCTTTTCACTTAAAAATTTCAGTTAATAATGAAAGACTTAGCTTGTAAATCACCGTATCATTAGACTAACAATCTTGTTTGGAAAAAAATGAGGTTCTTGGTAAGGAATTGGTAAGAGTTTTATTGCTGTTGTGATTTTTATGTAAACAAAAAACCCTCCGAAGAGGGTTTTTATATATTTCATTACAAAAGGCCAAATTAGAGGCGTTTGCGTTTTGCTGCTAAAATTTGTGATTGACGCATACGGAAACCTTCTTTTTGTTTCTCCGAGGTTTTGTCAATACAGTACACACAAGAGACACCATGTTCATAACTTGGGAGGGCAACTTCTTCTGGAAGTAAAGGCCAGCCACACGCATGACACTTGGTATTTTGGCCTTCTTCAACACCGTGCGTTACGGCAGTACGACTATCAAACACGAAGCATTCACCTTCCCACATGCTTTCTTCAGCCGGGGTTTCTTCCAGGTATTTTAGAATGCCGCCTTTCAGGTGATACACTTCGGTAAAACCTTCTTGTAGAAGAAGTGAAGTGGATTTTTCACAACGAATACCGCCAGTACAGAACATGGCAATTTTCTTGTCTTTGTGCTGTTCCAGATTATTTTTCACGTATTCAGGGAATTCGCGGAAGCTTTCAGTTTTCGGATCAATCGCGCCTTTGAACGTACCTGCTTTGTATTCGTAATCGTTACGGGTATCAACCAGAATCACGTCATCACGTGCAATCAGTTCGTTCCATTCTTTTGGATCAAGATAGTGACCGACTAAATCACGCGGTTTCACTTCCACGCCTAAAGTCACGATTTCTTTTTTTAATTTAATTTTCATTTTACGGAATGGTTTTTCAGAACTGTCAGATTCTTTGTATTCCATTTCGTTAAAACCTTCATTCAGAAGGAACTGGTGAATTTGATCAATCGATGCACGGTCGCCTGCAACCGTACCGTTAATGCCTTCACCTGCCACAATTAGAGTACCGCAAAGGTTGATGGATTTTACCAGGTCCAGAAGACGTTGCTGAAGATCGGCAGGATCTTGAACTTCTTTGAATTGATAAAGTGCGGCAACAACCCAACCAGTCGTCGCTTGCTGTTCTACAGGTGCAAGCTGTTCTACAGTAGCGTTCATGGAATACTCCAACGTAGCATGATAATTTGAAAGGCGCATATTTTAGCTTGATTCGAGTGAATAAGCGAGTAAAACGCAAGTCTTTTAACAGGCTTCAATTCATGAGGGAGAGCGTGTATAGTCATGCCCGACCCAGGATTTTGTGCAGTGATGCAGATACTGAAAGTTGCAGTATCTTTGGAGTGTGTTTTGAGTTCAGATCGTCGTATTGCGTCTTTAACCCCATGTGCAGGGCGTTGTTCGACCGTATTTGGTGATGCGGTATGTCGTGGTTGCCGCCGTTTTAATCATGAAGTGATTCACTGGAATACGTATAGTGCCGAGCAGCATCGAGCTGTGTGGCAACGCCTGGATGCACAGCTGGATCAGATTCTGGTGCCGCTGTTACCGCATGCCGATCTTGTCAAAGTGCAGGCCTTTGTGCTGTCGAAACGGGTGCGTTTGCGTGATGATGCTTCTAAAGGGCGCAAGCTGTATCATGCTTTAAAGCTCTGTGAAAAAAATCGGCATTTTACCGACGATAGTGGTTTAGGCATCCATTATAAGCAGGTGCGTCCGCTCTGGGACGAGTTTGAGCGCCGGATCTTGGCCTTGGCTACCGCCAGTTATGATCTGGCTTTTCTGCGGGCAGATGGCATCAGTCAGCATCTGATTCAGATGGAAGAAGAGGACGAGTAGGTCCTCTTTTTTTATGCTGACTATATTAGACAAGGAGGAATGGGGTGAATATTACCGAATATCTGCTGTATTGTCTGGCCGTAGTAATCATGATCGCGACGCCCGGACCAGTAATGTTACTGGTCGCTAGTGCTGGGCTCAAAGGCGGCTATAAGCATGCCTTGCAGACTATTTTCGGGACTAACTTTGCCTCACTGGTTCTGATTGGTTTATCCATTCTCAGTCTAAAAGGTCTTCTGGTTGTTAACGAAAATTGGCTGAATGGCATTAAGCTACTTGGCTGTTTGTATATTGCCTGGCTGGGAATTCAGATTTTCAGGGAAGTCTGGCAAGGGCAGGGATCAACTGGACCACAAAACCTGCAGCCCGTACAGGGTGGCTTTCGTACCGGTTTTCTGGTAGGTATTTCTAATCCCAAGGATATTATTTTCTTTGCCGCCTTTTTTCCGCAATTTATAGGCATTAGCCCAAACCTCGATTTAAGCTTGGTGATTCTGACAATTAGCTGGATTGTTCTGGATTTTCTCACCCTGTCACTGGTGTATCTGGGTTTTCAGCGATTATCTCGGTCTCAGCTTTATCCGCATTTACTTGGGCTATGTGGCTTGATCTTGTTAATGGTTGCACTGTATGGGATTTATTCCATCTTCAGTTAATTCAATCAATATATACGACACAAAAAATCCCGGACCAAATGCCGGGATTTTCTTTTTAAATAGACTTATATATTGTGTTGCTGGCGGTACTGTACCAGTTCATCAATGGTAATTAGGCTCAGTTGATGCGTCTGTGCATACGAGAGAACTTGAATACCAGAAGCCATGCTGCCATCCGGATTAGTCAGTTCACACAACACGCCGGCAGGTTTTAAACCAGCCAGACGCGCAAGGTCAATAGTACCTTCAGTATGACCACGCCGGGTTAAGACACCACCTTCACGGGCGCGTAATGGGAATACATGACCAGGACGATTCAGATCACTGGCAACTGCGCCGTCTTTAATCGCTGTTTTAATTGTAGTCGTGCGGTCTTTGGCAGAAACACCGGTTGTTACACCCTCTACTGCTTCAATACTTACAGTAAAGGCAGTTTTAAACTGGCTAGAGTTATCTTGTACCATTGGTGGTAACTCTAAATGGTTTGCCAGCTCATCAGTCAGACATAAGCAAACGATGCCGGAACCATCACGAATCATACGCGCCATGGTTTCTATAGTTAAAGTTTCAGCTGCCACAATCAGATCGGCTTCATTTTCACGGTCAAAATCATCCATGACCAAGACAGGTTTGCCTTGGCGGAGATCTTCGAGTGCCTGAAGGATACGTTGTTCAGCAGGGGCTAAAGCAGAAAAGAAAATTTCGGGTTGAATCAAACTTGACATTGAAATGCTCACCTAAACTAAAAATATGATTGAACATTTCAGGACTGAGTGAAAATAGGCTTATAGCAAAAACAGGTGTATGCACGGCATACAGCCTTGGTGCTGCTTTCGTCTTCTTTCATCCGGACTATACCGTCGGCTCTGGATTTGCACCAGATCTGCAGATCAATCGAAATTGACCGCTCGTGGGCTAATTCAAGCCTAATTATAAAAAGCTGAAATTACCACCGGTGGGGAATCACACCCCGCCCTGAAGCGATGTAAGAACATTATAGTCCTGATTTTAAAAAGATGGGATGGTTGAAATGGAAAGTAATTTGCAGAATTTTAGATAAACAAAACAGATAATCTGAATTACCCAGGTTTTTAGCAAAATACTGGAAACATGCTATGGTGTGAGGAAGATTAGAAATCCTTCAATCATTCTAACAATGCATAAAACTGAGCTGATCCGAAATAATCAATTTTCGCCCTTGCTGTTCTGCAATGTAGAAGTACTACGTTATTTAAAAATCTTGGGCTTGGCACTCATCACGGTCAGTTTGCTGTATTTAATGGCAGCGAACTGGTGGATGCTGCCGGATCCGGTTCAGCTGGCAATCCCGATGCTGATTTTACTCTGTAGTGCAACAGCAAGTATTTACTTCGACCAGCAGGAATGGGTGAGACAGAGTCTGGATACAGTATCTGGTCTCATGCTGGGTTTAAGTCTGGCAATGATTGGGCAGATTTATCAAACTGGCGCAGATAGTTATCTGTTATTTTTGCTCTGGTCAGCCTTGCTCTTACCATGGCTCTATCGCTCCAATATTGGCATTTTTGTCATGCTTTGCGTAGTGAGCCAGCTGACGTTGTATCTGTATTTTAAACAGAGCTTCTGGATGGGAAGAGCAGAAGGGTTGTATTTGCTCGGTCTAAATTTGCTGACAGCACTTAGCTTTGCGTATGCCATGCGCTATTACGCGCTGCTACGTTTTCTGTTTATCGCATTTGTGATCGTGATTTCGATCAGCAGCATGATGCAGTTTATTCATCACTCTAAGCTGATCTATTTAGCTTCTTCAGTTGTTTTACCGACAGGTGCCGCATTTTATTTTTATAGGAAACATCAGGCGCTAGAAGTCATTCTTCTCATTGCAGGTTTGGCTGCCAGTGTGAGCTTATGGGTATTTGAACTGGTTGAAAATCAACTGACCAATTCAGCTACTGGACTATTTGTGCTAGCTGTGCTGATTTTTGGCTGGTTTGCCTTAATTAGTTTTGCTTTAAATAGAATTTTTCCACAAACCAAATTTTCTGTGATTCCTCTGGCACTCGGTGCCTGGATTTCGGGGATTATTCTTGCAGTCCTGTTACTGACTTACTGGGAAGCATTTTCGATTTTAATGGGGATCATTTTTATAGGCATCGCCTGGAAACTGCTGGGTCAGCAGGCTTCAGTTTTTATGCACCAGTTTGCCTATTGCTTGTGGATCTGTGGTCAGGCAGCAGTTTTAATTCATACAGAACTGCTGACCGACAGTATAGTTGTAGTCTGGCTGCTGCAATTATTAATGCTGGGGCTTACTACCATCAAACGGATGCACTGGTCTATTTTGACCCTACAGCTGCTGATGACGCATGCATTAGCAATCGTGGTTCTGGTCTTAGAGAATTCTTTTAAACATGATGACATGGTGATCAGTATCATACTCAGCTTGAACTATGTCATTTTCATCGGAATATTCCTAACAGCGCGTTATTGGCAATCTTCGCATTATCAGAAAAGTATCTTTCTCTGGATGATTGCCATGCTGACAGGTTCAGCGGTGGTTCAGGCGGTGACCGGATTAGAGCACTGGCACAGCATTGGACAGATCAGCTTTGACCAAGTCCTGTTATTTTATATTCTTCCGAGCTTATTGTTGTTCAGTTTTATTTGGCAAAACTGGCAACAATTTTCTGAAAAATGGCTCTGGTTAATTCCGGTTCTGGGTTTATTACTGATCCTGCTGGGCTATTTTGAAATTTTTATCATTATGCTGCTCATGGCCTGGGCTGTAGTCTATCAGCAACGACTGATGCAAGCTCTGTCGATTTTATTGCTGATCTTCTGGTTATGGATGCTGTATTACAATCTGGGGCTGAGTTTCCTGGTAAAGAGCCTAACGATTTTCATCTCAGGTCTTATGGTTTGGTGCATGGTCTATGGCTTAAAGCAGGTAAGGATTAGACCTGGTCAGGAGGAAACTGCATGAAAAAGTTTCTTCCTCTGATTCTGGCCGGATTCAGTATTCTGCTCTTTGTGGGATTGATCCTGAAACATGAACATCATTTAGTGAACAGCCAGTCCATTTTCGTCGAGCTTGCTCCGTTCGATCCGCGCTCAATCTTGCAAGGCGATTATATGGTACTGAATTATGAGCTGCATTTCGAGGGTGATGCTGAAGCGGATCGTGGAGAAGAGGGTAGTTTAGCGGATAAGAAAATTGCAGCCTTAGAAAAGCATATTCAGGATCAGACACATCTTCTAAGCTATGTACAGCTAGATGATCAGCATCGTGTGATTCAAACTAGCATGGATGAAAATCTTTTAAAAACTCATCAGGGAACTTCCGCGCGTTTGCTTCTAAAAAATCCTTCCAATCGATTAGCCAATTTATATCCGGCAGCGAGTAGCTTTCTGTTTGCAGAAGGATTGGAGCCGTGCTATCGCAACGCAAAATATGCCGAGATTAAAGTTAAAGATAATGGACAGGCTTTATTGGCGAATCTGGTGGATCAGAATCTGCGAGCTTTAAATTGCGAAAGCCAAAAAGACTGGGTACAAGGCGGTTAATTAAGATCTATTTTTAGAAGTATTTTTCAATAAAAAAGCCCGCATATTGCGGGCTTTTTAAAATCTTGGACTTAAGCTACTTGCACAGGAATACAGTTCGCTGTGTGGCTGACTGTATTGTTTGGGTTAGCATAAACTAAGCGAGGCTGATGGGCATTCGCTTCAGCTTCAGTGAAATCGCCAAAGGTTGCAATAATCACGATATCGCCTACATCGGCCTGATGCGCAGCGCCACCATTGACTGAGATGATGCCTGAATTGTCTTCGCCACGAATTGCATAAGTTGCAAAACGTTTACCATTGGTCACGTTCCACACATGAATTTCTTCGTATTCACGAATGCCAGCCAAATCCATCAAAACGCCATCAATTGCACATGAACCTTCATAGTGTAGTTCTGCATGTGTAACGTGAGCGCGGTGAATTTTGCATTTTAATAAACGAGATAGCATGGCTAGCGTCCCCTGAGTTGACCTAAGAGTTTGATCATTTGGTTAAATCAATCTTGCTTGCTGTATGGTGAACAATCGAGCAAACGCATTTTGCGCTTAAATAAACTTTCTGGCAAGCGGAATTGTCCAGCAATTTTTGAATGTTTAGTTCGGCTTATATGCGTTGATTTGATTCATGGCTTGCTGTACTTCACCGTTCACCAGCATTTTTGTGCGGGCGAGGGCATGGGAAATCGCATCATCCATTAAGTTCTGTTCGCTGCTAGGTGCTTTACTGAGCACATGACCGGAAACACGGTCTTTGGCACCAGGATGACCAATTCCAATACGCAGGCGATGGAAGTTTGAACCAATATGCGGAACGATATCGCGTAGACCATTATGACCACCGTGACCACCGCCAGTTTTCAGGCGAATGACACCAGGATTCATGTCCAGTTCATCATGGGCAATCAGGATCGATTCAGGTGCGATATTGTAAAATTTGGCGAAAGGAACAACACTTTTACCGGAAAGGTTCATAAAGGTTGTCGGTAGAAGAAGACGGACGTCTTGACCTTCGATATTGCCACGACCGCTAAATCCATTGAATTTCGGGTCTTTTTTGAGGACAATGCCATATTGGTCTGCAAGGCGTTCTACGAACCAGAAGCCTGCATTATGGCGGGTTTGGGCATACTCAGAACCTGGGTTACCCAAACCAACAATCAGTGAAATATTTGACACTAATTACACCATTAACACTTATGCGCGTTTGAAGTCAGCGTGCATTGGTGTGTTTTTAGCTGGGTGACGTTGTAACGCTTGGATTTTCACGCTTTCAACTTTACCGTCTACATCAATTTCGATAACTTCTTCAAAGAATGAATTGTTTTCTAAGAATTTAACAAGCTGACGAAGCTCAACAGTAATTGCTACAGGAGCAGCTTCACCACCGTAGATGATTGCAGGAACTTTAGCTTGAAGACGAAGGCGGCGGCTCGCACCTTTCCCTTGAACTGCTTCTTCACGTGCTGCTGCGTTTAATACGAAGTTTGCCATGATAGACATCCTATTTAAGTTAAATGAACCAGACTTGCGACCAGTCTGGTGAGTAAAAGCCCTACCAAATGGCAGGGCTTTGAAAATTCAGCGCTCTATTATAGATAAGAATCAAACATTGCGCTAATAGATTCTTCGTTGTTAATACGACGAATCGTTTCGGCAACCATGCTGGCTACTGAAACCTGGCGAATCTTGCCCAGTGCTAAAGCTTCATCAGAAAGAGGAATGGTATCAGTCACAACCAGTTCATCAATCACAGAATTCTTTAAGTTTTCAATCGCTTTACCAGAAAGTACTGGATGCGTTGCATACGCAACAACCTTGCGAGCACCGAAAGTTTTCAATGCATCAGCAGCTTTGCATAACGTACCAGCAGTATCTACCATGTCATCAACAATGACACAATCACGATCTTTTACATCGCCAATCAAATGCATCACTTGTGATTCATTCGCTTTTTGACGACGCTTATCGATGATTGCAAGATCGATATCGCCCATTTGTTTCGCAACAGCACGTGCACGCACTACACCACCTACGTCAGGTGAAACCACCATCAGGTTGTGATGCGACTGTTGACGCAAGTCAGCAAGTAGCGCTGGTGTACCGTAGATGTTGTCTACAGGGATATCGAAGAAGCCTTGGATCTGGTCAGCATGCAAGTCGATCATCACCACACGGTCAACGCCTACAGTAGTGAGCATGTCTGCTACAACTTTTGCAGTGATTGGAACACGTGCTGAACGTGGACGACGGTCTTGACGAGCATAACCAAAATAAGGAATCACGGCAGTAATACGACCCGCACTTGCACGACGCAAAGCATCAGCCATCACCAAGATTTCCATCAGGTTATCATTAGTTGGGGCACAAGTAGGTTGTACGATAAATACGTCTTTACCACGAACGTTCTCAGTAATCTCGACAGCAATTTCACCGTCAGAGAACTGACCTACAGAGGCAGCGCCTAGAGGAATATGTAAGTGACTTACGACTTTTTGAGCGAATTGTGGATGCGCAGATCCACTAAAAACGACAAGATTGGGCATGAAGCACCCTTGGCGGTTGGGATATATGGGAATAGATGGCAGGGGTAGCTGGATTCGAACCAACGGATGCCGAGATCAAAACCCGGTGCCTTACCACTTGGCGATACCCCTAATGCGGCAGAACTTTAATATTTTTGCGGTAAAGTGTCAAGGTAAATTAACAGTCTTACAGCAAATGAGTGTTCTGTCTTTTTTCGAGAAAATGGCAGGGGCGGCTGGATTCGAACCAACGGATGCCGAGATCAAAACCCGGTGCCTTACCACTTGGCGACGCCCCTAATTTGATGACTGTAAGATGGCAGGGGTAGCTGGATTCGAACCAACGGATGCCGAGATCAAAACCCGGTGCCTTACCACTTGGCGATACCCCTAATACAGTACATCTACAGGTGAAAATGGCAGGGGTAGCTGGATTCGAACCAACGGATGCCGAGATCAAAACCCGGTGCCTTACCACTTGGCGATACCCCTATCTACACTTTAAACTGAACTAAAGGTGATTCTTGTAAACTGTTGACCAGGTAAGCTTTACATGGTGCATTTGCAAGAATATCTTCGATATTCAGATTTTCAGTGACTTCAATAAACACACAAGCACCTGTACCTGTAAGCTTAGCTTTTCCGAACTGGTCGAGATATTGCATTGCTTCATCTACTTCAGGATATAAGCTTCTTGCCAGCGGCTCAAAGTTATTTCCAAAATCAGATGGCGTTTCCTGATAGGCGCAAAATTTAGAGCTCTTCGTGTCTCTTGTCAATGCTTTTTGCGAAAAAAGCAGTTGAGTGCTGATAAAACAATCAGGTTTTAACACAATGAATTTTTTTTGATCTAAGTCTATGAATGTTAAGTGTTCACCAATGCCTTCAGCCCAGGCATTTTTACCATGCACAAATATCGGGACATCTGCCCCTAGTTTAACTCCGAGATCTGCCAGTTGCTCAATATTTAAACCGCACTGCCAGAGCTGGTTGATCACAATCAGGGTCGTCGCTGCATTGGAAGACCCTCCACCCAGACCTGCACCCATCGGAATGTTTTTTTCCAGACGGATCTTTAGCCCGCAAGGCGTTTTGGCATAAGGCTTCAACAACTGGATCGCCCGATAGATTAAATTCTGTTGCAGATCGACTGAGGCCAGGCCTTCTATCTGAATCGCATCATCAGCGCTTTGTTCAAAATCCAGCCAGTCATACAGATCAATCAGCTGAAAAATGCTTTGCAGCTCGTGATAGCCATTTTCACGGCGACCGGTAATATGTAAGAACAAATTCAGTTTAGCAGGCGAGGGAACACGAATCATCATGGGCTAACATCAGGTCAATTAACGGTTTTCAATGATCATTGTAATACGGTTTTCCGCACCACTTTCAAGTGACTGCTTTAAAATCAAGCGGTTTGGCATTTTGGCCTGCGCATTGTAATTGAGATCGACCGTCCAGCCCTGTTCAATAATCTGGCTAATCCGCTGTGTATCATCTTTTTGCAATTTGGCAGTCGTTGTCGCAGGGCGGGCCTGTACCCAGTCCACTAAATAGCTGATTGGTGCTTGCCAGCCTGTGGCGCGTTGCAGTAATTCTTCGGCACTTGCCGCCTGAATCACACCTGTTTTAGCACTGTTTAATGTGACTTGGCCGGGCGTGCCGGAAATCTGGGTTTTGCCCACACCTAAAATGCCACTCAGCTCAATATCAAATTCTTCTTGCTGTTGTACCCAGGTAAAGAATGCGCTGCCAGTCTGTTGAGGGGTGCGAACGCCAATTTTACCTTGCAGCTGAAATTGATTCTCCACCTGTACAGACGGAGTAGTAGGCGTTTGTGGCTTGATCATCTGCTGACAGCCAGTTAAAAATAAAGCAGTGGCTGCAAAGGCACAGCAGCCCAATTGGCTTAAATTGCGCATAAATTAATTAACTCGTTTTGGTTTGTGGTGCTAACAATAGCGAATTAAGTTGTTTCAATTCTGGGTCATTTGGATGGTTTTGTTGTAATTGTTGTAACACTTGGTGGAAGTGTTGTAGATCACCTTTCATGTACAAGGAACGGGCATAACGTACCCCAATCTTCACATTCGGATTCAATTGATAGGCTTTGTATAACACATCCGCAGCTGTGGTGAAGTCATTCTGTAAATAACAGATATAACCATAGGTATCCAGAATCGATGCCTGTTCTGGTGCATATTCTAGTGCCTGTTCGACATAGCGGCGTGCTTCTTCGAGGCGACGGTTTTGCATCGCCAGGGTATAGGCATAGGCATTCAGATAGGTCGGACTGTTCGGTTCAATTTTAAGTAAAGTGCTGAGTAGTTCATCCAGCTTGACGCGATCCTGATGGGGATCCAGCAACAGAACTTGCGAATAGACCAGTTCAGGGTCATCCGGCAGGTTTTTGCTGGCTTCTTCCAACAGGCGAATCGCAGCTTTTTTATTCTGCATGCGCGTCAAAATATCCGCCTGAGCTAGATAGAGGAAGCTGGCATGTTGTGGATAATTCACCCTTTCCTGGGTTAAGAAACGCAGCGCATCATGCAGCTTATCCTGCTGGGCGAAAATCGAGATCATGTTGCGACGTGAGACGGTGTAAAGACTGCCATCGACCAGACGATAATAAGCTTTCGCCGTTTCATAATGCTGTTTGCGTTCTGCATTCACCGCCAAGTAATAATAGGCTTCGTTTTGATATTGCGCAGAATAACGCAGTTCGACCAGATATTTTTCGGCTTTCTCGTATTCTTCCAGGTCAATACTGGTCAGTCCGGCAATAAACAGGGCTTCTTCAGCAGTCGGCCATTTTTTTAGAATGTCTTGCAGTTTTTTCAGAGCCAAAGTCGCTTCGTTCAGCTTGACCAGATATTTGACTTCGGCCAGACGTACATCCAGATTATTACGGTGTTTACGGCTGGATTTTTCATACCATTGCAGTGTCGCCTGAGTATCGCCGAGTGCATTGAGCAGATTGGCCTTCATCAGGATATAGCCGGTCGCATTCGGACGTTTTTTTAAGGCGCGGTTAACTGTATTTAAAGCCTGTTCAAGCTGACCATTTTGTGCTTCCAGACCGGCCACTAGCACCAGAATAGATGGATTGTCCTTGGCTTTAGTGGTGCTTAAGGCCTGAATCAGATAAGTACGATCCTCTGTGCCTTCCGGTGAAATTCCGGCGAGAATTTCTTCCAGATCGGCACTGTCATCAATTTGCAGGATTTTTTCTAAGGTCTCAGCAGCCAGCTCATATTCATGCGCTTTAAGGGCAATATGTGATAAATAAAATAAAGCAGGGACGTCTTGTGGCTCTTGTACCACCCAGTGCGTGGAGATATCTAGTGCTGCCTGTAGGTCATCATGTTCCAGCGCGACATTCAGTGCACGCTGCTTGACTGAAGTGGAATTGCTCTTGATCGCCAGCACCGTATAGTTGTGCAAAGCAGTCGGAATGTCATGTGCAGCGATGGCAAACTCAGCCATCATACTTTGTTTTATCGCATCATAATTTTGATTTGCATGGTAAACTGCTTCCGCTGCATAAAGATGCGCAGTCGAAGCCATGCTACCCACCAGTAGGAATGTGGTAGAATATTGCTTAATGGTAGGGCCGTTGATACGGCTAATTGTTTGACGCAATTTTTTATTGATCCAAGTAATGCTTTTTATGACACCGATGTTGCACAATAGCATAAATTTAGTGAAATGATGACCTGATATGTCTTTCTTTGCATTGGGTGTCAACCATCAAACTGCCTCTGTAGAACTGCGTGAACAAGTGGCGTTTAACCCTGAAAAGTTAAGTGCCATTCTTGCCGAGCAAAGCCAACACCCTGAACTGAACGACATGGTGGTGGTGTCTACATGTAACCGGACCGAAGTTTACGCCATGTCTGACAATGCTGACATGGTGCTGAACTGGCTCGCCCAGAAAAATGGGGTGGATGTCAAACAACTGCAACATCATGTCTATCGTTATGAAAATGCCCAGGCAGTGACGCATCTGATGCGCGTCGCCAGTGGACTGGATTCACTGATGCTGGGTGAACCACAAATTCTGGGACAGGTCAAAACTGCACTTTCTCTGGCCAAAGACTCCCATACGGTGTCGCGCGATCTCAACCGGATTTTTGAATATGCTTTTTATGCCGCTAAACGCGTGCGTTCGGAAACGGCTGTCGGCAGTCATGCGGTCTCGATGGGCTATGCGGTGGCGCAACTGGCCTTGCAAGTATTTAGTCATCCGGACAAGCTGACCATTATGGTGGTAGCAGCCGGGGAGATGAACAGTCTGGTGGCCAAACACCTCGCAGAGATGGGGGTGGGCAAGATTATTATCTGTAACCGTACCCGCGAGCGTGCGGATATTCTGGCACAGGAAATTGCACATCGAGTTGAAGTTGAAATTATAGATTTTGATCAGCTTGCAGAAAATCTGCATCGGGCCGATGTCATTTCCAGTTGTACCGGCAGTTTACATCAGGTGATCCATTTTGCCGATGTGAAGGCTGCACTGAAAAAACGCCGTTACCAGCAGATGCTGTTGGTCGATCTGGCCGTACCGCGTGATATTGATGCCAAAGTAGAAAGCCTGGACGGGGTTTATCTGTATGGGGTCGATGATCTGCAAAGTGTCATTGAGGAAAATCTGGCACAGCGCCGTCAAGCGGCGGTTGAAGCTGAGATCATGGTCAATCAGCTGGCTACAGAACTGATGACCCAGCAGAAGGTCAAACAGGCCGGGGCGACCATTCATGCCTACCGTGACCACGGGGAAACATTACGTCAGGAAGAGCTGGCATTGGCAATGCAGCGTATTGCCAAGGGTGAAAAGGCAGATACTGTACTGGCCGAGTTTTCACATCGTTTGACCCAAAAACTGTTACATCCAACCTCTATTGTGCTGCGTGAAGCAGCCAAAGCAGAAGACCCTGCCTATTTTGAGCTGTTACAGGAAGAACTGGGCAATGTAGTTGCGAAACGTCGTAAATCCAGGCATTCATTTTAATCAGTATGATGAGAGGCTTGGTTCTTTGCTGATTATTACTTCAACATAAAAAACCAGCCTGATTATTTGAGAAAATGATAAATAATACTGAGATCTAGCACCGACTTCCTTTGATTCATAAGAATAAATGATGTGGAAAATCAGTCTTCTAATAGGGTCATCGAGCGTTTGCGGTCAATTTCATAAATCTGCATTTTCAGGTTTTTCATTTCAGCAATGCTGTTAAATTTCTTGGATTTAATCTTGTTTTTTAAACACTGATATTGCAGCTTGGTTGAAAAATCAGCCGCCAATTTGTCGGCCTGTTCTGGTGATGAGGTGTAATCGCTGACATTGGCATGCTGCAGAATATGCTGCAGTTCATGATGATGGGCTGCGCAGGCACCGAGCACATAATAGATCGACAGTTCTGGGTCATCTGGCAAGTCATCAAAAATCACATTCAGAATGTTCAGAATTTTAAACAGCAGCTGATCTTCTGCCACCAGCGCGCGCAGCGGTTCAAAATGAATATACAGATAAGGATGATTCATCAAGATCGCAATCACATATTCTTCAGCATCAATTTTAGTACTAAAGCTTAAAGATGCATCCGTATTGACCTTGGGTTGCCATTTACGGTTAAAGCCCAGTTTTTCACGGAAAAATTGCTGCAGCAGATAACGGAAGGAACCGTGTTTGGGCAGTAACTCGGTCAGATTTTTTAGTTCACCCATAACCTGACTCTTGCCTTCAGGTGTGGTGATGTCCTGATTTTGGGTCAAATGGGCAAACACGAAGTCCGACATCAACGGTGCCTGTTCAAGCAAGCGTCTGAAGTTTTCTATCCCTTCACGACGGATCAATGAATCTGGGTCATGGTCAGCGGGCAAAACAAAGAACTTCAGCTCTCGGCCATCATTCAGCAGGGGCAGGGCAATGTCCAAGGTACGGCGCGCTGCTTTTTGACCGGCAGCGTCTCCGTCAAAGGCAATGGTCAGCCGATTGCTCTGCTTGAACAGAATATTCAGATGATCTGTATTACTGGCTGTACCTAAAGTGGCTACTGCGCCATGAATGCCATATTGCTGAAGCGCAATCACATCCATATAGCCTTCGACCATCAGCCATTCTTGGGCTTTCTGTTTGCGGCCCTCATAGAGGCCATACAGCAACTGGTTTTTATGGAAGACTTCAGAATCTGGCGAGTTGATGTATTTCGGCTTGATCTCGTCATTCAGGGCACGGCCGCCAAAGCCGACCACACGGCCCTTGGTATCACGGATCGGGAAAATGACTCGTTCACGCAGCAGGTCAAAATCACGGCCACTGTCGCTGGTGCGAATCAGACCTAAAAGTTTTAAGCCCTCAATATCCTGAGGAAAGGCTTTTTCCAGATGTTGCCAGTCTTCAGGCGCATAGCCTAAGCGCCAATAGGCAATGGTCTCTGCAGTCAGACCACGCTGCTTGAAGTATTGCTGGGCACTCGGGCTATTTGGGAGTTGGCGCTCATAGAACTGCGCGATATTTTCTAGCAGGTCGTAGAGGTTACCGTCTTGCTGAACTTCCGCCATCGGTAGGTGTTCAAAAGAAGCAAAAGGGTCACCATAAAAATCCTGTTCGACTGTCTGAAACTCTGCAAATGGATCGAAACTCGCCGTAGATGCAGCATTATTATTTTCTGTTGGAGCGTTATTCTGTTGCGGCTGAGTTTGTGGTGCAGTTTGAGCAGGCACGATTTTGGGTTTGGCTGCTTCACGTTTATATTTTAATTTATTGGAATCAGTATTGTCTTTAGGCAGTTCGATGCCCGTCTGGCTGGACAGGTCTTTCATCACTTCGACAAAATTACGGCTGCCAATGTCCATTAAAAAACGGATGGCATTACCGTTGGCCTGACAGCCAAAACAGTGAAAATACTGTTTGTCACGATAGACGTGGAAAGACGGTGATTTTTCCTGATGAAAAGGGCAGCAGCCTGAATAGGTACGGCCTGTTTTTTTCAGTTTTACGAATTGACCAATCACATCGACAATATCGGTGCGATCGAGAATCTGATCAATCGTATGTTGAGGAATGGCCATGGTCTGCTGAGCTTCTCGTGCTGGAATCTAAGGTCTAAATCACTGAAAAAATGAAAATAGTCTAGTTGGACATTGAATATTTCAAGTTCCTTTGTATACCTTTTGCACGTTTTGTTCAAGCCTGGGCAAGACAACGCAAAAGGGCAAGTATGATACCTTGCCCTTGAGGAAAATGCACCTGTAAAGCGCTGTCTTATTTGCTGATGCTGCCGGCCTTCTTTAGCTTTATTCAGCCGTTTTAGGACGATCCAGCAAACCAAATGAAATGCGATTGGTGATGCTGCGCTTTTCAGTTTCTGGCGTATCCGATTGTGCATCGGTGTCGGTTACAGTCTTGGCTTCTTTACCAAAAATACCCAGTGTCGCGCGGTTAAAGAAGCTGCCTTCACTACGCGCTGCACGCAGATTCACCGTCCCATCTGATTTCACCAGATTCGGATAATTCAGCTTTAATACATCCACATATTGCTGAGAAGTCGCTTTATCACCTAGCTGAGCATAGCCATAAGCAACCGTTGCCAGTGCTTCTGGAATCTGCGGAGTTTGAGGATAATGTTCAATCACCCACAAGCCACGTTCAACTGCTGCCAGATAAGCCTTACGCTTGATGTTGAAACGTGCTGCGTTCATTTCATGCTCAGCCAGTTCCTGACCGATAAACTGCATACGCTGTGCTGCATCCACTGCATAAGTGCTAGATGGATAGCGGCGAATGAAATCAACAAAATTCTGGTAAGCCACTTTCAGGTAGCTGACATCACGATGCGACTGTTTCAGCGAGGTATAACGCAGCAGGCCGTTATAGTTCTGTTCCATATTTGAGACACCGCGTACATAGTAGGCATAGTCGACATTTGGATGTTGCGGGTTCAGACGGATAAAACGCTCTGCCAGTGCGACCGCACCTTCATAATCTTTTTGCTGGAATTTTACATACAACAGTTCAAGCTGCGCTTGCGGGGCATATTGACTGGTTGGGAAATAAGTTTCCAGCGCTTCTAACTGTTTTGCTGCATCGGTATATTGATTACGATCTAGCGCTTTCTGTGCTTTTTGAATATAAACCTGTTCGCTAGATTCCGGACCTTTATCCACGACTTCTTTTTTTGGATTACTGCTACAGCCTACCATTGCCGATGCAATGCCTAATGTCACAGCAAGCATTGTCATTTTATAATGTGGTAGCGACATAAAAATTCCTCTGTTAATACGGGCAATGAGCTACAATTGCACTATTAAACCACTTTTGTCTGAATGAGCAAATGAGTCAAGCACAATCTTCCAATTCTAATATCCCTGATACTGATTTCAATTTACTTGAAGATTCTGAGGATGCAGATAACCATACTTCAGAAGCAACTGCAACACGTTTATCGTTGCAATTTCAACTGGATGAAACTTATATCGGGCAACGGATCGACCAGATTGCCGCAATGGTCTGGAGCGATTTTTCTCGAGAAAAATTAAAGCAATGGATTAAAGATGGCAATTTATTGGTGAATGGTCAACCGGTTAAGCCGAAATTTAAAAGTGATGGTTTTGAAACCCTGACTTTAAATGTTGAGCTTGAAGCGCAAACGCGCAGTCTGCCGGAAGATATTCCACTGGACATCATCTATGAAGATGATGACATTATGGTCATCAACAAACCAGTCGGTATGGTGGTACATCCGGGCGCTGGCAATAGTTCTGGCACCTTGGTGAATGCTTTATTGCATCACTATCCGAAATCGGCTGAACTGGCGCGTGCAGGTCTGGTACATCGTATCGATAAAGACACCAGCGGTCTGTTAGTCGTCGCCAAAAATCTGGAAGCACAATTTGCCTTAAGCAAACAGCTTGAGAAAAAATCAGTATATCGCCTGTATGACTTGGTGGTTTACGGCAATATTATTGCTGGCGGTACCATTGATGAACCAATCAAACGCCATCCGGTGGATCGTGTGAAAATGACCGTACTTCCAGGTGGTAAAGACGCGGTGACGCATTACAATGTCAAAGAGCGTTTCCAGCATTTTACCCGTGTTCAAGCCCGTCTGGAAACTGGACGTACCCATCAGATCCGTGTGCATTTTAGCTATATCGGCTTTGGCTTGGTGGGCGATCAGGTGTATATGCCACGTGTCCGTATGCCTGCAGGTGCATCGCAATTATTAGATGATACTTTGCGTGGCTTCAAGCGTCAGGCTTTGCATGCTGTACAACTCGGTCTGACCCATCCGCGTACCAAAGAAGAAATGACCTTTGAAGCACCGTGGCCGGAAGACTTTGCCAATCTGGTTGAAGTGCTGCGTACCGAAAACAAAGCCTATTAATCTTTTTATTTAGCTCGCGTCAAAGCAAGGAATCGAGATGCAATTTGTACCAGGACTTCCACAAGGTGTGTATGTGGGTCAGACCCGTGTCCATCATGCGAAAGTGCAGCCATCCGCACAGCCTGAGCTTGCAGGTTTTAACTTGGCCTTACATGTGCAGGATGATGCACAACGGGTACAACAGCATCGTATGGCTTTATTGCAGGATTTCGCTGCCTTTGGCGTAGATAAGATTACCTGGATGACTCAGACGCATAGCACCATCTGTCATACGATTAATGAACAGATGCCATTTACCGCACTGGTCGGAGATGGTCTGGTGACGCAGCGTAAGGCGCATGCCTTAATGATGATGACGGCAGATTGTTTACCTGTGGTACTGGGAAATGCGAAAGGTACGGAAGTTGCCAATTTGCATGCTGGTTGGCGTGGTTTGGCGGGTGGGATTGTTGAAAATACCATTGCCGCCATGCAGACTTCGCCGACCTGGGCTTGGCTCGGGGCGGCCATTAGTCAGCCATGTTTTGAAATTGGCGCTGAAGTAAAAGCTGCTTTTTGCAGTAAATATCCTGAACTGGACAGTGCATTTCAGGCCGGTGAACAGGCAGGTAAATATTATGCTGACCTGTATGCCATTGCGCATTATATCTTGCAGCAACACGGCATAAATACCGTATTGGGTGGGGATCAGTGTTCTTATCGTCAAGCAGATGAATATTTTTCTTATCGCCGCGAAGCTAAAACGGGGCGTATGGCGACATTCGTGTTTATGGCATGAAAATGTTAAACTTAACTGAATTTTTTGGCTTTTGAGCGTTATGTCCCTATCTTCCAAATCTGTTGCGATTGTTTATCATAGTCCTTATGGACACACGGCTAAAGTGGCAAATTTTATTGCCGATGGTGCACGGGAAACCGGTGTTCAGGTGCATATGATGAATGTCGAACATATAGACTGGGATGTGCTGGACGCCGCCGATGCAATTGTATTTGGCTGTCCGACCTATATGGGCAGTCTAACCTCTGCCATGAAGCTGTTTATGGAACAATCTTCCAAGCGCTGGTTGGCACGTACCTGGCAGGGCAAACTGGCTGCCGCCTTTACCAATGGTGGCGGACTCAGTGGCGACAAGCTGGCGGTCCTGCAGCAAATCAACTTGTTTGCGATGCAGCACGGTATGCTATGGAGTGGCTTGCCATTAATGCCGACAGGTCGTGCTGTGACCGATCTGAACCGGATGTCGAGCTTTTTGGGTTTAATGACCCAGTCGGATAATGCCCCGGTTGAAGTCACCCCACCTGAGGGCGATTTAAAAACCGCGTTCTGGTTTGGGGAATATATTGCCCTTACTCTAGCCCGACTAAATAACCATACTTAAAATTATAAAAAAACCTCCGAATGCGGAGGTTTTTTTATATTCAACTTTTAATCCATTATTTATGGAAAATTCGTGCTTTATCACGTTGCCAGTCACGGTCTTTCTCGGTTGCACGTTTGTCATGAAGCTGCTTACCTTTCACCAGGGCAATTTCCAGCTTGGCATGTGGACCTTTCCAGTAACAGGCCAGTGGAACGCAGGAATAACCTTTCTGGTTAATCGCACCCATTAACTTTTCAATTTCACGGCGATTCAGCAACAGTTTGCGGGTACGGGTTGCTTCAGGCACCACATGAGTCGAAGCACTTAACAAGGGCTGAACCTGTGCACCAAACAGAAAAGCTTCACCATTTTTAAAAGTAATATAACTTTCTACGATGGTCATGCGACCAGCACGCATTGATTTGACTTCCCAGCCTTTTAATGAAAGCCCCGCTTCAAATTTCTCTTCAATAAAATAATCGTGGCGGGCACGTTTATTCAGTGCAATGGTACCGCCATTATTTTTTTTTACTACAATAGATGCTTTCGCCATAATCTGATACTTCCAAACGTGCTGCTATTGTACCGCAACTAGAAATAAGGTGAAGTTTTTTAAATTAATGAGGATTATTCACCAAAAAAACAAGTTTTTGCTAAAATAAGATTCTACATAACAAACAGAGTACAAATGGATGTCTAAAACTCGTGTGATTTATCCGGGGACTTTTGATCCAATTACCAATGGACATATTGATTTGGTAACCCGCGCAGCGCGAATGTTTGATGAAGTCGTAGTGGCAATTGCTATCGGTCATCATAAAAATCCGGTATTTAGTCTGGAAGAGCGTGTTGCATTGGCGAAAGAGTCATTGAGTCATTTGGACAATGTTGAATTTGTAGGTTTTGATGGTTTGCTGGTCAATTTTTTCCGTGAGCAAAAGGCGACTGCTGTATTGCGTGGTTTGCGTGCAGTGTCTGATTTTGAGTACGAATTTCAGCTGGCAAATATGAACCGTCAGCTGGACTCCCACTTTGAGGCGGTATTTTTAACCCCTTCAGAGCAATATTCTTTTATTTCATCCACTTTGGTGCGTGAAATTGCTCGATTAAGAGGTGATGTAACCAAGTTTGTACCACCAAACGTGGTTGCGGCCTTCGAGCGTAAACTTCAACAAGGTTGGTAGCGTGTCTTTATATATCACCGATGAATGTATTAACTGTGATGTCTGTGAACCTGTATGCCCGAATGAGGCCATCTATATGGGTGAACTCATTTATGAGATTCATCCAGACCTATGTACAGAGTGCGTCGGACATCATGATCAACCGCAGTGCCAGTTGTTCTGTCCAGTGGATTGTATTCCACTGGATCCGAATCATGTCGAAACGCAGGAACAGCTGCAAGCCAAGTATGAAAAACTGACTGCTCAAAAAACATCAAGCAATTAGTCTCGATATTTGATACTATGCCGCTCGAAGTGAGCCAGACGATCGCTGCTGTGGAAATCTCCGTGATTGAAGCAGGGGAGGAAAGTCCGGGCTTCATAGGGCAAGGTGCCAGGTAACGCCTGGGCGGTGCAAACCGACGGCAAGTGCAGCAGAGAGAAGACCGCCTTCATTATGTTTTCGAGCAATCGGAATCGGAGGTAAGGGTGAAAGGGTGCGGTAAGAGCGCACCGCATGGCTGGTAACAGTTCATGGCGAGGTAAACCCCACCGGAAGCAAGACCAAATAGGAATCCATTAGGCATGGCCCATGCTGGATTCGGGTAGGTCGCTTGAGCGCATGAGTGATTGTGCGCCTAGAGGAATGATCGTTCACGACAGAACCCGGCTTATCGGCTCACTTCAACAAATTTTGATCAAACAGCACAATATGGGGTTGACGTGATTTACAGAAAATCCCATAATGCGCGCACAGTTTAAGGCTATGTAGCTCAGTTGGTTAGAGCACCGCACTCATAATGCGGGGGTCACAAGTTCAAGTCTCGTCATAGCCACCATATTCTGAAAAAACCCACTCCGATTGAGTGGGTTTTTTTATGCCCCAATTTTATTTTGATTGGTTTGAATATCAGAGATAGCGGATTTCAAAACTTGTAGGCAAATTTTAGCTGTTTGTTCTCTAGGTGAGAATTTTTCAGTCATTTGCTGAAAAGGATGTATGTAATTTCTAAAATCTCTTAATTCTTTGCTAAATCGATATGTATCTTTTTCAATTAAATTAATTGAATGAGATACTTCAATGAAATTATGAAGTGTCCATTGATCGAAGTTTTTTACTTTGCCATCTTTTTTAGGGCTACAGTTTGAAGTATTAAAAACCCTTGGATTTAAAGAAGCAATATTTAAGAATATTCCCTCTAATGTACTACCAGCTAATAACACAACGGAAAGGTATGCTTCAGCTTTAAAAGCTTTTTCAATTTCTATTATTCTACTTTTGATTACAGGCATTAAGGTTGGGATGAGATTTAACTGAGAGTAATCAAACTTAAATTCATGTTTTATAAAGTTATTTTCAATATTTTCAATATTTTCAATATTTTCATTATCTGATTGGAATTGTTCATCAAGATTGATTTTTGTAATAGGTGTAAGGTTAATTTCAGTGTTGGTTCTAGTAATTTGATATTTGTCGAATTGTAGATATTTATTGAACTCTTTAATTAAATTATCTAGTCGATTTAAGTCTTCAATATAATTTATAGGATTAAATAAGTTTTTAATACATATATCTAATTTTGGTGTGCCATTTATTTGAGAAAGTCGTAGATCTGTGTACATCCATCTAGATGGAAAACCTTGTCCATATACATCTTGATAATCGAACATACCAAAAAAATCGATAATTTTTGGCCCTGATCGGTATTCGGTGATTTCATTGATTAAGTCACGAAGTTTTTCAAGTGTCTTAGTTGATAGATGCATATTTATTCAAAATAATGGTTTGAATTAAATATAATGTTTAGATCAAACTTTGTACATAATTAAGCAGTGATTTCACATCATCCGTTTGCAATTGCTCACGCATTTTTAAAAACTGCTTTTCATCTATATCGTAAATTTTAAGTGAAAGCAGTTTTTCGATATCTTCTTGCGGGAAACGGTATTTAATGATTTTTGCAGGTACGCCGCCCACAACTGCATAAGGTGGCACATCTTCAGTCACAACAGCACCTGTTGCGACCACAGCACCTTCACCAAGCTTTACACCGGGCATAATCATGGCACGAGAACCAATCCAGCAACCATCACCAATGATCGTGTCACCCGCAAGCTCAAAACCCCGTGTATCGAACGGAAATGCTGAAATCCAGTCGGTACGGTGTAATTGGTTGCTGCCCATCATAATCACGCATTCTGCGCCAAAACAGACGA
The DNA here is from genome assembly GCF_031844265.1 of Acinetobacter sp. RG5. GTDB lineage: Bacteria > Pseudomonadota > Gammaproteobacteria > Pseudomonadales > Moraxellaceae > Acinetobacter. The sequence goes on along the minus strand of NZ_JAUZUV010000002.1, from coordinate 124,382 downwards.
AATTGCTGATATAGAGCTGGTCTATGGGCTTCTCAGGCGTGGCAGGCTTATCATGCAGATAGCGCACCACACAGCGCTCAAAACCTTGATCCCAATACGCTGAATAATAAGAATAATTCCCTTTGATATGAATGTTGGGATTCTTCACCGTTTTTGAGATGAACTCAAATTCACACCAATGATTCACAGGAGAATTAATTAACTTTTCAGCCATAAGGAAGATACAAAAAAATAGTGAATAAGAAATTATACCTAATCGACGTTTAAACTTGCTGAATAATCTCTAAAAGATACTCAAGCGAGTGCGAATAACGCAAATGATTAGACTGGTGTAGACGCTGTAGGAATACGGGCAATCACTTTAATCTCAAAATCAAAACCTGCCAGCCAAGTCACGCCAACAGCTGTCCAATTAGGATAAGGCTTTTGCTGAAACACTTGCTGCTTAACTTTTATAATGCTTTCAAATTGCTGCTCTGGGTCAGTGTGAAATGTGGTGACATCGACAATATCATCGAAAGTACAACCAGCCGCTGCCAATGTTGCGGCTAAGTTTTTAAAAGCCTGTTCTACCTGTTTTTCAAAGTTGGGTTCAGGCGAGCCATCTTCACGGCTACCGACCTGACCAGAAACAAAAAGTAAGTCTTCCGATTTGATTGCAGCAGAATAACCATGCTGTTCATACAGGGCATGGCGGTCTTGGGGAAATATCGCAGTTCTAGTCATGGCTATTCTCATTCAATGTCTAATTTATCAGTGAGTGAAAGCAATTTAACTTTCACATACGCCTCGTATGTAAACATAATTGACATACGGTCCGTATGTCAATTAAAATTTTTATGATGATGAGGTAAAGTAATTCATGTCTGTTCGTGAACAAAAGATGGCGGAAACCCGCAAGAAACTGATAGAAGTGGCACGCCGTGCGTTTGCAGAATATGGTTATGCAGACACTTCAATGGATAAGCTCACGGCAGAAGCAGGGCTGACCCGTGGAGCGTTGTATCATCATTTTGGCGATAAAAAAGGCTTGTTTGCTGCAGTGGTCGACCAGATCGATTCGGAAATGGCTTCATCTGCCCAGCAGCATCTGGAGCAGCCTGATGATCTGTGGGAAGGATTGTTGTTTGAAGGGCAGACCTATATTCAAAATGCCTTAAACTCTGAATTCCAGCGCATTGTATTGCGCGATGGGCCTGCGGTATTGGGTGATCCTGCACACTGGCCAAGTCAAAACAGATGTTTGCAGTCCACGCGTGAATGTGTTGAGCAATTATTGGTAGCAGATCGAATTAAAACAGTTGATCCGGAAGCTGCTGCGGTATTTTTAAATGGTGCTGCAATGAATGCAGCCCTCTGGGTGGCTTCTAGCGAACATCCTGAGCAGGTACTCCCTGAGGCTTTACATGCATTTAATTTATTTGCATCGGGGTTTTTAAAAGAAGCCCAGAGCTAATTCGTTTGTAGGAAGCAGATAAAGGTAAAAAACCCCTCAATCGAGGGGCTTTAAATTAAACAGCTTTAAATTTTAAAGATATTCAACTTTCACAATTTCGTATTCAACTTCACCGTTTGGTGTATTGATTTTCACATCGTCGCCTTCGTTTTTACCTAAAAGACCACGTGCAATTGGCGAGTTCACAGAGATCTTGTTAATCTTAAAGTCTGCTTCGTCATCACCTACAATTTTATAGGTTTTCTGTTCTTCAGTATCCAGATTTTCAATCGTGACCGTTACACCAAAAACCACACGACCATTCTGTTCAAGTTCTTTGACATCGATCACCTGAGCTGCACCCAGTTTGCCTTCGATGTCCTGAATACGACCTTCACAGAAGCCTTGCTGTTCACGTGCTGCATGGTATTCTGCATTTTCTTTTAAGTCGCCGTGTTCACGCGCTTCTGCAATTGAAGCTGTAATACGTGGGCGATCCACTGTTTTCAGTTGGTGTAATTCTTTCTCTAAGGCAATTTTGCCTTCAGGTGTCATAGGATAACGTTGCATGTTGTCCCTCAAAAGTCAGTTGAAAGATATAAAATCTATAAATAAAAAAAAGCCCGCCACCAAGAAGGTAGCGGGACTTCTTGGAAGCGAATTAACCTTTAGTTAGGTCTTGCAAACGATATACATCCATTGGCAATTTAATTGCTAAAGCTTGGCATACTGCATCCGCACCATTCAATGTAGTTGTGTTATACACTTTACCTTGAAGTGCTGAACGACGGATCGAGAATGAGTCTTCTTGTGCCTTTTTGCCTTCAGTCGTGTTAATCACAAGGTGAATTTCGCCGTTTTTAATACGGTCCACAATGTTAGGACGACCTTCAGTCACTTTATTGACACGTTCACATTCAAGACCAGCATCGCTAATCACTTTAAATGTACCATCAGTTGCAAGAATCTTGAAGCCTAGGTCAATCAATTGTTTTGCAATACCCGCCGCACGTGGTTTATCAGAATCACGTACAGAGATAAATGCGTGTTTCACTTCGCCTTCAGTTGGAAGACCGGGTAAACGCTCATTTGCACCTAAAACAGCTTTATAGAACGCTTCACCAAATGTTTTACCAACGCCCATCACTTCGCCAGTCGATTTCATCTCAGGGCCAAGGATCGGGTCAACACCAGGGAATTTGTTGAACGGGAACACTGCTTCTTTGACAGAGAAGTGCTCAGGAATAATCTCAGTTGTGAAGCCTTGCGACTCAAGAGATTGACCAGCCATGCAACGTGCAGCAACTTTCGCTAAAGATTCGCCGATACACTTAGAAACGAATGGCACAGTACGAGACGCACGTGGGTTCACTTCCAAGATGTAAACATCTTCACCTTTGACAGCAAACTGAACGTTCATCAAACCGATTACGCCAAGCTCTTTTGCCATCGCCACAGTTTGACGACGCATTTCGTCCTGAATCTCTTTAGATAGAGAGTAAGGAGGAATTGAACATGCCGAGTCACCTGAATGAATACCCGCTTGTTCGATGTGCTGCATGATGCCGCCGATTACAACGTCTTTACCATCAGATACGCAGTCTACGTCAACTTCGATCGCATCATCTAAGAAACGGTCAAGCAGAACAGGTGCTTCGTTAGATGCTTGAACCGCATCACGTAAGTAGCGTTTGAGTTCTTCATCGTTGTACACGATTTCCATCGCACGACCACCAAGCACGTAAGAAGGACGTACCACTAATGGATAGCCTACTTTAGACGCTTCAGCCATACCTTCTTCAGCAGATTTTACAATGCTGTTGTTTGGTTGACGAAGTTGCAGACGTTGAATCATTTGCTGGAAACGTTCACGGTCTTCTGCACGGTCAATCGCGTCAGGTGATGTACCAATGATTGGCGCACCGGCTTCTTCTAGAGCACGAGCCAATTTCAAAGGTGTTTGACCACCGTACTGAACGATAATGCCTTTAGGCTTCTCGATACGTACGATTTCTAAAACGTCTTCTAAAGTGATCGGTTCGAAGTACAAACGATCTGAAGTGTCGTAATCCGTAGAAACAGTTTCAGGGTTACAGTTTACCATGATCGTTTCATAGCCGTCTTCACGCATAGCCAGGGCAGCGTGTACACAGCAGTAATCGAACTCGATACCTTGACCGATACGGTTAGGGCCACCGCCGATCACCATGATCTTGTCTTTGTTCGATGGATTTGCTTCACATTCTTCATCGTAAGTTGAGTACATGTAAGCTGTATCAGATTCGAATTCTGCAGCACATGTATCGACACGTTTGTAAACTGGAGTTACGCCCAGGTTCCAACGATGTTTACGGAATTGCTTTTGTGAAATACCCATCAAGTCTGCAATGCGAAGATCTGATAAACCTTTACGTTTGAATCCACGGATGTTGTCCGCATTCAAGTCGCCAAAACCTAAAGTTTTGATTTGGTTTTCAGTTTTGATGATGTCTTCGATTTGAATTAAGAACCAGCGGTCAATGTTCGTTGCAGCGAATACTTCGTCTAAAGTAAAGCCGTGACGGAATGCATCGCCCACGTACCAGATACGCTCTGGACCTGGCACTTTAAGTTCTTGCAAGATTTTGTCGCGCGCGCCTTCAGCACCCACTTCAACCTTTTCGTCAAAACCAGAAGCGCCCACTTCAAGACCACGAAGGGCTTTTTGTACAGATTCCTGGAAGTTACGGCCAATCGCCATCACTTCACCGACAGATTTCATCTGAGTCGTCAGTGTCGCATCAGCTTGTGGGAATTTTTCGAAGTTGAAACGAGGAATCTTGGTTACAACGTAGTCGATTGCAGGTTCGAACGATGCAGGCGTTGTACCGCCAGTAATGTCGTTTTTCAACTCATCAAGGGTATAACCTACAGCCAGTTTCGCTGCGATTTTTGCAATCGGGAAACCAGTTGCTTTAGAAGCAAGTGCAGATGAACGTGATACACGTGGGTTCATCTCGATCACGACCATACGACCAGTATTTGGACAAATACCGAACTGTACGTTAGAACCACCTGTTTCAACACCAATTTCACGAAGAACTGCTAGAGAAGCGTTACGTAGTAACTGGAATTCTTTATCTGTAAGCGTTTGAGCAGGGGCAACAGTGATTGAGTCACCAGTGTGTACGCCCATTGGATCAAAGTTTTCAATGGTACATACAATGATACAGTTGTCGTTTTTGTCACGAACAACTTCCATCTCGTATTCTTTCCAGCCAATTAAAGATTCATCAATCAATAATTGTTTAGTCGGAGAAAGATCGAAACCGCGTTCACAAATCTCGATAAATTCTTCTTTGTTGTATGCGATACCGCCACCAGAACCACCCATGGTGAATGATGGACGGATAATTACTGGGAAGCCGAAACGTGCTTGAATTTCTAAAGCATGTTCCATTGACTCAGCAACGTCAGCTTTTGGACATTCAAGACCAATTTTACGCATTGCCTGGTCGAACAGTTTACGGTCTTCAGCTTTTTCAATCGCTTCTTTGGTTGCACCGATCAATTCAACATTGAATTTCTCTAAAATGCCGTGCTCATCGAGGGCAAGGGCACAGTTCAATGCCGTTTGACCACCCATGGTTGGAAGAACAGCATCTGGACGTTCTTTCTCAATGATCGCTGCAACAGTTTGCCAAGTAATTGGCTCAATGTAAGTTGCATCCGCCATGGTTGGGTCGGTCATGATGGTCGCTGGGTTCGAGTTGACCAAAATAACGCGGTAACCTTCTTCACGAAGGGCTTTACATGCTTGAGCACCTGAGTAGTCAAACTCACATGCTTGACCGATGACAATCGGACCAGCACCAATAATCAAGATGCTTTTAATGTCAGTACGTTTAGCCATGATGCTTCCTTAATTACTTCTTAGATGCTTCGATAAGTTCGATGAAATGATCGAACAATGGTGCGCAGTCATGTGGACCCGGGCTTGCTTCAGGGTGACCCTGGAAGCTGAACGCAGGTTTGTCTGTACGATGGATACCTTGGTTGGTGCCATCAAACAGTGAGCGATGCGTTACACGCAACACATCAGGCAGATTGCTTTCATCGACTGCGAAGCCATGGTTTTGAGAAGTAATCATCACTGTACCGTTATCAAGATTTTGTACAGGATGGTTCGCACCGTGGTGGCCGTGAGGCATTTTTAAGGTTTTAGCACCACTTGCAAGCGCAAGGATCTGGTGACCCAGGCAGATACCAAATACTGGAATTTCAGTGGTTTCTACAATTGTTTTTACAGCTTCAATTGCGTAGTCACATGCAGCCGGATCACCAGGACCGTTCGAAAGGAACACGCCATCTGGATTCAGTGCAAGTACATCAGCAGCAGGAGTTTGCGCCGGCACAACAGTCAGTTTACAACCGCGGTCTGCGAGCATACGTAAGATGTTGGTTTTGACACCGTAATCGTATGCAACAACATGGAATTTAGCTTCTGGTTGAGAGAAACCTTTGCCTAATGTCCAAGAGCCTTCAGTCCATTCAAAACCTTCAGGGTCGCAACATTCTTTTGCCAGGTCTAAACCGTTTAAACCACCAAATGCACGTGCTTTTTCAAGCGCTTCAGCTTCAGTGATATTTTCGCCAGCAAGGATACAGCCATTTTGCGCACCTTTGTCACGTAAGATACGTGTCAATTTACGCGTGTCGATATCCGCAATTGCCACAACATTGTGTTGTACCAAATATTCAGCTAATGATTGGGTTGAACGGAAGTTACTGTGCAGTAAAGGCAGGTCACGAATGATCAATCCGTTCGCCCAAACCTTATGAATACGACCTGATTCAGCGTCTTCTTCATTACAGCCTGTGTTACCGATATGTGGGTAAGTCAGTGTCACAAGTTGCTGTGCATAACTCGGGTCAGTCAAAATTTCTTGATAGCCAGTCATGGCAGTGTTGAAAACGACTTCACCAGTCGTACTACCCGATGCGCCAATCGAAGTACCTTTAAAGATAGTTCCGTCGGCAAGGGCTAAAATTGCTGGGGTGCTCAAACCAAAGCTCCTGAAATTTAGGCTGTAAAAAAGCGAGAAGACGAAAAAAAAGGAAGGCTAATTTTTAAACCTACCCTCCTATGTCTGCTCGCTTGAACTTAACACGGCATTATACGCAGAACGACCCTTAAAGTCCAACGGCTTTGCAGCGAAAGTATGAGATAAATGGCTTGCTTTTTGCATGGAAGTCTGTTTTGTAGGCAATGTGAAAAAATGTAAGCAATTAATAATTGTCAGACAAATCAAATCTTAATTTTTATCAAATCTACTAATATAGCTTAGTCGATATAACAATAGGAACAAGACAAATGGCTACAGCACCTAAATCTACTACATCTAAAAAAATCACTCCGAGCGTGGTGACTGAAACTGCCGAGAAGCTTGAAAAAGTAGCAGTCGAGGCTAAAGATCAGGCAATTGAAACCATCGAGGAAAGTAAGGAAAAGCTTGAAGTTGAAGCCAAACAGTTAAGCGATACTGTGCAGGAACAATTGCGTCAATTTAAGCAGGAAGTGTTACAGCGTATTGATACTTTGAAGGAGCAGATTTTCGGTTCGCAGAAAGAATTAACCGAATTGAAAAGCTTTATCAAGACAGAATTCAACGCTGTCGTCGAAGACTTATCCAATCTGGGTAAAGAGCTGAAAGAAGATGTCAGTCAGATTTCGACCAAGCATAAGGAACATCTGACCGATACTTTTAAACGTTCTAAGGACAGTACCATTGAAGTACTGAAAAAAGTCAAACCCGTGGTGAAAACAGAGAGCTCGGACAAAAGTCCTGAGCTGAAAAGTTAGGCTGCGCTGAAAGGCCGCTATTTAAAAAGGAGAACAATCAAATGTTCTCCTTTGTCTTTATGCAGCAAAACGGACTCACAATAACAATTAAAGGGGGTCACGATGCAACAGCATTTTGTAGGTGTACTTATTTTACTGATATTGATTATGTTACTGAATCTGGAAAGCGGATTGGGGCGCATACTTTATCTGGGTGTAATCGTATTATGTCTGGGAGTACTGGGACTGGTGTTTGGAACCATTCTTCTGATGATCATTACTTTTGCTTTTATTCTTTATGCTGCTGTGAAATATATTCAGGAGCAGCATCATTTGCATCATTAAAATATCAACGTTGAAACCAATAAAAATCTAAAATAATTATACAGAGGATCAATCGTTGTTGAGCGATAAACAAAAACGTGAGACTTTAAGTCTCACGTTTTATTCGCCTGTTACACTTTAAATAGCTGATGCACAACGTCAATCTATTTAAAACACATGCAACCAGTCACGTTTATTATGAAAATCTGCCTGAGGACTACTATGCTGCATGGCATAGAACTGCTCACCTTGCGAGGTTTTTAAAACAGCAGATAAACCCAGGAACAAGTTTTCCCATTTCAGTTTATGTGTTGCCATAAAATCAGTCAGATCCACACTGACATTAAGACCATAATGCGTACGTTTGAGCTGGTTCAGCTCAATATCATCCGCAGCTTGCGGTGGCATATCTTCAGGATAACGGTATTCTTCGAATTGATAAGCCTGCCAGGCCTGAGAAGGGGAGAGATTAATCTCACGATAAAAATCTTCGCCCTGAACCCCAATAAAAATTTCAAAGCAGGTCTGTTCCCACAGGAAATCCTGACGGGGATGTGCCGTCACCATGTCGGGCCACAAGATGTACTGATTGGGATCACGGATCCAGAAGCCCACATTTAAATTGCATGGGCCTTGCTGTTCGATGGCGGCAACCAGAGAGATGGCCTGAAAACGGCGATCAAATGCGCTAAGTTCGTAACTTGCCATAAGTCCTGTACTTAGTTAGACAAATGAGCGAAACGGACAAGGTTGGACAATTTTTGGTTCTGTTTGGCAGCTTTCTTGTAAAGCAGTGCAATCTTACCAATAGTTTGAACCACTTCTGCACCAGTCGCTTCTGAAATTTCAACAATCAGTGCTGCACGCGCTTCACGATCTTCAGCTACGATTTTCACTTTAATCAGTTCGTGATCGTTTAAAGCACGCGCCAATTCTTCGATGACATTTTCAGTCAGGCCTTTGTCACCCAGCATAACGACCGGGTTTAAAGCATGTCCGATTTGACGTAAACGCTTACGTTCCTGAATAGATAAAGACGCCATGAGAGATAACCTGAATTTAAAAACGGCTTAGTATAGCAAAAGCAAAAAACAAACGCTGTAAATTATCAGGAAATAATCATTTCCAATCTGCCTGCCTAACAAGCAAAACTCCTAGATTTAGATACACATGTATACTGCAAAATATGTCTTTTTCACGTACAATTAATAATTGGACGTTTTTTTATTTAGAGAGTTATGGCTACACGCATTACCAACCAAAAGTTATCTAAAAGTAGTCGTGATTGGATGAGAGAGCATTTAGACGATCCTTATGTGAAAAAGGCACAAAAGGACGGATATCGTGCGCGTGCAGCATATAAGCTCTTAGAGATGCAAGAAAAGTACAAAATCATTAAACCCGGCATGACCGTGGTCGACTTGGGTGCAGCTCCCGGGAGTTGGTCACAAATCGCAGGTAAGTTGGTTGGCGACAAAGGTTTATTGATTGCATCTGACATTTTACCAATGGATGCATTACCTGATGTGACTTTCTTGCAAGGCGACTTTCGCGAAGAAGAAGTCTTCCAGCAATTGTTAGAAATTTTAGATGGTCGTACTGTAGACGTTGTAATTTCAGATATGGCCCCCAATACATCAGGTAATAAGGCTGTAGATCAACCGCGTCAGATTTACTTGTGTGAACTTGCACTGGATTTTGCCAATAAGGTGCTAGGCCCCAAAGGTCAATTTGTGGTAAAAGTTTTCCAAGGCTCAGGTTTTGACGAATTTCGTAAGCAAGTGGTTGATAGTTTTGATGTTCTGAAAACATCTAAACCTCTGGCATCACGTGCTCGCTCCAAGGAAGTTTTCCTGATCGGGCAGGGACGCAAGAAGGCTTTAAAATAAGTCTACTTGCCAAGTCGTTAAAAATTGTGCATTTTGTACGTTTTCAGATAATTGCAAGTTGATTTGCAGCTTAAGTATTAAGGTCATCCTGAACAGGGCATGATCAAATTAGATTGGAATGGGAATAAAGCTTTGAGCGATCTTTTTAAGAATGCCGTATTGTGGCTCGTGATACTGGGTGTGCTGGTGTTAATCTTCAGCAACGTCAGTGACCGCAATCAACCGACTACAATGAACTACTCAGAGTTTGTTGCCGCGGTCAATGCTGGCCAAATTAAACAAGTTGTGATTGACGGCGAAAGAATCCGTGGCGAAAAATCGAACGGTTCAGAGTTTGAAAGTATCCGTCCGGCAGTTCAGGATCCTGAACTGATGCCAAGCCTGATTAAAAATAATGTTGTGGTTGAAGGTGAAGCACCACAACGTCAAGGCTTGCTCATGCAGTTGCTTATTGCAAGTTTCCCTGTACTTTTAATCATTTTGTTATTCATGTTCTTTATGCGCAACATGGGTGGCGGTGCAGGTGGTAAAAACGGCCCAATGAGTTTTGGTAAATCTAAAGCCAAAATGCTGTCTGAAGACCAGATTAAAGTCACTTTCACTGATGTTGCTGGTTGTGACGAAGCCAAGCAAGAAGTCGTTGAAATCGTAGATTTCCTGAAAGATCCAACCAAATTTAAACGTCTGGGTGCGAGTATTCCACGCGGTGTGTTAATGGTCGGTCCTCCAGGTACGGGTAAAACCTTACTTGCCAAAGCCATTGCCGGTGAAGCGAAAGTTCCATTCTTTAGTATTTCAGGTTCTGACTTCGTTGAGATGTTTGTCGGTGTTGGTGCATCCCGTGTTCGTGACATGTTCGAACAGGCGAAACGTCATGCACCATGTATCATCTTTATTGATGAGATTGATGCAGTCGGTCGTCACCGTGGTTCAGGTACCGGTGGTGGTCACGATGAACGTGAACAGACACTGAACCAGATGCTAGTTGAAATGGACGGCTTTGAAGGTAATGAAGGCATTATCGTGATTGCTGCAACCAACCGTGCAGATGTACTGGATAAAGCACTTCTTCGTCCAGGCCGTTTTGACCGTCAAGTTGTAGTTGGTTTGCCAGACATCAAAGGTCGTGAACAAATCCTGAATGTACATTTGAAAAAATTACCTTCAGTGACAGGTGTGGATGTTAAGGTTCTTGCACGTGGTACACCGGGCTTCTCGGGTGCGCAATTAGCAAACCTGGTGAATGAAGCTGCTTTATTTGCTGCACGCCGTAACAAAAACACCGTCGATATGCATGACTTTGAAGATGCAAAAGACAAGCTGTATATGGGTCCTGAGCGTAAATCGATGGTACTTCGTGATGAAGAGCGTCGTGCGACGGCTTATCATGAAGCAGGGCATGCGATTGTTGCTGAAAGCTTGCCAGGTACAGATCCTGTGCATAAGGTGACAATCATGCCACGTGGCTGGGCTTTAGGTGTTACCTGGCAGCTGCCTGAATTTGACCAGACCAGCCATTACAAAGACAAAATGTTGAATGAACTTTCGATTTTGTTTGGTGGCCGTATTGCTGAAGAAGTCTTCATTAACCAGATGTCGACCGGCGCTTCAAATGACTTCGAACGTGCAACCAAAATGGCACGTGCGATGGTGACCAAATATGGTATGTCGGACAAACTCGGTGTCATGGTCTATGAAGAAGATGCACAGCAATCTTTCATGGGCAGTATTGGTAGCCGCAGTATTTCGGAAACCACACAACTAGAAGTCGATCGTGAAATTCGTCGAATTCTAGATGAGCAATATAAAATCGCACGCGATATCTTGGAAAGCAAAAAAGATATTGCCCATGCGATGGTGAAAGCGTTGATGGAATGGGAAACCATTGATCGTGATCAAATCCGTGACATCATGGAAGGTCGTGAGCCTCAGCCACCAAAAGTCTATGTTGCAGATAATCCTGTGATTGATGTAACGCCAGATGATGATCCGTTGACTCCTCCGCCATTGCCAGCGAACTAAGCTCAATAAAAAAACCACCTTCGGGTGGTTTTTTATGCTTGTCATTTTTGTCATATCTTTTTGAGTGTTATATTGAGCGATTAAAAATGAATACGAAAAATAAAAATGAATATGCCTGTTCTGGAATCCAGTGTTTATCAGCTTCGTCTTGAATCGTTGAGCTGGGAACATTTTTCTGATTTAGCCATCGCATGCGCTGAAGAAAATTTAGGCGAGATTTTATATAATTCAGTGCCTTATCTGCATAACTTAAAAAAATATTTTTCTCAGGCCTTTGAACAGCAAGCTCAAGGTGAACGGATGGCTTTTGCTGTCATCGATTTAAACTCCGGTCAAGCAATTGGAACTACCAGTTATCATGATATTAAGACGGAAATTCCACGTTTTGAAATTGGTTATACCTGGTATGCCAAGGGCTATCACAGAACTTATGTAAATCGCGCATGTAAGTATCTCTTGTTAAGACATGCTTTTGAAAGTTTAAACGTTCAGGTTGTCGGCTTTCGGACTGATCACTTGAATCTTCCTAGCCAGAAAGCGATTGAAGCAATAGGTGCCAAGCGGGATGGCATTATCAGGTGTCATATGCTGCGTAAAGATGGACACACTATTCGAGATAGCTACATCTATAGTATTTTAGAAAGTGAATGGTCAGATGTGAAAACATTATTACAAACTAAGATGATGCAATATTCCCGAAATAATTACTTCGAAATCTAGGTCCTGGCCTTATTCATCTTTGCTTTAATTAACTATCCATAAGACAATATCGGGGTTATTTTAAGTGAGTATTGAATCATGCAGCTGATGCCTTTGTTACCACATGTATGGACATTTGGTGATTTAAAATTGGACTTATCCCAGCCGCATGTAATGGGGATTCTTAATGTCACCCCAGACTCTTTTAGTGATGGTGGTCGGCATAATCAAAAAGAAGATGCAGTCGCCCGCGCACTGGAAATGATGGCTGAAGGCGCAACCGTCATCGACATTGGGGGTGAATCGACCCGTCCAGGTGCAGCAGCAGTAGAAGTGGAGGAAGAAATTCGCCGCGTGGTGCCTGTGGTTGAAGCTTTATCCAAACATAATATCATTCTCTCGATTGATACGTCGCAACCTGAAGTCATACGCGCAGCGGTTCGGGCCGGAGCACATATCTGGAATGATGTCCGTGCTTTGACTCGGCCGAATGCATTGCAGACCGCAGCAGAACTCAATATTCCAGTGATCATCATGCATATGCGCGGTGAGCCGACCACCATGAACAATCTGGATCAATATGAGGATGTCACTAAAGATGTGATACGCGAGTTATCCCAACGTGTTCAGGATGCTTTAGATGTTGGAGTAAAAGCGGAAAATATCATGATTGATCCAGGTTTTGGTTTCGCTAAAAATGCCCAGCAAAATTTAAAGCTGTTGCAAGAGTTTTATAAATTGACAGAAATGGGCTATCCGATTTTGTCTGCTTTATCACGTAAACGCTTTATCGGAGCAGTTTTGGATGGGGCAGAACCACAAGAGCGTGCAGTGGGTTCAGCAACAGCGCATTTGTTGAGTATTCAGCAGGGTGCATGTATGGTACGGGCACATGATGTTAAAGTCACAGCCGATGCGATTAAAGTCTGGCAAGCTATGCAAATGGTTTAAAAATCGAGGCTGGGAAATCCCTACATTGGCAATGTTGTTTGGCTTTTAAGCAACAATATGCTATATAGGCACGCTTAGATTAGATAGTCATCCTTTAGAGTGCCTGTAATGTTTGCAGATTTACTTCTCCCCATGTTCGATGATGAGTATTATCCCGATATTCTGGTTGCTGAAATCAAGCAGCACATCGAACGTTTTGCCCAAAAAGTCGCTAAATCAGGTTTGTCAGATCAAGAAATTTACCAGCTTGCCAATCTGACTGTGGCTGATATCAATATCATGAAACCTCAGTTCGAAGATCTGGATTCGTCTCTGGATGATACTGCCGCGGATTATATTGCCGAAGCCATGATGATGGTGGTGCAAGAGCACGGCCTGTTCGAGATTGAAATGGAAGAACTGATTACCAATCGTGAATGGTGATTTAAGAAAACCCTGCAGATGCAGGGTTTTTTTATTGTCTGTTCAAATAATCTTTAAAGCTATTAAAGCGAATTGAGCCGAGTAATTGTTGCTCTTCATTCATGCATTGCTGATAAAGGTTTTGGTAATAAGCCTGCAGATTCGATTGACCTTGAATCTGTTGTGGTGTTTTTGATTTGGATTGTTGATAAGCCCAAAAAGCCAGTTGTCGGAGTTTCTGCAACCTGATCTGGTCAATCGCACTACAGGAACTTTTAAATAAAGGTTCCAGGATGACCACCCCAAAGGAAGAAATCGCTAAAATGATCATACTAATGATGACCAGTACATCCGAATGAATCAGATAAAGGTTGAGCAATAAGCTCAGAAAAATTGGAATTTGCAGATAGAGACAATTTTGCAAACGCTGACTATAGGCTTTGGAGCTGAATTGTGCCTGATATTGTGCATGCCAGATATAAGGATAAAGCAGTGCCATCAGCACAATTAAGGTGACATTAAAGGCAATCGTGGCATTCTTGAAAAAATAATATTCCAGAAATACGGAGCTGAGACTACAGGCTACACAGACCAGAAGGGACAGTAAATTAATCGCGATAACAAACTGGATATTTTGCAAGGCATTAAATTTAAAGCGGCTATAACGCAGCTTAAGGAAAAAAGCGTCTGGATGACGTAATTGTAATGTAGCGAGATCAAAGTGTTTTAATTCTGACATGGGGATTTCGCGCTAAAAGAATAAAATTCAGGCACAAAAAAACCAGCCTAATGCTGGATTTTTTATTGCACCATTTTAATAAATATTAAAATGGTGCCCGAGGCCAGACTCGAACTGGCACGCTTTGTGGGCGGGGGATTTTAAATCCCCTGTGTCTACCGATTTCACCACTCGGGCATGTGCGCAATAATAGAGGACGAAATAAAGCTTGGCAAGCAAATTCAGAAATGATTGCTTTCTTTTCAAGCAATTCCGTGGTTTCTATTCTAAAAACCAGCAAATCAGCGTTTTTAAAAGTTAATATTTGCAGATCTTTAAGACGACCAATGAAAAATGATAGAGGGAACTATGAATTCTCATCCAGATAGCTGTCGACATCTAGATGCTTGATCGTTTTACAATATTGATGCTCATATTTCAGTAGCCGCGTATATAACCCGGCATAGTGATTTAATTGCTGTTTTAGTTCGGCATGCCGAGGATCATGGCTTGAATAAAAACGTAATTTTAGTCGGATCAGACAGGTTTTTTTATAAGCCCAAAAACAGATTTTACGTAATTGTTGTAGCTGATAGTGCTCAATATTTTTACTATTTTCCTTGAATAAATTTTCCCGATAAAAGCGCACAAAACCAAAGCTCACGCCAAAGAAGAATAAGCTCCACATCAGCAAACTACTTTGCATAAAGACCAGATTTAAGGCTTGTAGCAGAATCACAATAACCATCCTGATCGGAATATGCCGTAATAACTGATACAGTGAATAAGAAGAATGCTGAATCTGGTGCAGAATCAAGGTGAGACTCAACATCAGGAACAACAGAATGGCCAAAATGGCATAACTTTGCGCCTGAAATTCGCTGATTTGCACAAAAGATTGCTGTACCAGATCTCCTAACATCAAACTGATGGGAACAAAAATCATGGCGGCCAAGACCCAAGGAATTAAGAGCTTGGCTTTATCCCAGATTCCACGGATTTTAATCTGACTGTAAAACAGGTAATTTCCTTTAAATGCAGTCGGATATTGGCGCTTAAGTTGCTGCAGCAACAAAGTCACTTGCGTAGTGGGCATCATCCAGAGATTAATTTAATATATAGATGAAGCACTATAGTCGATTTTGCGCAAAATCGCAGAAGAAATGCAGTTTCAGGTCGCAGCGCTGTTTTAATCATGAAGATTTTAGTTTTTTAGCTACGAATTATGCGAAAATAGCCGATTCAAGATTTATTTTTTTAAGGACAGTTTATGACTGATCAATCTCCTCAGGCGTTAAGCGACATCGAAATTTTAGACATCCTGCAAAGTATGAAAAAGGATGAGCTAAATACTGAGGCGCAAGCAGCAATTCGTCAGGGTGGTAAAGCTGGTCGTCAGGAAGCGCATAAAGCAGCCTTAGTAGCATTGAATCAGTCATTTGAAGACAAGTTTGTCGAAGCGGTATCTTTGGCTTTGGGGCTGAATGCAGCACAAATCAAAAAAATCCGTTATAAAAAAGACCGAATCCGTATTTTAAAAGCGCGCGGTATCGATTATATGGCGATTGATGGTGCTGAAACTGCACAGGTACTGTCACAAATTGCCCAAGCAATTGTGCGTGAAGATGCCATTGTCACCCATGACCTGCACAATATTTTTCCGTTCTGGAAAGAGGGCTGGCCAATGGTGCAATTCGATAATGCTTATAAAATTTTAGAAGATGATATCCAGATTCACTATCAAGCCGTTCTTGAGGCTTTATTAGCGAAAATCTAAGCTGTAACTAGATATAAACAAAAGCATCTTCGGGTGCTTTTTTTAATCACGATACATCAGTGCAATCAGCCAACTGATGGGCAAAATAAATAAACGCCACCAGGTAATCAAGGGCCAATAAAAATACTCTCCAAATCTCAAGGTGGAGTCGAATCCTTGACGACGACGTTCATGCGGGGAGGGAATAATGAAAACCGTTAAAACCATCAGAATGATGGCTGCAAGTATAAGCAGGGGATTCTGCTGTTTGGCAAAAAAGAAGTAAAACAAATACAGGGCTGAATAAAAAAACAGACATGCCAATAATGCAGAAATATTCATCACTCACCTTATGATTTTTTTCTTAGAATAATTTTTAAATATAGGAATAAAAAGAAGAACCAGATTAATCTGATTCTTCCTGAATAACTGAATTGGTTTCGAGCAGGCGGGTTACCAGTAACTGGTCAATTTTAAAATGATCGACATCCACCACTTCAAACTTATAAGCACCAAATATCACGGCATCTGCAGGACGTGGAATCTTGCGTAATTTATACATCATGAAGCCAGCGATGGTTTCATAGTTCTCATCATCAGGCATTTCATCAATTTCAAGCGCATGCTTGATATCTTCAATCGGTGTACTGCCTTCAATCAACCAGGAATTATTGTCACGTTTAATAATTTGCTGATCTGCTTCAATAGGCGTCACCCAGTCACCCATCACGGTAATCATAATATCGGATAGGGTAATCACTCCGACTACCAGCGCATATTCATTAATGACGACGGCAAACTTTTCCTTGGTAGAGCGGAAACGGTCCAGAACTTCCGATAAGGTCAAAGTGTCAGGAATGGTCAACACATTACGGATGGTATTTTCATTGAGCTGCAGCAGCGACTGGTTGTTCAGAATACGCACCAGAATGTCTTTGGCATCGACATAGCCAATCACACTGTCGATGTCATTGCTACATACCAGAAACTTGGAGTAGGGATATTCTGCCAGCTTTTGCCGAATACTTTCTTCCGGTTCATTCAAGGTGAAGAACACCACATTTTCACGTGTGGTCATACTTGAAGGTACGTTACGCTCTTCAAGTTCAAATACATTTTCAATGAAATGGTGTTCCTGCTTCTGGAGTACACCGGCCTGTGCACCCGCATCCATCACTGCAGAAATATCATCAAAAGTAATATTGTCATCACGGATGGTATTTACTTTAAACAGACGGAACAGCATGTTGGCAATCGCGTTAATAAACCAGGCCAAAGGTTTACAGACTTTAATGAAAATCTGAATTGGCTCGATGACTGAGACTGCGATCTTTTCTGGCGCAATCATGGCTAGACGTTTCGGCATCAGGTCTGCAAATAAAATAAATAAAGAAGTGACGACCGTGAAGGAGAGCGCAAAGCTGATATTTTCAGCCCAAGGTCCCTGGTAAAAGCGGGAAACGAAATTATAAATATAAGGACGGAAGGCGCCTTCACCTAAAATACCGCCGAGAATGGCGACTGCATTTAAACCAATTTGAGAGGCTGCAAAGAAATCCGCAGAATTTTCTTGTAGATCTAAAACTTTTTGAGCGCGATGATCACCCGACTCAGCCAGAATTTTGAGTTTGACTTTGCGGGCACCTGCGAGGGCGATTTCAGTTAAAGATAAAAAACCGGCCCCCGTGATGAGTATTAAGATAATCACGATATTTTGTAAGAGGCTCACAAATCCACCTGTGGATGAATAGTATCTTGGGATATTTTTAACACAAAAAAAGACTTGAGGTGTAACAATGACATCTCAAGTCTTCGAAGTATAATCTTAAAAAATAAGAATTTAGAAGATTTTGAGTTTAATAATGTGAAAATTGAGAATTATTGCTCAGGAATTCACGGTTTTCTTCTTCAATCATCTGGCGGGCGACATATAAAATCAGCTGACGTAACCAGCGATGCGCCGGATGATGATGCAATAAAGGACACCATGCCATTTTCAATTCAAATTCAGGAATATAAAACGGCGGATCTTTGAGAATTAAATTGTGATTCTTGGCTTGCAAACGTGCAATGCGTGAAGGCAGTGTTGCGACCAGATCGACATTGGCAGCCAATAATCCCGGCATTTGATAGTGACGGGTAAAGACTGAGATTTTACGTTTCTGGCCAATACGTTCTAAAGCCTGATCGATCCAGCCTAAACCGGCCTGTTTTTCAGGATTTACCCCGAAGCCAACACCCATACCGGTTTTGGAAACCCAGATATGCTGTGCATCCAGGTAACTTTTAAGGTTTAAGTTGCTTGCGGCAGGATGCTTGTTATTTAAAAGGCAAGAAAAGCTGTCACGCCAGACCAAAACCTGATGAAAACTTTGCGGGATTTCATTAAAACGGTTGATTGCCAGATCGACCTTGCCTTGTTCCATGTCACGATATGACACGTCACTTGGCGTCAGGAAGTCTAATACCACGTTCGGTGCTTCTGAACGTAGGGCTTTAACCAGACGTGGAACCAGCGTGGCTTCTGCATAATCCGAGGTCATGATCCGGAAGACACGATTTGAGGTATATGGACGGAACTCGGTACGTGGTTCCAGGATCATCGACAGATCAGCGAGCGCATCTCGAATGCGGGGCTGCAATTCTAAGGCACGTTCAGTGGGTGTCATGCCTTCAGAAGAACGAATCAGGAGGGGATCATTAAATAAATTGCGTAATCGGCGTAAGATGTTACTCATGGCAGGCTGGGTAACGCCCAGTTGTTCTGCTGCACGTGTGACATTTTTTTCGCGAAGAAGTACATCAAGATAAATTAATAGATTGAGATCGACCCGCTCCAGATTCATAAAAGAAATACCGAGAATAAATACAAGAAATTATGAAGATTATGCCATAATTGCCGGGCCTTGTGTAAAGCGTCGATGAAAAAAGCCATGTGCTCACTGATAAAGTTTACAAAATTAACACAGGCTTAAGCTCCATTATTCAAAGTGTACATAAGAGAAAAGATGCACGTTAAATAGAATATCATTTAGCCTTTTTATAGAGGGAAATGAAAACCATCTTTTCGCTTTAAAAGAACATGAGAAAGGCTGTTCTTACGTTCAGTATTTGAGTGAAAAGTACACTAAATCGAGAATTCATCAAGTTGAATAAATCATCAAAGATCAGTATTTTTTAAAGATAAAAGGGCATAAACCCCATATCCAGACTTAAGTCTAATGAATTATTTTTAAGCAACATGTGGAAATTTTATCCATTTTTATTTTTAAATAAATATATATAAAACATAATCTTAATTTAATCTATCAAGATTGTAATAAGACTTTGATCTACTCATTTTTTAAATAAATACTGAAGATTCTTGCAGACTATTGGATTAATTTTCATAAGCCCACTAATCTTTAGCTATCCCAACGGATCGTCGAAAATCTGAACAAGTCATTGAGGGTGTGATTTGAGCGGTTCGTTGCAGAAAAATCCTAATATTATTACAGGAATATATCATGACTACATACCAAACAGCGATTGATGCAATCCGCGAATTAAAAGCGAAATTCGGTAACACTTGGGCAGACATCAGTCCTGAAGATGCTGCGCGTATGCAACTTCAAAACCGTTTCAAAACTGGTTTAGACATTGCGAAATATACAGCGGCAATTATGCGTCGTGATATGGCTGCTTATGATGCAGACTCTAGCAAATACACTCAATCACTAGGTTGCTGGCACGGTTTCATCGCGCAACAAAAAATGATTGCGAACAAAAAATACTTCGGTACAACTGAACGTCGCTACATCTACCTTTCTGGTTGGATGGTTGCAGCGCTTCGTTCAGAATTCGGTCCACTTCCTGACCAATCTATGCACGAAAAAACGTCTGTTCCTGCATTGATCGAAGAAATCTACACATTCTTACGTCAAGCTGACGCGAAAGAATTAAACGACTTGTTCCGTGCACTTAAAAAAGCACAAGAAGCGGGCGACACTGCTAAAGCAGCTGAAATCACTTCACAAATCGACAACTTCCAAACTCACGTTGTGCCAATTATTGCGGACATCGACGCTGGTTTCGGTAACGAAGAAGCGACTTACTTACTTGCTAAGAAAATGATCGAAGCGGGTGCTTGTGCACTACAAATCGAAAACCAGGTTTCTGATGCGAAACAATGTGGTCACCAAGCTGGTAAAGTAACAGTTCCACACGAAGACTTCATCGCGAAAATCCACGCTCTTCGCTATGCATTCCTGGAAATGGGTCTTGACGACGGTATCATCGTTGCACGTACTGACTCTGAAGGCGCTGACTTGACTCAAAAAATCCCAGTGGTTAAAGAGCCAGGCGACATCGCTTCTCAATACATCAGCTACTTAGATACAACTGAAATCGACATTTCAGAAGCTCAAGAAGACGAAATCCTGATCAAGCGTGATGGTAAACTTCACCGTCCTAAACGTCTTGCTTCTGGTCTATACCAGTTCCGTGAAGGCACGCAAATCGACCGCGTTGTACTTGACTGTGTAACTAGCCTACAAAATGGTGCTGACTTGCTTTGGATCGAAACTGCGACTCCAAACGTTGCTGAAATCGCTCACATGGTTAACCGTGTACGTGAAACAGTTCCAAATGCGAAACTTGTTTATAACAACTCGCCTTCGTTCAACTGGACTTTAAACTTCCGTCAACAAGCATATGACCGTTGGGTTGCTGAAGGTAAAGACGTTTCTGCTTACGACCGTGCTAAGTTAATGAGCGCTGAGTACGATGCAACTGAACTGGCTGCTGAAGCTGACGAAAAAGTTCGTACCTTCCAAGCTGATGCTGCTCGTGAAGCGGGTGTGTTCCATCACTTGATCACACTTCCGACTTACCACACAGCTGCGCTTTCTACTCATGAGCTTGCTCAAGGTTACTTCGGTACTGAAGGTATGTTGGCTTATGTTGCTGGCGTACAACGTAAAGAAATCCGCGGCGGTATCGCATGTGTTAAACACCAAGCAATGGCTGGTTCTGACATCGGTGATGACCACAAAGAAATCTTCGCTGGTGACAATGCATTGAAAGCTGGTGATGATTCTAAAAACACAATGAACCAGTTCAGCGCTTAATCCGCTTAATTGATTCACCAAAAAACCCTGCATCTGCAGGGTTTTTTGTTTGGAAAAATGCTATTAATAAATAGGGAAGAGCAATCTCAAGAACGTGCTCAAGAGGGATAATCCATAATTTCTCCATGATTGGTTTTTATCGCAGTTTTATGTGTTTAATTCTTGCATTCTAGTGCTATGTCACTGAATATTTGGATATAGCATGCTTATGTTCTGCATCAATTTACCCCCTATTTAATTAAAAGTGACCCGGATTTATGCTGTCTAAATTTTTTATCCACCGCCCGATCTTTGCTGGGGTACTGGCGATTGTTGTCATGGCAATCGGCCTGTTCGCAGTGATGAACCTGCCAGTGGAACGTTATCCGGACATTGCCCCGCCAAGGATAACGGTGGCAGCAACTTATAGCGGCGCTTCTGCGGAAACTGTGGAAGAAAGCGTGACTCAAGTGCTGGAACAGCAAATCAAAGGCATTGATCATCTGCTGTATTTCAGTTCGAGTAGTGATTCTTCAGGACGCAGCCGGGTCAGCATTAGCTTTGAGAATGGTACCGATCCGGATACTGCACAGGTGCAGGTACAAAATGCGATTAATGGGGTACTAAACCGATTACCGGAAGATGTACAACGCCAAGGTGTCAATGTCTTTAAATCGCTTGGCGATACTCATATGGTGATTAGCCTGTATGATGAGTCGGGGCGCAGCAACAATATTGAACTTTCCGACTATCTGATGACCCATCTGGAACAGGACATTTCCCGGATTGAAGGCATTGGTGAGGTGGATGTTTTTGGTTCACAATACGCGATGCGAATCTGGCTGAATCCGGCAAAATTAAAACAATATAACCTGATGCCAAGTGATGTGCGTGCCGCAATAGAATCCCAGAATACCCAGGTCGCTGCAGGTGCGATTGGTGATCTTCCAGCCATAGACGAGCAATACCTGAATGCCAAAGTTACTTCGGGTTCACGGCTAAAAACTGTAGAAGAATTCCAGAATATTATTGTCAAATCGGATCGTGCCGGCAGCTTTATTTATTTGAAAGATATTGCCCGGGTAGAACTGGGTGCTGAAAATTATCAGTCTTATAGTACCAATAATGGTTATCCATCAGCAGGTCTGGGTATTTCACTGGCCTCAGGGGCCAATGCCATTGCCACCTCTAATCTGATTAAGGCTGAAATTGCCCGTATTTCCCAGCAATTGCCTGAAGGCTATAAAATTGCTTACCCACGTGACAATACGCCTTTTGTACAAGAATCAATTAAAGAAGTGGTCAAAACCCTGATCGAAGCCGTGATTTTGGTCATCATTGTGATGTTCATTTTCTTGCAGAATTGGCGTGCCACTTTGATTCCTACCGTGACTGTTCCAGTGGTGATTTTGGGTACGATGGCGGTGCTGTATGCACTGGGGATGAGTATCAACACTTTAACCTTATTTGCGCTGGTTCTGGCGATCGGCCTGTTGGTAGATGATGCGATTGTTGTGGTGGAAAACGTTGAACGGCTGATGCATGAAAAGCAACTGTCCGCCAAGGATGCTGCTCTGGAATCCATGCAGGAAATCAGTGGAGCACTGATCGGGATTACTCTGGTTTTGACCGCAGTCTTTATTCCGATGGCATTTTTTGGTGCATCGACTGGCGTGATCTACCGCCAATTTTCTATCACTTTGGTTGCGGCGATGTCACTGTCCTTAATGGTGGCATTGATTCTAACCCCAGCATTGTGCGCGTTTATTCTAAAACCGAATCCTAAACCGGCAAAATGGGCGTCCTGGTTTAACCAGAAACTGGATCATTTAAAACATCGTTATCTGAATTTGTCTAAACTCACGATCCAGCGTCAGGCAATCTGTTTGCTGCTGTTTGCCGGATTGATCGGTGTGTTTGCACTGTTCTATCGTTCCTTGCCGACCAGTTTCTTACCGAGTGAGGATCAGGGGATCTTAAGCTTGCAAATCAAATTGCAGGAAGGCGCCCCCATGAAAAATACCATTCAGATCGGTGAAGAAGTCCGTAAGTATTTTCTGGATCAGGAACAAGCCAATGTCAATCTGGTGATGATCCGTTATGGGCGAAATTTCTCTGGAACTGGTCAGAACCTCGCGACCGGTTTTGTAGCGTTGAAACATTGGGATGAGCGTTCCGGTCAGGACAATACTGCACAATCGATTCGTGAACGGGCTTTGAAGCATTTCCAGAGTAATCGCAATGCACAAATTAATGTGTCCATGCCAGCTTCAGTCAATGGTCTGGGACAAACCGATGGTCTGGATTTCTGGATTCGAGATATCAATGGCAATGGCCGGCAATATCTGGAACAGCAATTTAAAGCGCTGGAAGCTCGGGCGGGCAACTATACAAGCTTTGAAAATCTGGGCAAGCGTTCTAATCCTGACAAAGCAGAACTACGTGTCAATATTGATCAGAAACAGGCCATGGCCAACGGCCTGACTCAATCGGCAATCAACAGTACTTTATCCAGTGCTTGGGGCGGCAATTATATCAATGACTTTATTGATCGTGGTCGGATTAAACGGGTGATTATGCAGGGTGATGCTGAATTCCGTTCCAAGCCGGAAGATCTGGCACAGTGGCATGTACGAAATGACCAAAATCAGATGGTGCCTTTTAGCAACTTCTCGCAAGTGGGCTGGAGTGGTGGTCCTGAAGTGGTCAACCGCTTTATGGGGTATACCGCATTGCAAATGGAAGCCGATCGGGCCAAAGACAGCAGTTCCGGCCAGGCCATGCAAGATGTGGAAGCTTTAATTGCCGAGCAGGAAGGGGTGGATGTGGTCTGGAGCGGTCTTTCTTTCGAGGAAAAACAGTCCAATAATCAGGCGATCTGGCTGTATCTGATTTCAATTGGTTTTATTTTTCTTTGTCTGGCGGCTTTATATGAAAGCTGGAGCATTCCAACCGCCGTGATGTCAGCTATTCCACTCGGGATTGGCGGCAATATTATTTTCAGTTATCTGGCTGGTTTCCCGAATGATATCTATTTCCAGATTGCCTTGCTGACTACCATTGGTCTGTCCTGTAAGAATGCCATTCTGATTGTGGAATTTGCTTCATTAGCGCAGCAACAAGGTAAATCGGTAGTAGAAGCCGCACTAGAAGGTGCGTCTTTACGTCTACGTCCAATTTTGATGACTTCTTTGGCCTTTGGCGCAGGGATTTTACCGCTGGTCTTTGCTACAGGCGCTGGTGCGGTGAGTCGTCAGGAAATTGGCGTGAGTGTATTTGGTGGTGTCATTTTTGGAACATTGCTGGTGCTGATTTTTATTCCATTTATGTATGTTTTAATTCGTCGACTCATCATCAAAAAATCGCGTGCTTAAAATAAAGGAAAACTCTAGAGCTGAAAAATCCCCGTTTATACGGGGATTTTTTTATCGCCAAAACTCGTCCAATGACTGGTTGCGTTTTCAGCATGGTGTGAAAATTGCTATAAAAATCATCTATTCATACAAGAATGTGTCGTGAGAATGCATCTGATGGGGATTTTTATTCATGTTGTCACACTTTTTTATTTATCGACCTAAATTTGCAGCCGTCATCGCCATTATCATGATGGTATTAGGAATTTTTGCACTGCAAAAAATTCCGATTGAGCATATGCCGAATATGGACGCACCTGCGTTAGGGGTTTCTGCGGGGTATCGTGGTGCATCTGCGGAAACCGTTGAGCAATCGGTCACGCAAATTTTAGAACAAGCGGTGAAAGGCATTGAAGGTTTGGAAAGCTTTCAGTCCAACAGTAGCGTGGGACGTGCAAATCTGACACTGTCGTTTGAGCAAGGAGTAGATCTCGATCAGGCACTGTTGCAAGTGCAAAATGCGGTCAATGGTGTGCTAAGTCGATTGCCTGAAGAAACCCAGCAAAATGGAGTGGCTGTTTATAAACAAGGTTATGATCAATTTGCATTACTGAGTTTATATGATGAATCAGGGAAGGCGACACCTACAGAGCTTGCTGACTATTTAATGGTGCATGTTGAACCGCGTTTTTCCCGTATTGACGGGATGGGTGAGGTGGAGCTTTATGGCGCAGGCTATGCGATGCGCATTTGGCTCAATCCACATAAACTGCGCCAATTTAATCTGATGCCGAGTGATATTCGCAATGCAGTCGAGGTACAAAATGCATCACTTGTGTCTGGTTCTATTGGTGGATTACCGACAGCACAAGATCAATACATGAATGCCAAGGTTAGTGCGGGATCACGTTTAAGTAGTATTCATGAATTTGAAAAAATTATTGTGAAGACAACAGATTCAGGTTCGGTCCTGTACTTGAAAGATGTCGCACGTGTTGAGTTGGGGGCAGAAAGTTATAACCATTTAAATTATACCAACGGTCATTTATCCGCTGCGTTATCGATCCAATTGGCGCCACGGAGTAATGCCATTGCGGTTTCAGAGCAGATGCAAACGGTATTGAAAAATGCCCAAGCCAATTTGCCTGCACATTATCAATTGCGTATGACCATGGACAGAACCCCATTTATTACCAGTTCAATTGAACAAGTCGCGAAAACTTTGGTCGAAGCGATGGTACTGGTGGTTTTGGTGATGTTTATCTTCCTGCAAAACTGGCGCGCCACTATTATTCCTGCAGTCACGATTCCGATTGTAGTTTTAGCCACATTTGCGGTGCTGTATGTACTGGGAATGAGCTTAAACAGTTTTACCTTGTTTGCCCTGATTTTGGCGATTGGCCTGTTGGTCGATGATGCCATTGTGGTCGTGGAAAACATTGAACGTTTAATGCATGAAGAACATTTGGATGCTCAGGCAGCAGCTTTAAAGTCAATGAAGGAAATTAGCGGTGCATTGATCGGGATTACGTTGGTCTTAACGGCTGTATTTATTCCCATGGCATTTTTTGGCAGTATGACAGGGGTCATCTATTGTCAGTTTTCCATCACGTTGGTCGTGGCAATGCTACTTTCTTTATTGGTAGCACTTATCATCACCCCGACATTTGCAGCGCAACTGCTAAAGCATCAACCACATCAACCAAAATGGGCAAAGCGTTTTAATCGTGGCATGAATAAGCTCACCATGCGTTATCAAAAGCTCTCTGCACGTAGCATGCAGTTTAAAATGACGATGTTGGTTGTATTTAGTATATGTGTTTTAGGCTTTGGCTGGCTTTATAAAACCCTGCCCGAAGGGCTGATGCCAACGGAAGATATGGGCTTTGTCATGGGGCAAATTGTGATGCCGGGCAATGCCCCACGTTCTGAGATAGAAAAAGTGGGGCGTGAAGTCCAGGACTATTTAATGCAGCATGAATCTGAACGCATCCAGAGCATTGGGATTTGGTATAGCGGAAACAATGTTGGGGTTGGGCCTTATCGTGGTCAGCTTTTTGTCGTATTAAAGGACTGGGCAGCGCGTAAAAATCCTGAAGATAATGTCTTTGCCATTGTAGATCGTGCACAAAAGCATTTTGCCAATCATGCCAATGCCCAGATTTTCTTTATGGCACCTTCTATGTCAAGTAATGGACGTGTGGTCGACTTCTGGTTACAAGATCTAGATTCACGGGGCAGCGAGTTTTTACAGCAATCCTTCTCTGAGATTGAAACCCGTGCCAAAGCAAAATCATCGATTGAATATTTACAACTTGATGTACCCAAAGAAAGTGCCGAGCTGAATATTAAACTGGATATAGAACGTTTACTCAAATATGCCGTACCTCAGCAAAGTTTTAACAGTACGTTGGCTGCGGCTTGGAGTGGTACCTATATCAATGACTTTATTGATCGTGGACAAATCAAACGGGTCATCATGCAAGGCGAAGCGGAGTTCCGTTCTAAACCTGAAGATTTGGCACATTGGCATGTCCGCAATAGCACAGGCGAAATGTTATCGTTTAATCAATTCACTACGCTAAATTGGCAAGGTGGACCGAATAGTATCAATCGTTATATGGGCTATAACGCCGTGCCTGTATATGCAGGTATTCCCAAAGATCAATTTTCGAGTCAAACCATGCAAGATGTCGAAGCTTTAGTCGATGAACAAGACGGAGTAAATTTGGCTTGGAGTGGAGCCGCACTAGAAGAAAAACGCAGCAGTGGGCAAGCTATTTTCTTGTATCTAATTTCGATTGCCTTTATTTTCTTATGTTTAACGGCACTCTATGAAAGCTGGACGATTCCTGCTGTGGTGTTGACCGCGATTCCTCTGGGCGTAGGAGGAAGTATTCTGTTCTGTGCCTGGTTTGGTTTTGCGAACGATATTTACTTTCATATCGCCTTGCTGACGACTATCGGTCTGTCCTCTAAAAATGCAATTTTGATTGTAGAGTTTGCTGCACAAGCAGAGCGGGCAGGTCATACTCCGGTTCAGGCCGCGATAATGGCTGCGGGCTTACGCTTGCGTCCTATTGTCATGACTTCCATTGCATTTGCAGCGGGCGTACTGCCTTTGATGTTTGCCATAGGTGTCAGTGCAATCAGCCGGCAGGAGATTGGCAGTAGTGTTTTTGGTGGGGTGCTATTTGCCACTGTCCTGGTACTGCTGTTTATTCCCTTTATGTATGTATTGATCCGTGGTCTGATGATTAAAAAAACGGTTTCTCAATCAGTGGTGATAGAGCATCCATCTTTAGAAAGTGAACAAGCCTGACTCAGTCAGGCTTTTTTATGGCTAAATATCGAGGAATTGATTTATACAAAAAATATCGTCATATTGCAGCATGATCATTAAAATTATTCACATGAAAAATTAGGATACAGGTATCAGGACAAACATCTCTTGAATGCCAGACTTTTATAATGAGCTGCTTATGCCGACAATTTCAGAAAAAATCCAGCATATCCAACAACAATTACATTCTGAAAATCACGACATCGCTGTAGGTTTACTCAGTCAGCTGAATGTCGCCGATCAGGCGCGCATTTTAAGTCGTTTAGATGCTCGGCAACAGGCCCGAATTTTAAGGGAACTGAATGAACCAAGCTTGGTCTATGCTTTTATGCCCCTAGGGCAGCAGTTAAACGTGGCACAGCACTTATCTATTTCAGAACTTGTTCCCATTCTGGATGCAATGCCTTCTGATGATTTTGTCGATATTTATAAGCAGTTTTCGCCGCCGCTACAGCTGCAATTGATGAGCGCATTATCTGAAGAATCCCAGCAGACACTCAAAGATCTGGCCATCTATCCGGAAGGCACGGCTGGGGCCATGATGAGCTCAAGTTTTGTGACGCTATCACCTGATTTAACCATGGATGAAGCGATACAGGCTTTACGTGTGGTGGCCGCCGGGCAGGAAACCCTGTATCTGATTTATATTGTCGATGCAGAAAAACGGCTGATCGGTGTGATTTCCCTAAGGCAGATCATTCAGGCCTTACCTGAGCTGAGCATTGCCAAAGTGATGCAGCGTGACGTCATTTCTGCCCAGGTAACAGATGATCAGGAAATTGTGGCTAGAGCCTTGGCCTATTATGATTTTATTGCCTTGCCAGTGGTTGATGCCCAGCAAAAACTCTTAGGAATTGTCACCTATGACGATGCTATGGACATTGTCGAAGCCGAAACCACGGAAGATATTTTAAAGTCGGGTGCAGTGACGCCGTTGACTGAATTGAGCCTTAAAACTGCCCCGATTTTGATCCTGTATCAGAAGCGGGTCTTTTGGCTGGTCATTCTGGTTTTTGGCAGTTTGCTCTCTGGAATCGGCATTGCACACTTTGAAGAGATCATTGCCGCACATATCGTACTGGTATTTTTCTTGCCACTTTTGGTGGGCAGTGGCGGGAATGCCGGTTCGCAATCAGCCACCTTGATGGTGCGTGCCTTGGCCACAGGCGATGTCGAGTTCAAGGACTGGTTTAATTTGCTCAGTCGCGAATCTCTGGTGGCACTGTGCTTAGGCGGCACTATGGCGATTGCTGTATCCATTCTGGGTTATATTCGGGGAGATGTCATGGTCGCTGTGGTGCTGGCTATCAGTATGCTCGGGATTGTGTTGATGGGCTGCCTGATCGGCATGAGTCTGCCTTTTATTTTAAATAAACTCAAACTTGATCCTGCTAGTGCTTCGGCGCCGTTGGTGACTTCTATCTGCGATGCTACCGGTGTGATTCTGTATTTATTCGTTGCTTCCAAATTATTGTTTTAATTCACAGATTGATACATCAGCGTAGAAAAAATACTTTATGCTCAAGAAAATCAGCATTATTTCTGGAATAACCTATGCCTGAGCCTGGACAAAAAACAAAACTAAGTCAACAAGAGGTGATACGTCTGGAACGTGATCTGGCCAAGTTTGCCAATATGATGGACTCCGTGGTACGTATTCCATTTACCAAGCAAGGGGTGGGAGCAGACGCGGCTTTAAGTACGATTCCGGTTGCGGGAGATATTGCCGGTTTTGTATTGACCTGTTATGCCATTCATAAGGCCAAACAGATCGGGGTGCCGAGTGCCAAACTGAATCCGGTGGTGAAGATGGCGGCGATCGATGCGGTAGTAGGATTTATTCCGGTGGCGGGCACGGTCTTTGATATTTTTATTCGGCCCAGTCGCAAGGCGCTCGATGTTGTGCACTTGCATATTCGTGAGGAATATCAGATTAGCAGCGACCGGCATGTAGTGCACCCATTTTTGCATGAAAGTCTGGAACGTAAACAGCAGCAATCTGCATTCTGGCGCAATCCCGTGGTGGCCTGGATCTGGATTCATATCCCTGATATTTTAGGCACTTTATTCCTGATTGTATTTGTCTTCGCGATCGGGTGGGGTGCTATGGCGCTGTATCAATGGTTCAGCCAATGATAGGTCAGCTAAAGAATAACTAAATCCAATAAAAAAAGCCTACAATTGCAGGCTTTTCTTGAATCAAAACTAAAGTTTTACTTAAGCACAATCTAGTTGTTGCAATGCAGCGACACGCTGTTCGATGCTTGGATGCGTCTGGAACAATGCAGCAAGGCTAAAGCCTTCTTCTTTACCCGCAGAAATCGCAAATGCTTTCATTTCTTTCGGCATGGCATCTGGCATTTCAGATTCTGCCTGTAAGCGCAGTAATGCTGAAATCATAGCTTGTTTACCTGCCAGACGTGCGCCTGCTTCATCAGCACGGTATTCACGGTGACGAGAGAACCACATCACAATCGACGACGCCAAGATACCGAACACGATATCCAGCACAATAGTAATCACGAAATAGGCAATACCCGGGGCTTCACCTTCTTCACGACCAAAGACATTGCGGTCAATAAAATCACCTGCGACACGTGCGAAGAACATCACGAAGGCGTTCACAACACCTTGGATTAGTGCCAGAGTGACCATGTCACCATTGGCGACATGACCAATCTCATGCGCCAATACTGCACGAAGTTCGTCTTTGTTCATACGCTCAAGCAAGCCAGTTGATACCGCAACGAGAGCATCATTTTTGTTCCAGCCGGTGGCAAAGGCATTCGACTGGTAAGAGGGGAAAATACCCACTTCCGGCATTTTAATGCCTGCACGCTGAGAAAGTTGTGCAACTTCTTGGAGCAACCAGGCTTCAGCTTGGTTACGAGGTGCATTCGGGTCAATCAGTTCAGTACCCGTGGTCTTTTTCGCCATCCATTTAGACATGAACAGGGAAATCATTGAGCCGACCATACCGAACACAAAACAGATGACCAACAGGTTGCCTAGATTCAAGCCACCTGCGCCATGGTAACTACCGACACCGAAGAGTGACAAGATAATGCCAGCTACAACCAGTACCGCGAGGTTGGTTAGCAAGAACAAACCAATCCGCATCATTGAGAAATCCTCTTATTACAGAAAAATAATCTGATTATTAAATGTAAATCATTGAAATCAATATGCGGTGAAATCGAGAAGAATTCAAGGAAAAAATAGCATTTGGCTACAAAAAAAACAGGATATTTTTTGTGCAAATTGAAACATAGGTCTTTAAAAACAAAGCTGTTTAGGAGCTATTCACTTAAATATATTTTTGCAGATGCTGACGCATTCGCGGTGGCATATGAGCCTGCCGGTGCATCGGTGAAACTGCCATCCGCTTGAGCAATGATCTGACGCTGATACTTGGCAGCCTGAATATTGGAAGCTGTGGTAGTTTCAATCGAATAATTGTCAGAACTGGCAATCACACGGCCAGTACCAGAAGATGCTGTATAGGTAGAACTAGTATTGCCAATTCCCTGAGCATATAAGTTCTGATAACGGCTGCTGACACGACGGACATAGTCCTGAGTTTCACGAAACGGTGGCACGCCCTTATATTTGGCGACATTACCTTCACCGGCATTATAGCCTGCCAGTGCCAAGGTGGTGTTGCCATTAAAACGTTTCAATAACCAGGCCAGATATTTGGCACCTGCCATAATATTCTGCTGCGGGTCATAAGCGTTGCTGACATTAAAACGACGGGCAGTCGCCGGCATGAGTTGCATTAAGCCCTGTGCACCGACTGGAGAGCGTGCCTGCACATTAAAACCGGATTCGGTATGCATCACAGCTTTAATCAAGCCTTCAGACACGCCATAGGTTTGTGCTGCCTGACGGATGATCGAGTCATAGGCATTTTTATTTTTACTATAGCTAGGTAACACGGAAGCTTCACTCGAGCCCCAGTTACTATAACTATGAATATTGCTGTCGGGATAATAAGTTTTCTTTTCTACCTGCAGGTGATTATAGCGACTTTTCTTATTGGTCAATAAAGTACTGCCATTACTGTCGCGTAATTGATAGATCGTTTGACCGGCATAAGCAAAATGACAACAGCTTGCCAACAGCAAACCACTGATCCCATAACGCCCCAAAACATACACATTTATTTTCATTGTTTATATTAAGTAAACACAAGCGAGAAAAATTCAATAAAGAGTTTAACAAAAAATTACGGAATGAAAAGACTTGTGCGCTGCATTTATAAACGAGTTTGTAAATGCAAGTCATTTTTTACATTTTAGCAGTAGAAAAAAAAATATGATTTAATTTAAAACCTTAGGCTTGACAGGGTTAACTATTTGATTTTTATAAATAATTAAATTGATCAAAAAATGATCAATTCAAAGAAAAGCCTTATCTTTTGAGCCGGACAAGTTGTCAAGTCTGTTTCAATCCACAAAGTTATCCACAGCTTTTGTGGACAACTGTGGAAAAGTCCAAAAGATAAGCATCTTGACTAAAAAATGAACGCAATCGTTCAATATATCAATCTAAATAAAACATGAAAATGAAACTAATAAGACATTTTCATGAAAATAAATTCTTTTGATGCGATAGCGGTCCGAATCGGCTAAAATTGCGCGGTATTTTTTTTATGGGTTAATCTCGTCTATGTACTCGCCAGTTGAGTCCGAACAAGGATTTAATTTCAAACCTGAACTGCCAACAAGCTCAGCCTACTACCGTTTGTTGAAGAAGCTTCGCCGACAGGTCGGACATGCCATTCGTGACTTCAAGATGATTGAAGAAGGCGATAAGGTCATGGTGTGTATTTCTGGTGGTAAAGACAGTTATACCCTGTTGGATATCCTGCTACAGTTCAAGCGCATCGCACCGATCAATTTCGATGTAGTGGCTGTGAATCTGGACCAGAAACAGCCAGGCTTCCCGGAAGATGTATTACCTCGTTATTTAGAAGAAAATAACATTCCGTATTACATTTTGGAAAAAGACACCTACAGCATCACCAAAAAGTTGACGCCTGAAGGTAAAACCTACTGTGCAGTCTGTTCGCGTTTGCGTCGTGGTTCTTTATACGGTTTTGCGCAGGAAATTGGTGCGACCAAGGTTGCCTTAGGCCATCATCGTGATGATATCCTGGCGACTTTCTTCCTGAACCTGTTCCATGGCGGCAGCTTGAAAGCCATGCCACCAAAACTGTTGTCTTCAGACAAAAAGAACATTCTGATTCGTCCACTGGCCTATGTGGAAGAAAAAGACATCATTAAATATGCAGAAATGCGTCAATTTCCAATTATTCCATGTAATTTATGTGGCTCTCAGGACAACCTGCAGCGCGCAATTATCAATGACATGTTACGTGATTGGGATAAAGCACATCCAAAACGTCTGCACAGCATTTTTGGCGCATTGCAAAATGTTTCGCCATCGCAGCTGGTCGATCGTGAATTATTTGATTTTGAAGTGCTGGACAGCCAGCGTGAATTCGACTTCAAAGGCGGTGATTCAACTGAAGAAGCTGTGGAAGGCGAGAACCGCCGGATCAATATGGTCAATCTGGGCTTTGCTGCAGACTAATTTTAGAACGTGTAGACATCAGCCTGCGGGTTGATGTCTGCTTATAAACATAAATAAAAATAGAACTACAAAAATTGAACGGCGCGTACAAAATTCGTTAGCCTTTGCGCTAATGATCATGATATAACAAAGCACAAGCATAATAGCTTCAACATGATGTCGTCTGGATAGTCGACACAAATGAACAAATAATTTGAGGAAAGATCATGCCTGCTTTTTTAACTGATGATTGGTTTTCAACTGTAGAAACTCTAACTGCGCAAGCTGGCGATTTGAATTTGCCACCAGCTTTGGCGAACCTTGCGATTAATTTGGTTGTAGCGGACACTACAGGTAATACTGAACTATCTTTAGATGGTGGGGCAATCAAGAAAGGTTTGTCTTCAAATGCCAAAACCACGCTGAATATGGATGGCGAAACTCTACGTAAAGTTTTCCTGGAGTTTGATATGGCGGCTGCGATGCAGGCCTTTATGACGGGTAAAATTAAAGTACAAGGTGATATGTCACAATTGATGGCACTTCAGACTGCAAAACCAAGTCAGGAACAAAAAGATTTGTTCAAGAAAGTACTTGAAAATACCACGGCTTAATTCTACTAAGACATTAGCCTGAATAAAGACGAAAAAAGCTTACCCTGAGGTAAGCTTTTTTTATGGCATTTTGATTAATGCTAAGGTTTTAGCTTAGATATTCACCAATTGTGGTGTGGTCTTGATATGTTCCAAATAAGCACGAATGCGGGTCACATATTGTACCGCTTGACGGTAGCGACCATTATTGGCTTTATTCTGATCCAGATAGGCATATAAGTTCACCCAGTTATTCGGGTTCTTGCCTTGCGACTGAATGCGCTTTTGCAACTGATTCACTGCACCTGGGCCCATATTATAAGCTACCAGTGCAAACCAGTTCCGATCTGGAAAAGGAATATGATCATAGCGACTAAGCATTTGATCATAATACTTGGCACCACCCTGAATGCTTTGAGCAGGATCGGTACGGTTACTCACGCCCATGGCTTTTGCTGTACTGTTGGTCAGCATCATCAAACCACGCACACCCGTCGGAGAAACTGAATTCGGTTTCAGATAAGATTCCTGATAACCAATGGCCGCCAGTAAATGCCAATCCAGGTCATACTGCTGCGCTGTCTGTTTAAAACTCGCTTCATAGATCGGCAGACGGTTGTTCAAATCACGTTGAATGGTGGTCCAGGATTCCTCTTTCACCACATTCTGATTATAAAATGAAGCAAGCTGCTTGATGGCACCACTTTGTTTACCTTTGCAGACAAAAGCACTGGCCGTCTGGCTCAAAGGATCTGTAGCAGATTTAAATACCAGGTTTAAATTGGTATTCAAGCCATTACTCGACAGAATCGATTCATCGCCACAAGTGGCCGAGAACGACGTCAAACGCTTGTTTTCAATGGTGCGTATATCAGTAGTCGTCATAGCCAGATTGGCTTTACCCTGAGCAACCCACTGTAGGGCAGTCTGATTATCAGGAACGATTTTAAAATCGAGTTTTACATTCAGATTGTTGGCATAGTTACGAACCAGATCATAACCGAAGCCATGCAGATGTTGTCCATCCTGGAATACGGTAGTCGGATTTTCAACCGCAACCACGGTCAACTTATTGCTATTGACCACATGATCAAACTGAAGTGTGGTCTTACTTGCATTGATACTGTGTAGGGGAATAAATGCAGTGCTCAGTACAAGTGCTTTCAAAGGGAGAGAAGAAATTACAGATCTTAGGCAAAGCCTCGACCCAGTGGATGAACTACTGTGCATGTTGTCTCCGCTACAAGTAATTTATGCCCTAAAAATCACAGCCAACAAAGCCAGAAATTTTAACAGTTTGATAAATTCAATAAGGGTTGGGCAGTCATGACGTCATTCAAAATGACAAGAGATTTAAAGATAATTATGTAGAAAAACTACATAGATTAAAAAGTAAGCATTTCCGGAAGTTGCTGGCATATTAATGATCTGAAAAACGATTGTCAAATTTTGTACACAAATTATTTTTAAAAATAATTTTAAGATATTGAAATATAAAGTTAATTTTTTTGGAATTTTACCATTGTGTTAAAATGGTAAATAAAATAATCTGTTTGTAAGTTAAAACACTGAAAATATGATCAGCAAGACGTATGAAATCCAACTTAATCACCCGTGCTGGACACGATAAATTGGTGGCAGAACTTAAAAATCTCTGGCATGAAGAGCGCCCTGAAATTACCAAAAAAGTGAACTGGGCCGCCAGTCTTGGCGACCGTTCTGAAAACGCAGACTACCAATATAACAAGCAAATTTTGCGTAAAATTGATCGACGGGTCAGGTATCTCGGCAAGCGCCTCGAAGAACTGAAAATCATCGATTTTTCCCCGGAGCAGGAGGGTAAGGTTTATTTTGGTGCTTGGGTGGACATTGAAAATGAAGAAGGCGAACAAAAAACTTTACGCATTGTTGGTGTAGATGAAATTTATGATCATCATCCGCAACATATTTCGATTAGTTCGCCGATGGCACGCGCGTTATTGGGCAAGCAGGTCGATGATGAGGCCGAGGTATTGACCCCCTCCGGCAAGAAACTCTGGTTCATCAATTCAATTCGTTATGAAAAGCCAGAAAATTCAGCAGATTAATGGAATTGATTTTATTTTGTGCAGTTGATGCAGTGAAAGCATAA
Organism: Acinetobacter sp. RG5; assembly: GCF_031844265.1. Classification (GTDB taxonomy): domain Bacteria; phylum Pseudomonadota; class Gammaproteobacteria; order Pseudomonadales; family Moraxellaceae; genus Acinetobacter. Next base: position 88,281 of record NZ_JAUZUV010000002.1, on the reverse strand, counting down.
AAATATTTGCCAAGCGTGATTTTTGTTTATATCATGTCGGCCATGGAAGCGTGGCAGAGCGGTTTAATGCACCGGTCTTGAAAACCGACGAGGGTGTGAGTCCTCCGTGAGTTCGAATCTCACCGCTTCCGCCAAATTTTAAAAACCCAGTCAATTTGACTGGGTTTTTTTATGTCTCAATATTTTTTCAGTTGTTGATCTACTTGATGCTGAATGTGATTATTTCTCTCATCATTCTCTACTGAGTTAAATTCAACTCAAGATCATTGCAATACTAAAATCTTTGAATGAAAATACTCAGATTGGCTTTGATTTCGGATGATTTTTAGCTGAATAAGCTGCTTTTTATAGAAGTTTCGCTAAATTTTATTGCCAAAAATCTAATTTATTTATATGATGGCGGCCAAGGAAGCGTGGCAGAGCGGTTTAATGCACCGGTCTTGAAAACCGACGAGGGTGTGAGTCCTCCGTGAGTTCGAATCTCACCGCTTCCGCCAAATTTTAAAAACCCCAGTCGAAAGATTGGGGTTTTTCTTTTTAGGCTGCAGATCTTGAATATTAAATTCTTCAGTCCTGAACTTAATTCATAAAATCTTGAAAAATGGACGTATCGGCCAAATATAGAGTCAGAGGCGTCAACGCGCTATCATACGTCCAAGCATCATATGGATCTCATTATGAAAATTGTCGCAGATGAAAATCTGGCATTTACCGATTATTTCTTTTCCGAATTTGGTGACATTCAACATCGTGCAGGGCGAACCTTAAGCGCAGATGATGTCAAAGATGCCGATAGCCTGTTGGTACGTTCAGTGACTCAGGTCAATGAAGTACTGCTACAGAATAGTTCGATTAAATTTGTGGGTAGTGCCACCATTGGCACAGATCATTTGGATATTGCTGCATTAGAACAGCATGGGATTCAATGGAGTAATGCGGCCGGCTGTAATGCGCAAGCGGTGGCTGAATATGTCATTACTGCATTATTGCAGGTACGTCTTGAATTACTCGATGCCAATGCGACATTTACCTTGGGTATTGTCGGTTTGGGTAATGTCGGAACCCGTCTGGCTTATATGGCGAAACTTTTGGGCTGGCGTGTGATCGGTTGCGATCCTTTTGTGCAAAGAGAGCAGGTTGATCAAGTCGAATTTCATGAATTGCTGCAACAAGCAGATGCAATTTCGATTCATGTTCCTTTAACCAAAACAGGCGCATATCCAACCTATCATTTATTTAATGCTACTGCATTGGCAAAAATGCAGCCTGACGCGATCTTGATTAATTCAGCACGTGGGCCAGTCATTGAAGAGGCCGCGCTAATCCAGGATATACAGGCGACACATCGAACCGTGATTTTGGATGTTTTTGAGCATGAGCCGGTGATTTCAGCAGAACTTCTGGATCTGGTCACCTTGGTGACTCCGCATATTGCCGGTTATAGCCTGGAAGGCAAAGCGCGCGGTACCCAGATGATCTATGAAGCTTTTTGTCAAACTTTTGGTTTTGCAGCCAATAAACAGTTTGAATCCCAGCTGCCTATCTGTGAGCAGTTTTTTCAGGGGCAGGATTTAAAAATGGCATTGCAACAGCATTTATCCCAAATTTATCACATTGCTCGTGATGATGCCAATCTACGTGCCTGTCTCAAAGAAGGCAAAATCGATCAGCAAGCCTTTGATCATTTACGTAAAACCTATCTGCTGCGTCGTGAGTGGGCGGCACACGGTGGGCCGAAGGCATGACGATGACGTATCAACCCACTTGTGACCTTCAGGCCATGCACGCGCGGGCGACCTTATATCGTCAAATCCGTCAGTTTTTCGCTGAGCGCGATGTCTTAGAGGTGGAAACACCGATTTTGTCTCAAGCCGGTGTGACCGATGTGCATTTAGCCTCGGTACAGGCACAGCGCCATGTGCTGGGTAAACTGAATACACATTATTTGCACACCTCACCTGAATTTGCCATGAAGCGCTTATTGGCCAGTGGCTCTGGACCCATTTATCAAATCTGTAAAGTCTTCCGTGATGATGAACATGGGCGTAAGCACAATAGCGAATTCACCATGCTGGAATGGTATCGTCCGGGATTTAGTTTAAAAGATTTGATGTTTGAAGTATCTGATCTGTTGAATGTGACCTTGAAAGCACGTTTTGGCGAAATACGTCCGACCATTTTGAGTTATAAGCACGCGTTCATGGATCGTCTGGATCTCAATCCGCTTCAAGCCACTTTACAGGAACTGAAAGACTGCTGCCGCCGCGTCGGTCTTAATCTGGATCTGGGAAATGACCGTCTTGGCTATATTGACCTGTTATTTTCACATATGGTTGAACCGAGTCTGGGGTTTGATACCGCAGTATTCCTGACCGATTTCCCCCCTGAAATGGCTTCTTTGGCTAAAACCCGAATCGATGAAGAGGGTGAACTGGTCGCCGCACGTTTTGAGCTGTATATCGAAGGTTTAGAATTGGCCAATGCGTATGATGAGCTGATTGATGCTGACGTATTGCGTTCGCGCTTTGAGGCAGATAATGCTGAACGAGCCAAACTGGGCTTGCATGTCATGCCCATCGATGAGTATTTACTGGCGGCTTTACCGAACATGCCAGAATGTTCAGGGATTGCTTTGGGAATTGACCGTTTGTTGATGATTGCAACCCATCGTATGAAACTGGAACAGGTGATTACTTTTCCGGCAGATATTTCCTGATCCAGCGGATTCGATATTTCTTAATTGTTTTTGTGATAAAGAGAAATTAAGCTATTAAAAAAGCACCCGAGGGTGCTTTTTTATTATTCAACCGCTACGGTTTGTTGCGCTTTGAGCTCACCGAGTGCCTGAATCCGCCGTTCAATCAGCATCTCGCCAATATCTGGTCCCTGAATATCGGCAGGCAGGTCTTGTGCCTTGATGGCACGTACGGTCTGCATGGCATCAAGGACGTATTGTGCTTGTGGATAAGCACGATCTTCCAGACCTAGACGGCCACGTGAATCACATTCACACGCCTGGACGAAAGCTTCGACACGTTCAGGGCGACGTAACACATCCAGACGTTGCAATAATCGCCATAAGGTTCCCGGCTTAAGATTAAAGGCCTGATGGCATTTCAGATGCTCTTTGCACACCGCCAAAGCCAGCTGCCTAGTATACGTTGGCACTTTTAAGCGGTCACACAGTTCATTCACTGGCTTGATGCCACGTTCTTCATGCATGATATGTCGCGGTAATTCTTCAACTGGTGTCAAAGCTTTTCCTAAGTCATGCACTAAAACGGCAAAACGTACATCCAGGCTATAATTTTGACGACATGCCTGCTGCAAGGACATCATCGTGTGAATGCCGCAGTCAATTTCCGGATGATATTCAGGTCGTTGCGGAATGCCATATAAGGCGTCAATCTCAGGGAAGAGTACCTTTAAAGCACCACACTCGCGTAATACTTCAAAATACACATCAGCATGACGTTCGGATAATGCACGGGAAGTTTCTTTCCAGACGCGTTCCGGTGTCAAGGCATTTAATTCACCCGATTCAGTCAAGCGTTGCATTAACGCCAAAGTTTCATCGGCAATCACAAAGCCTGCACTGGTATAACGGGCAGCAAAACGGGCTATTCGCAGTACGCGCAATGGATCTTCGATAAAGGCATCGGAAACATGACGTAGAATCCGGTTTTCCAGATCCTGTTGACCACCATAAGGATCATAAACCTGGCCGGCATCATCCATGGCCATGGCATTAATGGTCAGATCGCGACGAATCAGATCCTGCTCCAGGGTAACGCTGACATCGGTATGAAACTCAAAACCATGATAACCGGCGCCAGATTTACGTTCGGTACGCGCCAGTGCATATTCTTCTTTTGTTTGGGGATGTAGAAAAACAGGGAAATCTTTGCCTACGGGCTGATAGCCTAAGTCAAGCATTTGCGCGGGAGTTGCACCAACAACCACATAATCTTTTTCGTGATAGGGGTGTCCGAGTAAATGATCTCGAACTGCGCCGCCTACTAAATAAACTTGCATGAAAAAACCTCTATTCTTAGAAGCATCATGCTACAGAATAGAGGTTTTCTCAAGTTAAGAAACGAGGCTGATGCGTCGTTATCTTGTCATTGGCTTAAAGTGCATCTTGTTCCGCTTGCTGGATTTCTGCAACAGTGAGTGCGGTCATGTTGATTACACGACGCGTAGTCGCAGTCGGCGTCAAGATGTGCACAGGTTTCGCAGCACCCAACAGAATTGGACCAATCGTTACGTTGTTGCCTGAAGTTGCCTTTAACAGGTTAAACGAGATATTGGCAGCATCCAGATTCGGCATGATCAGCAAGTTTGCAGAGCCTTTGAAACGTGAATTCGGGAATGCAAACTGACGAATGTTCTCATCCAGTGCAGCATCACCGTGCATTTCACCTTCAACTTCCAGCTCAGGCGCGATTTCAGACAGGATGTCATACACCTTACGCATTTTTTGCGCGCTGGCATCATGCTGGTCTGAACCAAAACTTGAATGAGAAAGCAGGGCAATACGTGGTGTCATACCAAAACGGCGAACTTCTTCAGCAGCCAGAATGGTCATTTCAGCCAGCTGTTCAGCCGTTGGATTGGTATTGACATACGTATCGGCAATGAACAGGTTACGGTCTTCAAGCATCAAGGCATTCAAGGTAAAGAAAGTGTTATGACCATCTTTCTTGCCAATGATGTTGCTGACGAAGTCCAGGTGAATGTCGTAGCTTGAATACGTACCACACAGCATACCGTCTGCCATACCATGTTTCACAAGCATCGCTGCGATCAGGGTAGAGCGGCGACGTGCTTCACGCTGTGCATATTCAGGCGTTACACCCTTGCGCTGCATAATGTTGTAGTAATCGTCTGCAAACATTTCATAGTTCGGGTTCTTTTCCTGATCAACAATCGTGATATTCACACCATCTTCAAGACGTAGACCCAATTTTTTGATGTTGGCTTCAATGACAGCTGGGCGACCCACCAGAATCGGGATTGCCAAACCATCATCTACCGCAATTTGAACTGCGCGAAGTACACGCAGGTCTTCACCTTCCGCATAAGCAATACGTTTAGGATCAGATTTAGCCTGTTCAAAGATTGGTTTCATCATGAAGGCAGAGTTGTAGACAAACTCAGACAAACGTTGACGATAATGCGAGAAATCCGTGATTGGGCGTGTTGCAACACCAGAATCCATTGCAGCTTGTGCTACAGCAGGTGCGATTTCTAGAATCAGGCGTTGATCCAGTGGGCCCGGAATCAGGTATTCACGACCAAATGACGCCGATTTTTCACCATAAGTCGCTGCATCAGCTTCAACGTGTGCCATACGTGCAATTGCATGGACACAGGCAATTTTCATTTCTTCGTTAATGGTGGTTGCACCAACGTCTAGCGCACCACGGAAGATGTACGGGAAGCACAGTGCGTTATTCACCTGGTTCGGATAGTCAGAACGACCAGTCGCCATGATCACGTCATCACGAACTTCATGCGCATGTTCAGGCAGAATTTCTGGATCCGGGTTCGCCAAGGCAAAGATGATCGGATCTTCAGCCATGACCTTGACCATTTCTTTGGTCAAAATGCCCGCAGCAGAAAGACCAAGGAACATGTCTGCACCCGCAATCACGTCACCGAGCTGAGTAGCTTCAATGTCTTGTACATAGGCTTTCTTAGATTCATCCAGGCCTTCGCGATGTGTAGTCAGCAGACCGCGTGAATCGGCAACGATGATATTCTCTTTTTTAGCACCCAGAGCACAAAGCAGATTCAAACAAGACAGTGCAGCAGCACCCGCGCCTGAAGCCACGATCTTGATATCTTCAATTTTTTTGCCGTTGATTTGTAACGCATTGAGGAGCGCAGAACCGACAATGATCGAAGTACCGTGCTGATCATCATGGAATACCGGAATATTCATGCGTTCACGCAATTTTTGCTCGATATAGAAACACTCTGGCGCCTTGATATCTTCAAGGTTAATCCCGCCAAAAGTCGGTTCTAATGCAGCGACAATATCCACAATTTTGTCTGGATCATTTTCAGCAATTTCGATATCGAATACATCAACGCCAGCGAATTTTTTGAATAATACGCCTTTACCTTCCATAACAGGTTTAGAAGCCAAAGGACCAATATTACCCAGGCCAAGCACGGCAGTACCATTGGTCACGACAGCAACCAGGTTACCACGAGCCGTATACAATGCAGCAGTTGAAGGGTCGCGTTCAATCTCAAGACATGGTGCAGCTACGCCAGGCGAGTAAGCAAGGGCCAAGTCACGTTGGTTGACCAATTGTTTGCTTGGTGTAACGCTAATTTTCCCCGGGGTAGGAAATTCGTGATAGTAAAGGGCCTGTTGCTTTAAAGATTGTTCGTCCATCAGTCTCTCGATCGTTGTAAAGATTACCCGGTCAGCGGGCAAAGAATTTATTTATGTTCCTGAATATACCATTTGTTAGCCAGTTCGGACAGACAAAGACGGCCGTTTTTCCAACAAACTTATTGTGGTGGGGTATGGACTTAGACTTGGGGTATATAAGTCTGATGCGTCTTGTCTCGCACTAAATAAGCGGTTGCATCCTGCTCAGGAAGCGGTTTGGAAAATAAGTAACCTTGGGCAATATCACAGTCTAAATCACGTAGATATTCTAGCTGCTCTTCAGTCTCGATCCCTTCTGCGACCACAGTCATGCCCATGGCTTTACCCATGGCCACCATGGCACTGACAATCGCTGCCTGTTTGTTTTCCCCAATCTTGCAAACAAAACTGCGATCAATTTTTAGAGTATCAATCGGAAAATCAGCAAGATAGGAGAGAGAGGAATAACCTGTACCAAAATCATCCAGAGCAATATGAATATGTCGCTGTTTAATCTCATTCAACAGATTTTTGACCGCTTCCGAATTTTCGATTAAAGAAGATTCGGTAATTTCCAGCTCCAGACTGGCGCCAGAAATATGGTTATCTGCAATGGCTTGGTCCAAATCATCGAGCAATTGACCACGACGCAATTGCTGTGCCACGATATTGACTGATACACAAATATGATTAAAGCCCAGATCATTCCATTGGCGAATCTGTTTAGCGGCCTGCTGGATCACTAGGCGGCCAATGTCTGAAATCAGGCTGGTCTGTTCCGCTAAGGGGATAAACAGCCCTGGTGCAATAATGCCTTTTTCTGGATGGTTCCAGCGAATCAGCGCTTCAAAGCCATAAATGCTTTGATCGCTGAAATTGATTTTTGGCTGATAATACACCATCAGTTCATTATTCTGGATTGCTTTGCGCAAATCACGTTCCAGGAAAACCCCTTTGTTCTGTAAAGCATTATTTTCACTGGAATAAAAGTGAATAGTATTGCCGCCAAGATTTTTGGCTTCATTCAATGCCTGTTCGGCGCAATTATTTAAATAATCCAGCTGACGGCCATGATCAGGATAGAATGCCACGCCCATGGACAGGGTAATCACATGATCCTGACCGTAAATATTGAATGGTCTGCTAAAGGCCTGAGCGATGCGTTCACAATGGTGTTGAACTGAAGGGCGAATATGTGAGATTTCATAGAGAATCGCAAAATCATCACCATTTAGATGTGCCACAAATAGCGCTTCTGCATTGGTCATGCGCAGCCGCTGCGCCACCTGGCGTAAAAGTTCATCACCGCCGTTATTGGACAGGTATTCATTCAATGGCCGGAAACGGTCGATGTTAAGCCGAATCACAGCCATCTCTTTAATCGAGTCTTTTTGCGAAACCAGATATTGATGCAGCTGATAATTATAATAAAAGCGGTTCGGTAAGTCAGTCAGCGTGTCATAATTTTCCAGATAGGACAGGCGCTGTTCCTGTAATTTACGTTCAGTCAGATCTGATACGATACCAATATAATGAGTAATCCTGCCTTCATCATCAGTCACGGCATTAATATGCAGCCATAAGGTCGACTCTTTACCAGACAGAAATTTTGCATAAACCTCTCCATCATAAGAGCCAATCTTTTGAATCTGTTTGACAATATTGGCCTGAAAAGTACGTTGCTGGGATTTATTTTGCACTGCAATATCAAATAAGGATTTACCGATAATCTCGTCACGCTCAAAACCGCTCAAGTATTCGTAGTGAGGATTGACATCGATATAATCTAATTCAGGATTCAGAATGAAAATCCCTTCCGCAGCCTGTTCCAGTACACTGGCCACCAGCTTTAAACGTTCTTGAGACAGACGTTCCTGCTGGATATCACGACGGATGCCCACCATACGCAAGGGTTTTTTATTTTTAGGATCACGACTGATCACCCGGCCAATATCATGTACCCAACTCCAGCCACCTTCACTGAGCTTGATCCGGTAAGTGGCATCATAGCGTTCAATCTGGCCACGCAGATGCTGCTTCATATTGCGCTTAAAATAGGCCAGATCTTCAGGGTGAATCAGATACTGTAATTGCAGATGATGATCTTTGGAATCGCGCAGAATCTTTTCGTCTTTATGATTGGTTAAGGTGATGCTGCGCTCTTGAATATTCCAGTCCCATGGCCGAATACCGGCAATTTCATGTGCAAGTTTTAGATTCTGCTGCTGATTCTTCAGGTCATGATTGATCTGTTCAATATCATAGGTACGTTCCCGTACTTTTTGCTCCAGCAATTGGTTACTGAGCTGTAATTGCTGTTCAATATCTTTGGATTTATTGACTTCAGTTTTGAGTTGCTGGCACAGTTCATCAGTCCAATGCACTTGCTGTTCTGCATTTTTCACCAAAATATCATTTTCCGCATACAGACGTGAGGTGCGGCTGTGAATTCGATAACTACTTGTCGCGCACAGCAGAATCACTATGAGCGCAAAGTTTAAGGCCAGACCAAAAAAGGGATTGGAATGACCGACATGGTCAAGCTGCGACAGTAAAAAAGGGAATAAGGACGGCAAAAAGACCAGACAAAAATAGCTCAGTTTCTGGGTCAGGTAGGTCAGGCCAAATGCTTGGCTTACAATCAGCAACAAGGCAGACAAGGTCAGTGCTTCAATATCTTCAAATACAGGATTGGCCTGCGGCAAATAGTAATAAATTGTATAAATACCGGCCGCGATACAGCTTCCGACTGCAAGGCTCTGCATCTGTAACCAGCGGTGCGCGCTTTTCTGATTATATTGTTCGGGTTTGAAATACAGCGTATTCACCAGCCAGCACATGCTGACCAGAAGTTCTGTCAGAATAAACCAGGTATTAAAATACGTATTAGAAGGACTATATTGAATGTGATAAATACAAAAAATATAGAGGCAAATCACCATGATACTGAGCAAAAAATAGCGACTATGGCGAAGCGTATTCGCAATTTGAGCATCATGCAAATGCTGCTGAATATAGTCGTCCTGATTATCAACCATGTGATTCAATGCCTGTATTCATCCTAAACGGTTTTCGTCCTTGTGCATTGTTGTTATAAAAACCCCAGGAAATGTGTGAAATCAATTAATAAGTATTTGTTATTCTTTAGTCGAGATTAGATGTCTTAAAAATAAAAATCAACAAAATTAAAGACAAATTTTTACCCATCCGATGAACTAAAGCACATAATTCAAAATTGACAGGGCAACAACAGGAGCAGTTTCGGTACGTAGTACACGCTCGCCGATACACCAGTTGAGAAAACCTTTCTGGTTTGCGGCACTAATTTCTGCCTCACTCAAGCCACCTTCGGGGCCAATCAGCAGGGCAAGATCTAAAGTCGCATCTGCCAGTACATCTGTTTCATCTTTATTGGGTGCTAAAACCAGTTTGGTGTTCGGAAGTTCAGTATCCAGCCATTTTTCAAGTGACATGGGCGCTAAAATTTCAGGCACAATGTTTAGACCACATTGTTCACAAGCCGCAATAGCAATGCCTTGCCAGTGATCCAGCTTTTTCTGGTCGCGATCATACTTTAAACGCATTTCACAACGATCCGAAGTCAGCAGCTGAATTTCGGAAACGCCCAGTTCGACTGCTTTCTGAATCGCATAATCCATACGGTCGCCTTTACTCATCACCTGACCGAGCAAAGCCTGGAACTTTGGTGTGCGATTGGCAGGATTAAATGCATTGACCGAGACGGTGGCTGATTTTTTATCAACCTCGGTTAAAGTCACGTCATATTCGCCACCCTGTCCATTGAACAGGGTCGCGCTTTCACCGACTTGCGCGCGTAAAACCTTTACCCAATGATGAAATACAGTTTCCGTAAGCTCAAGGCTGACATCAATAGTTAAATCAGCATCTATATAAAAACGTGGCATTGATCGTTCTACTCAAAAAATCGGTGAAATAAAGGGCTTAAGCTAAACCAAGATCGGTGACCAGCTGACGGGTCGGGTCAGTAGTATTCATGGTGTAGAAATGCAAGCTTGGCGCACCACCTGCAAGTAGACGCTCACAGAATTTAACCACAACTTCATGGCCAAAGGCTTTAATGCTGGCAGTATCGTCACCATAAGTTGCCAGTTGCTTGCGAATCCAGCGTGGAATTTCAGCACCGGTACCATCAGCAAAGCGAATCAGGTTGCTGGAATTGGTAATTGGCATGATGCCTGGCGCAACCGGAATATCGATTCCTGCTTTCTGGATACGATCTACAAAGTAAAAGTAAGCATCTGGATTGAAGAAGAACTGGGTTAAAGCAGCATTGGCACCAGCTTGTACTTTTTCAACAAAGTGCTGGATGTCTTGATCAAAGCTTTCTGCCTGTGGATGCATTTCCGGATAAGCTGCGACTTCAATTTTAAAATGATCGCCTGAATGTTCGCGGATAAAGCGAACCAGATCAGCGGCATAGGGTAATTCACCCAAACCGACCTGACCAGAAGGCAAGTCACCACGCAGGGCAACAATACGGTTAATGCCTTGAGATTTGTACAGGTCTAGAAGTTCAGCAATACGCGCTTTGTCATCACCAATACAAGACAGGTGAGGGGCAACAGGTGCGCCTTTGCCATTAAAGTCATTGATAGTAGACAGGGTGCGTTCACGAGTGGAACCACCAGCACCATAGGTCACAGAGAAGAACTCTGGATTTAAGAGTTGTAGCTCTTGATGCACAACTTTGAGTTTTTCCGCACCTACATCAGTTTTGGTCGGGAAGAATTCAAATGAAATTGGAATCTGTTTAGACATGTTCAAATCCTTTTTATAAATACTTGTAATTTTGGATTGCCCTCATCCTAACCTTCTCCCAAAGGGAGAAGGGACTTCCATTACGATAGTTAAAGTCTTTAAAACTTACCCTCTAACTATTTTCACAATAGAAGTTTCCCTCTCCTTTTAGGAGAGGGCTAGGGAGAGGTAAAAACAAAAATTAGTATTTATAAGCATCAGACTTGAATGGACCTTCAACTTGAACGCCTAAGTAATCCGCTTGTTCTTGAGTCAATTGAGTCAAGACACCACCGAAACCAGCAACCATCGCAGCAGCAACTTCTTCATCTAATTTCTTAGGAAGAAGTTCTACACGAATTTGTGCAGCTTTTTCAGATTCTGGAAGATCAGCAAATTTCTCAGCGAATAAATGCATTTGACCCAATACCTGGTTGGCAAATGAACCATCCATAATACGTGATGGGTGACCAGTCGCATTACCAAGGTTCACCAAACGGCCTTCAGAAAGAAGGATCAGGTAATCATTTTCATTTTCTGAACGATACACCTGGTGTACTTGAGGTTTAACTTCAACCCACTTGTAGCCACGTAGGTAAGCTGTATCAATTTCAGTATCAAAGTGACCGATGTTACAAACAACTGCACCAGCTTTTAATGAATCAAGCATTGCAGCGTCACATACGTGGTAGTTACCTGTTGTAGTTACGATAAGGTCAGTGTTTTGAAGAAGGTCAACATTGATGTCTTCTTTCTTGCCAGTTTGCACGCCATTTTTGTATGGAGATACAACTTCATAACCGTCCATGCATGCTTGCATTGCACAGATTGGGTCAACTTCAGTTACGCGTACAATCATGCCTTCTTGACGAAGGGATTGTGCAGAACCTTTACCTACGTCACCGTAACCGATTACAAGCGCACGACGGCCAGATAAAAGCATATCTGTACCACGTTTGATTGCATCGTTCAGTGAGTGACGGCAACCGTATTTGTTGTCGTTTTTAGACTTGGTTACTGAATCGTTTACGTTGATTGCAGGAACTTTTAAAGTGCCATCACGAAGCATTTCGTACAGACGTTGAACACCTGTCGTTGTTTCTTCAGTTACACCGTGAATTTTTGCAATCACTTCTGGATATTTTTCATGAACAAGTAGCGTTAAGTCACCGCCATCGTCAAGAATCATGTTGGCATCCCAAGGCGTGCCATTTACATTGATTTGTTGTTCAAGACACCACATGTATTCTTCTTCAGTTTCGCCTTTCCAAGCAAATACAGGAATGCCCGCAGCAGCGATTGCAGCAGCAGCATGGTCTTGAGTTGAGAAGATGTTACATGAAGTCCAGCGAACTTCTGCACCCAATTCAACCAGCGTTTCAATTAAAACGGCAGTTTGAATGGTCATGTGGATACAGCCGAGAATTTTCGCGCCTGCAAGCGGTTTTGCTGCTGAGTAGCGTTTACGCAGACCCATTAGGGCTGGCATTTCAGCTTCAGCAAGTTTAATTTCTTTACGGCCGTAATCAGCAAGTGAAATATCAGCAACTTTATAATCTGTAAATGAAGCAGTAACCGCGTTCATCAGGATCTCCTAGGAAAAAATAGATTGGATCGTTCTGTTCGCGGATGCCGTTGTTGATCAGAACGAATGTCTGACCGATGGTCGAGCCTAGCGATTTTACATTTAGTGCCTGTAAAACGTCGCAGCATCCCTCGACTAGCGCAGTATTGTACTTGGATTCTATGAATGAGCCAAGTTGAAAAAAGATAATATTAATTGTTTTCTAAGTTTTGAGTTTTTAGTTGATCAAAAGCCTGTCAGCCTGTAGGCATTAAAATCGAATATTTTCTATTTATTCTTTTTTTGATTCTCCCGCCTCACAGGGGAATAAGCACGATATTTAATTTTATCGTCATGATTATGCGTTTAAAAAAGCCCATCATTTGACGGGCTTTTCGTTTTATTTAGCTTCTTGCTCAGCAGCATCCGCTTTTTGGGTCCAGAACTCAGCTAGTTCTTCATCGCCATCTACACCTAAACCGTTCGCATAAATAAAAGCAAGATCGCGCATGGCCTGAACTTCGCCCCATTCCGCAGCCTGTTTGACTAAAGAAATCGATTTCTCTACATCTTTTTCAATCACATCACCACGACGGTAGAAACCGGCCAGCTCTAAAGTCGCAGCAGGGTGCTTCTCGATATTGGCCTTGCTTAACCAGTAATAGGCTAACTCAAAGTGAGCTTTGGATTCTTCCGGATCTTCTTCTGCTAATTCTTTGGCATAAACGGTATAACCTTCACCTAACCAGTACATTGCATCCACCAGCCCGCCGTTGGCAGCTTTCAATGCCCATTCTTCAGCCAGAATGATGTCATCATCATGCTCGCTTTGCATATACAGCTCAGCCAGTTCAAATTGCGCTTCAGCATTACCGGCTAAGGCAAGATTGGTCAGGACAGCAGAGGGAGAAACACGCTGGGTCATATCAACATCTCAAAAATATTGTGCGTAGACTAAAAGGTTTAAAGCAAAAAAGCCAATCCGAAGGCCAGCTTTTTAAAGAGATTGGTCAATCAAATGATTAGATCAAGCAAATAATCCCTGAGATCGAAGCGATGAACACACAGAACATTACGATCACTTTAATTCTACTTGCCAGATAGCTCAGACTTAAACCGACCACCAGTGCTGCAAAAGTCAGACTACCCAGCCAGTAACTGATCATATTGCTGGCAAATCCTGTTAACAGACACAGAATCAGGGCAATTATGAGCAATACCCAACCCAGAATAGTCGCAAGTTGTGTTTTTTTAGGGTTGAGTTCTGTGTCAAAAATCTGTTTTTGATGTTTGGACATCGACATTGCAAGTGCAAAGAAACCCAGTGAAGTTAAAGCCCAAATCAATAAGAAGAACATCATGCCTGATTCTCCTTGAGAGCAGCCTTGGCTTTTTTAGAGGGTAAGCCTTTATGGTTTTTCACTTTTTTAAATGAAAACCAGAACAAGATCGCAAGCACCCACATCGCCAGATCAAAAGAAGTAATGACCCATTGACCATGCATAATGGTGTTCCAGATCGCTTGACCACCGGTCAAGAAGTTCACAATTGGCAGCAAGGCAAATGCAGCAGTGGCGAGCAGTAATAGTTCCAGCCAGGCCTGATGATGAGTGCGAATCATGGCATACAGTAAAGTCAGCAACCAGACAATAAAGAAGCTACGAATTTCCCAGTTCAGACGCATGTCCATGTCTGCCGGAATAAAACGGTTGGCATAAAAATAGGCAGCACAGGCAATCGGTAAACCAATAATGGCAGCGATATTGGTGACTTCAACCACGCGATAGCCAAAGGATTTATAGCCTTGCTTCTGTTGTTGTGGCGCACGTTTGACACACCATAGAATTAGACCAGTCGCAATCATTAGTGTACCGACCACACCTGACATGAACAATAACCAGCGTAAAGCCAGATCCACGCCCCGTGCTTCATGCAATGTGGTGAATACATTATAAATACCATTTGCGATTGAAGGCGTTTTCAGGGTGGTTTGATCCGGCTCTAAATCACCGGTCACACCATTGAAAGCAAGGCTCGGATAAACATTACGATAAGCTACGCTGACTCCGTTTAAGGCACGAAGCTCAATTTCTGCTTTTAGGGTATTTGGCTGGATGATAGTAATCGTGCCAACTGGATTATTTTTCCATTCTTTTTCGGCTGTTGCCAAGATCGGAGCCAGATCGGTTAACGGTGCAGGAGATGCAGCTTGCATTTCATCACGAGAGCGGCGACTTTCACCACGTGCAGACATTTCACCGCGCTCGCCACGATTTTCTCTCTCAGCTTGCGGTCGACGTTCTTTACTCTCACTACGGCCTTCACGGGATTCAGCTTGAATACTGTTGTCTTGAACCAAACTCTTGCGTTGATCTTGCAGAAATGCACCTCGATTTTCATAAATCTGGTTTACGCCCCAAGGCATCAGGGTAAACAGCAATAATAATAAGCCACTGAAGGTAATCATGATGTGAAAGGGCAGGGCAAATACCGCAGTAGCATTGTGTGCATCCAACCAGGAACGCTGACCTTTGCCGGGACGGAAAGTAAAAAAATCCTTGAAAATTTTCTTATGGGTAATGACACCGCTGATGATTGCCACCAGCATGAGCAGGGTCGCAATGCCGACAATCCAGCGCGCCCAAATTCTTGGCAAACCATACAATTCAAAGTGGAAACGGTATAGGAAGGAACCGCCACGTGTTTCACGCGCTTGCAAAACTTCGCCCGTGGCGCTGTCAATCGTCACGCGGGTACCGCCACGACGGGCACGTGGATCTTCGCTGGCACTACGAATAGTCAGGGTGGTAGTATTTTGGCGTGAGTTAGGAAGCTGGATTGCCCAGCTGCCGGCATGCGGATGGTGCTGTTGCAGATAAGCCAGTGCCACACGGGTTTGTTCGATTTGAGTCTTTGGTGGAACTGACTGATGAAATTCCGGTTTCATCCAGACGGTAATTTCGTTCTGGAAAAAGCTTAAGGTTCCGGTCAAGAAAATCGCATATAAAAGCCAGCCTAAAATCAGACTGGCCCAGGTATGCAACCACGACATCGACTGGCGTGGACCTTCGGGTTTTGCATCTACTCTCATCTCAATTTCCTAAAAGCTTATAGGCGATATAGAGTAAAACACCGGGAATCGCGATCCCGAGCGTAGCTTTGAGCGTCTTATTCACCATAAATACCCAGATAAATGCAGCAGCATTCAAGCTAAAGCCAATCAGGGTGGCGGACATGGCTGCACTGCTTCCACTGTCGATAAAAAGCTGGGCAATCACGATCGTTGCCAGTGTAGCCAGTAGATAACCGCCAGCACCCGCCAGAATAAAGCGATATAAAATCATCCCACGATAAGCCAGCATATTTGCTTTGACTTTATTTTTGCTTGATGGTTTCGGTGCAGTAACTGTTCCAGTCGCTATGGCTTGCATATTCGGACTATTCATCATCGAAAATTCTATTTACAAACTTATGAAGTAATTAATGATAATGATAACAATTATTGTTTAGATTTTAAATATGGGTTGTTGAACTATTTATATGAAAAATAAGTAAAACTGGAAGTTAAGTTAAAAAAGAGAGGGGGAAGGAAATTAAAAAAGATCAAAATGTAAGGCTTACAAATAAAAACAGCGGCTCGAAGGCCGCTGTCTAAACTTCATTTATTCACGATTAGTCTTGCTGAATACCTGCAACCACCCAGTCCTGATTTGAACCTGCTGGTTTGGTGAAATGCCAGATTTCTGCGAACGGTTGCGGCAAGCTGTTTAAGTCTTCGCTTACCGTACCTGTAAAGCGTACGCTGACAATATACTGGCCATTGTCAGTCGATGAGTCGACGACCATCGCATTCAGATTTGAAAACTCGGCAACATCCTGATCCTGATTGCTCATGATGTCGTTATACATTGACTGATAAAGTTCAGGAGTCAGATAACGCTGAATTTCAGAAATGTTGCTTGCTGTATTCATGGACTGAATATGGTTAAAACGCTGACGCGCTACACGCAAGAATGCTGCAGGTTCAGTACCATCCGATAACTGGCTGCCACTTTGGGTATAAGCTGCACCAAAAGGCGCGTTATTTACCGGAGCAGAACCGAACGGAGCATTGTTGCTTGACGTTTGACCACCCACATTCTGACCAAAAATATTGGTACTGTCACCACCGCGAGGTGCAGTCGGTGCCTGACCAAAAGGTGCTGTATTACCAGCACCGCTATTTGGTGCGTATGGGTTAGAAGCTACTTTTTTTTTTGCGCCCATCTTACGGAAAATGAAGAAGGCAACAGCAGCAGCAAGAAGGATCCAGATCCAGCCTGGAATACCACCTTTTTCCTCTTCGGCTTGAGCAGCCTGAGCTTCAGATGCTGCTACACTTTGATCATCCGCCAAGGCATTGGCAGCGACTGCACCAATTGCGGCACCCGCTACACCCGCAGCAACCATGCCGCCGACACCCGGACCGGATTTTTGCTGGGTTGCAGCACCGGCAACTGGCGCTTGTTGAGCAGGCGCAGCTTGACGAGGTTGTTGATAAGATTGAGTAGGTTGTGCAGAACGTTGCATGCCGTGACTTTTACCGCCACCGGCACGTTTTGCTTCAGCTGCAAAAGGCGCAACCAATAAAACTGCTGTCAAGATACCTGTGATCAAACCGCGCTGTCGAACTTCCATTCATTTTTCCTATGAGAATAAAACCTGTTTGTACAGTCTATTTATATAGGCTTTGTGTGGAATTTCAATCAAAAATCTGTATTTTTTTGCTCTTTGTACGAAATGAGCCGGTTTACAGTTAATTGAGTTCATCACTCAGCGCCATTGCCTCGCTCAAGGCTTCATGTAAACGCGCAACTGCAATAATTTGCACGCCCTCGATGGATTTTTGCGGTGCATTGCCGCGAGGGACAATAATGTATTTAAAACCATGCTTGATCGCTTCTTTTAGGCGCTCCTGGCCGTTCGGCACAGGGCGAATCTCTCCAGACAGTCCGACTTCCCCAAAAACCGCCAGCTGTTGCGGTAAGGCTTTGCCACGAATACTAGAAGCGCAGGCGAGAAGTACCGCCAGATCCGAACCGGTTTCGGTAATTTTCAACCCACCGACGATATTGACATAAACATCCTGGCCGGAGGTTTGCACACCACCATGCCGATGCATGACTGCAAGGAGCATATTCAAGCGGTTCTGATCCAGGCCAAGTGCTACACGTCTTGGTTGGCCATGTGCATCATCGACCAGTGCCTGAACTTCAACCAGAAGCGGGCGCGTACCTTCACGGCTGATCATTACAATTGAACCGGGAATCGCTTCATCATAACGGCTTAAAAAGATGGCTGAAGGATTGGAAACTTCGCGTAGACCTTTATCGGTCATGCCGAACACACCGAGTTCATTGACTGCACCAAAACGGTTTTTGACCGCTCGAATCATCCGGTAACGTGAATCCGATTGGCCTTCAAAATACAGCACACAGTCGACCATATGTTCCAGTACGCGCGGACCTGCCAAGGCGCCTTCTTTGGTCACATGACCGACCAAGAATAAAGATGTACCGCTATTTTTGGCAAAACGGGTCAGCAGAGCCGCTGATTCACGAATCTGTGAGACACCACCCGGTGCAGATTGTAGGGTCTCGGTATACAGGGTTTGGATCGAGTCCAAAATGGCCACCGCAGGACGTTGCTGGGCCAGCACTTCACAAATACGTTCGACACAGGTTTCTGCCATGACTTTGAGCTGATCGGTCGGCAGATCCAGACGCTGGGCACGTAAAGCCACCTGAGACAAGGATTCCTCACCGGTCACATACAGGGCTGGATTTTTGGCAGATGCCATGTGCGTGGCTGTTTGTAGCAAGATGGTAGATTTACCAATCCCGGGATCACCGCCGATCAAGACCACCGAACCGGTCACCAGTCCGCCACCCAAGACCCGGTCAAATTCGCTGATCCCCGTCGGCAGACGGGTTTCATGAGAGACTGAAACCTGATTTAAAGTCGTGATGCTGGACGCCTGGCCTGCATATCCACCACCGATTTTTGGCTGGGCGCGATGCGTCACTGCCGGTGCAATGGTCACCTCAACCAGGCTGTTCCATTCCCCGCATTCAGAACACTGCCCCGACCATTTTGGATGATCGGCACCACACTGTTCACAACGATACACACTTTTTGCTTTAGCCATATTTGAAGATGTAGCGATTGAAATTGAGTGACAGCATAGCGGTGAATGCTATAGAAAACCAAGCCTTTCACCTGAAAAATCATAGTTTTTACGACAAGGCTTGTCGTTTTTATTTATGCTGATTTGAATGCTATGCGTCAACGCCGTCTATAATGCCCATCTTGTTATGCTGGAATGGAACAGATCTTGTCACAATTGCTGAAACATATTGATGCGATCGCACGTGAAAAAAACCGTGATGTGCTGTTTGTGCATTTTGATCATTATGTCCATCCAGATCGGGACGCAAACTCGGTTCGCCAAATGTTGATCGGCTGGCTAGAGCAACAGGGCATTGTCTATATGCCGTGTTTAGGTGTGGATCAAACCGTCCATAGTGAAATCTACCTGGGTGGTCTTTATCTGGATGTACCTTTTGATCTGCATCATAAAACCTATCAAAAATTGAGTGGGTATCTGGAAGATGAACAGGGCAATATGAAAATTAAAGGCATTCAGTTTTTTGTTTTATCTTTAGGACTAGCGTTGGAGCTTGAATCTGAGTGGGACAAGCTGGCTTGTAGTGGTTTACGTTGCTAAATTTTCATGATGAAGAATGGAAAAGATGAAGCATAAAAAGCCACGATTGACGTGGCTCTTTACTATTTAAGTTGAGTAGTTAAATAACTTATCAATTAATAAAGTTCACCAGATTTACGTCTTGCAATAAAGTCTTTCGATTCCTTGGCAATCACTCCGGATAAAAGCAATAGTGCAATTAAGTTTGGAACCGCCATGAGCCCATTAAAGGTATCGGCGAAGAGCCAAACCAGATCAAGGGTCGCCACACAGCCAATAAATACCGAAGCGATATAAATAATGCGATAGGGCAGCACAAACTTCTCACCGAGCAAATAAGTGGCACATTTCTCGCCATAGTAGCTCCAACCCAAGATGGTGGAATAAGCAAAGAAAATAATCCCGAGGGTCACAATCCAGCCGCCGATCCCAGGCAACAGTTTGTCAAACGCGCTGATGGTCAATACTGCACCGGTTTGATCTCCGAATGAATTACCGGCCATGATATAACCCATCACCAGAACAATACCGGTAATTGAACAGACAATAATCGTATCAATAAACGTACCGGTCATAGACACCAGACCTTGACGGGCCGGATGATCGGTTTTTGCCGCTGCGGCAGCAATCGGCGCAGAACCCATGCCGGCTTCGTTGGAGAATACACCACGTGCCACACCATAACGAATCGCTGCACCAATCGCACCGCCCACTGCAGCTTCACCAGTAAATGCATAGCTGAAGATCATTTTTAGTGCCGGCACGACCAGTTCCAGATTATTTAAAATAATAATCAGACCGCCAGCCACATAACCCACCGCCATAATCGGCACGATCACAGAAGAAGCTTTGGAAATCGATTTGATTCCGCCCAGAATCACCAGTGCTGAAAAGGCAGTGATAATGATCCCCGTCATCCAGGTTTCAATGCCCAGGCTGTTTTCAACTGCCAGTGCTACAGTATTCGACTGTACTGAACTGCCGATCCCAAAAGAAGCCAGTGTCCCGAACAAAGCGAAAATCAGTGCCAGCCATTTCCATTTCAGACCACGCTCGATGTAGTACATCGGACCACCGGACATTTCACCTTTCTCATTTTTGACTCGGTATTTGACTGCGAGAACACCTTCGCCATATTTGGTCGCCATACCAAACAGGGCAGTCATCCACATCCAGAACACGGCGCCCGGACCACCGAGAACACAGGCAGTGGCTACACCGGCAATATTACCGGTACCAATCGTGGCAGAGAGTGCGGTCATCAATGAAGCAAATTGGGAAATATCACCTGAATGCTCAGGGTGCTTGCCAAAGACCTGTTTAAAGGCTAAAGGCAACATGCGGAACTGCCAGAACAATAAACGAAAGGTAAGGAAGATCCCGGTACCGACAATCAGTACCAGCATATAAGGGCCCCAGACCCAGCCGCTTAAAGTTTCCATTAAACTTTGTAAATTTTGCATAAAATTCTTCTTATTGATCCATGTCTGTGTAGTTCGAGGTATTGATTAAAAAGCAATTGCTATGCCAGATGCATTCATCCTGAATGCATAAATTGGCTGAATAGTGTTCTATTTTTTACACAGTTTTAAAAATTTGACAAGAAATTACTGGAATATCGCAGGTCAAAAATAAAGCAGAAATGTAACTGTAGAGCGATATAAGAAAAATAAATTAACTTCTTCAATTAATCAGGAAATACAAATGATGCAAATTTTATTTTTGTATTCAGCATTTTTTACGTTAATTTGTCGCGAGTAAAACTCAAAGTTGTAATTAATAATGTCAGAAAAATATAACAATTCGTCGGCAGAGCACGGTGAATTAAAGCGGAGTTTGTCCAATCGGCACCTACAGTTAATTGCCATTGGGGGCGCCATCGGAACCGGCCTGTTTATGGGTTCGGGTAAAACCATCAGTCTCGCAGGTCCTTCGATTCTGGTGATCTATATGATCATCGGTTTTATGGTCTTTCTGGTGATGCGTGCATTGGGTGAGCTGTTACTCTCCAATTTACAATATAAATCATTTATTGATTTTGCCACGGATCTGATCGGGCCTTGGGCCGGATACTTTGTTGGCTGGACCTACTGGCTATGCTGGATCACCATCGGGATCGCAGATCTGTCAGCCATTATTTATTATCTGCAATTCTTCAATAATGGCTTGCCCTTTAGCCCTGAAGAAGGCGTCATGATCAGTGTTGCCGCGATTGTGTTTATCATGGGGTTGAATCTGGTCACGGTAAAACTGTTTGGTGAAATGGAGTTCTGGTTTGCCCTGGTCAAAATTATCGCCATTGTGGTGCTGATTGCTGTTGGTCTGTGGATGGTGTTTACTGGCTTTACCAATGATGCCGGTACGGTCGCATCCTTTAGTCATATCTGGGAGCATGGCGGTTTGTTCCCAACGGGTGCCATGGGCTTCCTGGCCGGTTTCCAGATTGCAATCTTTGCCTTTGTGGGGGTGGAACTGGTGGGTACTACCGCGGCTGAAACCAAAGATCCGGAAAAGAACCTACCAAAAGCGGTGAACTCTATTCCGATCCGTATCATTATTTTCTATGTATTGGCACTGCTAATTGTGATGTCAGTGACACCGTGGAACCAGATTGATCCGAATGTATCACCGTTTGTGAACCTGTTCAGTCAGGCTGGCATTGCAGCGGCTGCGATCATCATGAACCTGGTGGTATTGTCCTCGGTGATGTCATCGATGAACAGTGGCGTATTCTCAACCAGTCGTATGCTGTTTGGCCTGTCGCGTGAAGAGCAGGCACCGGTTGCCTTTGGTCGCTTGAACCGTCGCGCAGTGCCTGCAAATGCCCTGTATTTTTCTGCCGTGTGTTTGTTGCTGGGTGCAGCACTGCAGTATTTCGTTCCGGATACTGTTCGGGCCTTTACCTTGGCCACGACTTTATCCACGATTCTGTTTATTTGTGTCTGGATCATCATTATCTGGAGCTATATCGTGTATTACAAAACACGTCCAGAGCTGCATGCCAAATCGACCTTTAAGCTGCCAGGTGGTTTATTGACTTGTTGGGTCGTGATTATTTTCTTCCTGAGCATGATCGTGGTTTTGGCGCTGGAAGAGGATACTCGTCAGGCACTGATGATCAGTCCGATCTGGTTTATCCTGCTGATCATTGGCTATTTTGGTTTGTATAAACAGAAACATAAATAAACCTTATCAATAAAAACGTCAGCGATCTGCTGGCGTTTTTTTTTGTCTAAAGATACTCTCTAGCGTTTAACGCTTGGGTCATGCCGAATGATCGCGTTATACTTCATCGAAACTATTACATTAGGTGGTCAGATGCGCCAAGTCATTTGCTACATCAGTATCTTAGCGACAGGTCTTGTTCTTGCAGGTTGTGGACAGTCAGGTGCTTTGCACTTGCCGAATGATCCGAATTACGACAAGCGTGCCAAGTATCTGTTATACAAAAATACTGAAACTGAGCCTAAAGCGTCCGATGAAAAACGCGAGGCACCCGTGCAACAACAGTTTGCTGCACCTACAGATTCAGACGTTAAAACCACACCATAACGCTTTCACAGAAAGGATACCTTCATGAGTTTCACCCGCATTAATGGGGTATTGCACGCTGAGCAATGTTCATTACAACAGCTCGCGGAGCAATTCGGCACACCACTCTATGTTTATTCTAAAGCCACTTTGGAAAAGCATTTTTTAGATATGGACCGTGCTTTTGATTTTATCCACCATCAAATCTGTTTTGCGGTAAAGTCCAACTCTAATCTTGCGGTATTGAATGTATTGGCCAAACAGGGTGCCGGTTTTGATATTGTGACCGGTGGTGAATTGGCGCGTGTGCTGAAAGCCGGTGGTGATGCATCGAAAATCGTATTTTCGGGCTTGGGTAAATCTGAAGCGGATATCAAAAAAGCGTTGGAAGTCGGCATTGCCTGCTTTAACGTGGAATCTTATGCCGAGCTGGATCGTATCCAGAAGGTTGCGGCTGAATTAAATATCAAAGCGCCGATTTCATTGCGTGTCAATCCGGATGTCGATGCCAAAACCCATCCTTATATTTCAACGGGCTTAAAAGAAAATAAATTCGGTATTCCATCGGATAGCGTGTTCGAAACCTATCAATATGCGGCGTCATTGCCAAATCTGGATGTGGTCGGGATTGACTGCCATATCGGTTCACAGTTGACTGAAACCCAGCCATTTGTCGATGCACTGGATCGTGTCATTGTCATGATTGACCAGTTAAAAGAGCTGGGCATTCACCTCAAACACATTGATATCGGTGGCGGTCTGGGCGTGAAGTATAAAGATGAAACCCCGCCGTCGGTTGAAGAATATGCCAATGCGCTGCGTCCGGCTTTAGAAAAGTTGGGCTTGAAAGTATATATGGAACCGGGACGTAGTATTTCTGCCAATGCGGGTGTGCTGCTGACTAAAGTGGATCTGTTGAAGCCGACCAAGCACCGTAATTTCGCGATCATTGATGCAGCGATGAATGACCTGATTCGCCCTGCGTTATATGAAGCATGGATGGATATTCAGTCTGTGACACCGCGTAACGATGTCGAAGCAAAAGAATGGGATGTGGTGGGTGCCATCTGTGAAACTGGTGACTTCCTCGGTAAAGAGCGCGAGCTTGCGATCAAGGAAAATGATGTGCTGGCTGTACTTGGCGCTGGTGCATACGGTTTTGTGATGAGCTCAAATTACAACAGCCGTGGTCGTGCTGCTGAAGTAATGGTCGATGCTGATCAGGCACATTTGATTCGTGAACGTGAGACGATTGAATCACTTTGGGAACGTGAGCGTTTATTGCCTTAAGGATAAATCAGGATGTTATTAGAATTTACCAAGATGCATGGTCTGGGCAATGACTTTATGGTGGTTGATCTGATCAGCCAGCGTGCTTATTTAGACACTTTGACCATTCAGCGTTTGGCCAATCGTAACTTCGGCATTGGTTTTGATCAACTCTTGGTGGTTGAGCCACCCGATGTCCCAAGTGCAGACTTTAAATATCGGATTTTTAATGCCGATGGTTCAGAAGTGGAACAATGTGGCAATGGTGTGCGCTGTTTTGCCAAATTTGTACATGATCGTCAGCTCACCACCAAAACCAAAATCAAGGTGCAAACCAAATCTGGTATTGTTGAGCCGGAATTGGGTGTGAATGGTTGGGTACGGGTCAATATGGGCTATCCAAAATTCCTGCCTCAGGAAATTCCATTTGTGGCTGATGCGCCGGAGAGCCTGTATGACATCGATCTTGCTGGCGGTGAAAAGCTGACCATTGATGTGGTCAATATGGGGAATCCACATGCGGTGACAATTGTACCGGATGTGATCGCTGCTGATGTCGCACGTATTGGTCCACAAGTTGAATCACATGCGCGCTTCCCGGCACGAGTCAATGCTGGCTTTATGCAGATTATTGATGAAAAACATGCACGTTTACGTGTGTACGAGCGTGGTGTAGGCGAGACCTTAGCTTGTGGTACAGGTGCCTGTGCTGCCGCAATTTCAGGTATGCGCCGTGGTCTGCTGTCGAGCAAAGTGGAAGTTGAACTGGCAGGCGGCAAGCTGCAAATTGAATGGAAAGAAGGTGATGTGGTCTGGATGACCGGACCAACGGCGACCGTGTATGAAGGACGTCTGGATTTACGTTATTTCCAGGGTTAAGCTTGGTTCCGCTTGAGAAAAAAGCACTGTCTGATCGATGGTGCTTTTTTTATGCTAGGATGGGAAAAACCGTAGAATTTGAATGAGATGAATACGCTTGTGTTCCTGCCGGGTGCTTCAGGAAGCCAGCACTTTTGGCAGCCATTAAGGGCAGCATTAACCAAATATCCAGATCAGCAAGTCATTGCCTATCCGGGCTTTGATGGCGTAGCACCAAATTTGGCCATTCAAAACCTGTATGATCTGCAAGAATTCGTGAAAGAAAAAATTGAGGATGATTCCATTCTGATTGCCCAGTCTATGGGCGGTGTCTTGGCCGTTGGGTTGGCACTCAATCATCCGCAGAAAGTCAAAGGGCTGGTATTGTTGGCGACATCTGGTGGTCTGAATTTAAAAACTTTTCATTGTGCAGACTGGCGAACAGATTATCGTGAACTGTTTAAAACAGCGCCGGACTGGTTTGAACAAGACCAAACTGAATTTAGCCGCGTTCAGCTTGAAAGTCTTGACATTCCGATCTTACTGATCTGGGGCGATCATGATCCTTTAAGTACTGTTCAGCTTGGACAATACTTGGCAGGAATTTTTAAAAATGCAAAATTGCATATTATCCAAGGTGGAGATCATTTCTTTGCCAACTCTCATGCAAATCAGGTTGCAATGCTGATTCAAGATTATTTGGAGCAACTCTAAATGGAGCAAGCAGTGATTGTCCCACCTCAACTCTTGCTTAACATGTGGCTGAAAGAACGTGAAATTCAAAACCAGTCCAAACATACCTTGCAAGCCTATGAACGTGATGTCTCAGATTTTTTAGAGTTTTGCCAGCGTGAGCAGCTCAATTTAAACGATGTAGAAGCCACCGATTTACGCCAGTTTCTGGCTGAAAAAGTGGAACAGCATCAGCTCAGTCCTAGCAGCCTGCAACGTATGCTTTCGGCTATTCGTCAGTTTATGAAATGGGCCGAGCAGGCTCAGCATATGGCTTTTAATCCGGCGGATGATTTTCAGTTAAAACGTCAATCGCGTCCTTTGCCGGGCATGGTGGATATTGAAACCGTCAACCAAATTATTGATCAGCCTGCGCCTGAAAATGAAATACAACAGCAAATGTGGCTCCGGGACAAAGCGATGTTAGAATTGCTTTATTCCAGTGGGCTGCGTCTGGCAGAACTGCAAAGCCTGAGAATTAAAGATATTGATTTCAACCGGCAGTTATTACGCATTACTGGTAAAGGCAATAAAACCCGGATAATGCCTTTCGGTTCCAAGGCCAAAGACAGCGTGATGGCTTGGTTGCAAGTCTATCCCTTATGGAATGGCGATTTTGTACCGGAGGCGAATGTATTTATTACCCAGAAAGGCAATCCGCTCGGTGCACGACAAATTGAAAATCGGGTCAAGTTTCAGGCGCAGCGCGCAGGCGTGAATGTAGATTTACATCCGCATTTGTTAAGACATTGTTTTGCGAGTCACATGTTATCGAATAGCCGGGACTTACGAGCCGTGCAGGAAATGCTGGGACACAGTAATTTAACCACCACGCAAATTTATACCCATGTTGATTTTGACCATCTGGCCCAGATTTATGATCAGGCCCATCCGCGTGCGCAGCATAAAGAAGATTGATCATGTGCCAAGTGTTATAGAATAAAAATCATGAAAATTGTATTTTTGGCACAAAACTTTCATATATAAACCTTAAAATGGAATTGAACTGAACATTGGCGTTCGGGTAAGCATTTCACTATTGTCTTATTCGTTAAATGCGCCATTTCAGGTATAACAATAACTAGTATTTAATATTTAAAATGAAATATTGCTGAGTAGAGTCTCAGCATTTGACCGATGGGAGGTGACATGGACACACTGGTAATTGCAGATATAGAGCAAAAATATGCACAGTTAAGTGAAGCTCAAAAAGAAATGTTCGCAGGTTATGGTTTGCGACAAATCAAGCATTTTGTGGACATTAGCTTACCCAATCTTGAAGCGACCTTACCTGAAGGCGCCATCATTCAAGGGATTAATGCCGATGGAAAAGTTCAGGCCTTTAATGCGGCGACTAGGCAATACTATTTATGGATTTCTGATTTGCAATGGCAATTGTCGAATCGTGCGACCCAGGCAGTCGATTTAAAAGAAGATGCGATTGCAATTTGGCAAATTTTTGAATTGGCAGACTATGAGCTGGTAGATTTAAGCCATGTACATCGTGATTTTTTAGCACAAGAAACTGAGTAAATTCTGAAGCATCCACATAACATAAAAATAAGATTCAGTCCTGTGATTTGGCTTTGCTCAAGAGGAAAAGGTTGTCTTCTATAGGCAACCTTTTCTTATAGTAGAACTTTCAATCTATGCGCTTGCAGCACATGTTATGGTTTAAGCAAGCTACGATTATGCAAATCTTAAATTAAGAACATAGCGTCGTTGTCTAAAATCAGTTTGCCTATAAATCTTCTAAAGGCAGCTGGAAACTCTGTTTAATAATCTGACTCGGTAAATCTGTTTTGACACTGGTAATACCATTTTTTTTGGTCAGATGGGTCGACTGAAATTTACGGTAACTTTCCAGATCAGGTACCACAACTTTCAACATGGCATCGCTCTCTCCCAAAATAATGTAGCACTCCATCACTTGCGGCAATTCTTTCATCGCCTCAATAAAGGTATCAATGGTTTCGGCATCCTGACCGACCAGCCAGATGCGCGAAAATAAAATCAGCTGAAAACCAATTTTTTGTTGGTCGACAATAGTCGTGTAATTCTGAATCACGCCTGCATCTTCCAGTAATTTTACCCGGCGTAAACAGGACGAAGGTGAAAGTCCGATTTCACGTGCCAGATCATTATTCTGAATACGGCCATTGGCCTGTAAATGTCGAATGATATTTTTATCAATTCGATCAAGTTTTACCCGCACAGACTTGGTGGATATTTTCATAAATTAGAATAATATTCGAAAAATAATACTTATTATAAAATAAAATGAAAGCCAATTTTGTAAAAAATCGCAGATACTTATTTCACTTTCTGGAGTTTGAAAGGAAAAGGAAATGTCTGTATTTGTACTCTTTGCACTGACCGTGCTTCCCCTGATTTTTACGCCTGGACCCGATATGTTATTTATCCTGTCTCAAGTGATGGGTAAAGATGCAAAAGCAGGCATGATGGCAACCTTAGGGGTGTGTTGCGGTTATCTGGTGCATTCTATTCTGGTGGCACTCGGGATTGCGGCTATTATTGTCTCTTTTCCGGTGCTGTTTGAAACGATTCGCTGGCTCGGGATTGCTTATCTGCTGTATCTGGCCTTTGGTTTGCTCAAATCGGTATTCAGTAAAAACGCGCTGAACATTGAGAAAAAGACCTCAGCCAATCCGATTAAAAAAGGTTTTTTTACCGCACTGTTAAATCCGAAAGGCATGTTGATTTATTTTGCGATTTTGCCGCAGTTTATTGATAAATCGGCCAATACTGTCAGTCAAGGTTTGATTCTGTCCTTTATTTTTATCAGTCTGATTTTTGTGGTGTATTGTGGCTTAAGTATTTTATTCAGCAAAATCAGCCAGAAAACCCAAATGGATGAACGTAAACAAAAATGGGTGGATGGAACTTCTGGTGGTTTACTGGCACTTGCCGCAAGCTGGCTCATCATTAATTAATCGGGTTGCAAAAAAGCATACTGTTCGCAGTATGCTTTTTTTTATAATTGCGAAGATTTGAAATTAAATATTCACTTTGTCGGCGTAGAATTCAATGCGCTGGTTTATTATTTGGTCAATTTGTCTTTATATTGGGTTTAATTCGCTCTCAAAAAGAATTCTGTCCAAAATGACAAAAGCTGACATAGGTATATTCCGGCTATTTTGCTTCAAGCTGCTTTAAATCCATTTAGATTAAAACTGATCAATCAAAACTTCTGATGTGAGTAATCAGATAAAAAAATAATATAAATCAATGGTTAAATTTTAAGTAAATATTGATACATTTCATTGTAATAAAACGATAACAATTAATTGTGAACGCATCGTTCAGGGAAAATTACGCATTTTTACAGCTCTTTGTTGAATTGTGACTTGACCGAAATGCCGTACACATTGCAAGATAGGGCACCTAAAAAAATTTAAGTGAAGAGTTACACTAACTTTTCTCAACATTTACATTTGCTAAAACAGCCGAGGATTACATGAAGGCTCTTGTTGCTGTAAAACGTGTGGTTGATGCCAACGTTAAAGTTCGTGTTAAACCGGACAACAGTGGTGTTGACTTAACTAACGTTAAAATGTCAATTAATCCATTCTGTGAAATCGCAGTGGAAGAAGCGGTTCGTTTAAAAGAAAAAGGAACTGTTTCAGAAATCATTGTTGTTTCTATTGGTCCTAAAGAAGCCCAAGAACAAATCCGTTCTGCAATGGCGCTTGGTGCTGACCGCGGTATTCTGGTTGAAGCTGATGACAGCCAACTGGGTGCGCTGGAAATCGCTAAAATTCTGAAAGGCGTTGTTGACGCTGAACAACCACAATTGATCCTTCTGGGTAAGCAAGCAATTGATGATGACTCGAATCAGGTTGGTCAGATGCTTGGCGCTCTAATGGGTGCGGGTCAAGGTACATTCGCTTCTGAAGTGAAAGTAGATGGCGACAAAGTACAAGTAACACGTGAAGTAGACGGCGGTTTACAAACTGTTGAACTGACACT
Source organism: Acinetobacter sp. RG5 (assembly GCF_031844265.1). Lineage (GTDB taxonomy): Bacteria > Pseudomonadota > Gammaproteobacteria > Pseudomonadales > Moraxellaceae > Acinetobacter. Next base: position 58,425 of record NZ_JAUZUV010000002.1, on the reverse strand, counting down.
TCCAGCAATCATTACCACTGACTTGCGTTTGAACGAGCCTCGTTATGCGGCACTTCCAAACATCATGAAAGCGCGTAAAAAACCGCTTGATACCAAGTCACCTGCAGATTTCGGTGTAAACCCTGCAACTAAACTGAAAACAGTGAAAGTTGAATCACCTGCAGAGCGTAAAGCTGGCGTACAAGTGAAGTCTGTAGACGAGCTTGTAGAAAAATTAAAAAACGAAGCGAAAGTGATCTAATACAGAAGGATAAAAATCATGAGTATTTTAGTTATCGCTGAGCACGACAACAAAGCATTAAACGCTGCTACTTTAAACGTTGTTGCTGCAGCGCAAAAAATCGGTGGTGATATCACTGTATTGGTTGCTGGTTCTGGCGCTCAGGCAGTTGCTGACCAAGCGGCTAAAGTTGCGGGTGTAAGCAAAGTATTACTTGCTGATGACGCTGCTTATGCAAACCAATTGGCTGAAAATGTGGCTAAACTTGTTGCTGAATTAGGTAAAGGCTATACACATATCCTTGCTGCTTCTACAACAACTGGTAAAAACATTTTGCCACGTGCAGCTGCGCTTCTTGACGTAAGCATGATCACTGACATCATTGCGGTAGATGGTCCTAAGACTTTCAAACGTCCGATCTATGCAGGTAACGCAATTGCGACTGTAGAATCAGGCGAAAGCATCGTATTGGCGACTGTTCGTGGTACAGCATTTGATGCTGTAGCTGCTGAAGGCGGTTCTGCTGCTGTTGAAGCTGCTGCGTCTACTGGTGATGCGGGTATTTCTAAGTTTATCAACGAAGAAATCGTAAAGTCTGAACGTCCTGAACTGACAGCTGCGCGTATTGTGGTTTCTGGTGGTCGTGGTGTAGGTTCTGGTGAGAACTATCACAAGATCCTTGATCCATTGGCCGACAAGCTTGGTGCTGCTCAAGGTGCATCACGTGCTGCGGTAGATGCTGGCTTCGTACCAAACGATATGCAAGTGGGTCAAACTGGTAAAATCGTTGCACCTGACCTGTACATCGCGGTAGGTATCTCTGGTGCGATTCAGCATTTGGCGGGTATGAAAGAGTCTAAAGTGATCGTTGCGATCAACAAAGATGAAGAAGCACCAATCAATGCAGTCGCTGACTACTGGTTAGTCGGTGACCTGAACACTGTAATTCCAGAATTGGTTTCTAAAATCTAATTCCTGAATCAGCTTTAAAAAAACGCTCTTGCGCAGGCAGTGAAAGCAATGCTTTCCTGTTTTGTGCAAGGGCGTTTTCTTATGCAAAAATTTTAAAAATACTCGGCAGTCGAAACTAGAGTATTTCATTTGCATGAAAAGTGATAAAATCCCGGTTTGCTTTTTCTCCTGTTTTTAATCATGTCCTTTTCCAAAGCCGCCCATATCCTGTTCATTAGTTTTCTGCTGATTGCGCTTTATCTGGGTATTTGTATTCATACTGCCCTGAATGCACCGCCTGCGGTGACTCAGTATTTATTTAGTGAATCAGGCGCTTTTGAAGTCATGAGTCCATGGTTATGGTACTTGCTGGCAGTGCTGTGTTTGCTTAATGTTGAAATCAAACCTAATACCCGAGTGTTTACGGCTATAGCAGCGACATTGTTGGGATTACGGGAAATGGATTTCCATAAGCAGGTGTTTGAAATGAGTTTTATCAAAACTAATTTCTATCGCAGTGCTGAAATTCCGCTCATGGATAAGCTGCTCGGATTTATTTTATTGCTCGGCATTATTTTTGTCTTTCTGGTACTGGCGAAAAAGCTGGTTCAAACCATACGAAGCATGAAGAATTCTTTGAATATTGCACATTTTTTTATCTTCCTTACCATTGCCTGTGGCGGACTAAGCAAGGTGCTCGATCGCACGACTTCAACCCTGAAAGATGAATTCGGCATCCAGTTGGTGCCGCATACTCAAATCATGATTATGACCATTGAGGAAGGGGTGGAGATGTTATTGCCAGTTTTACTGATTGTGGCTGTGCTGAGCTATCGTAAAGTACTGAACCAGGCACAATAAAAATATAGAAAAAACGATGAAGATGCGCCAGTTGATTGGCGCATTTTGTTTTTGTAGTACTGTATTTCTCAAAATTTGAGGTATTGAAAAATCCTGTCTGGATGCGCTAATTTTCGGTTTTCAAATAACAAGAAAATGATCACTAAAATGAAGATAATTAACAAGGTTAAGCTGAATATTTCGACACAAAAATACAAGTGTTTATGCTATAATTTAGGGCTGTATTTTAGTTTTTAACTCAGTCGTTTGAGTTAATGATTTTGCTAGTTTTACGACATATAAATACAAGCCAAAATTGGCTTGTAGAATAAGGAGTATGCATGAGCGTATCGGAAATTAGACCGATTGCCATTGAGGATGAACTTAAAAGCTCATATCTCGATTATGCGATGAGCGTGATTGTGTCACGTGCATTGCCCGATGTACGAGATGGTTTAAAACCTGTTCATCGTCGTGTGCTTTTCGCAATGCACGAATTAGGCAATGACTATAACAAAGCTTATAAAAAGTCTGCACGTGTAGTCGGTGACGTGATTGGTAAATATCACCCGCATGGTGATTATGCCGTATACGAAACCATTGTACGTATGGCGCAAGATTTCAGCTTGCGTTACCAATTGGTTGATGGTCAAGGTAACTTCGGTTCGGTCGATGGCGATAGCGCAGCAGCAATGCGTTATACCGAAGTACGTATGCGTAAACTGACCCACGAACTGTTAGCGGATCTTGAAAAAGATACCGTCGAGTGGGAAGACAACTACGATGGCTCTGAGCGTATTCCTCAAGTCATGCCAACCCGTGTACCGAACTTATTGATTAATGGTGTTACCGGTATTGCAGTCGGTATGGCGACCAATATGGCGCCGCATAACATGACTGAAGTGGTGAATGCGTGTCTGGCCTATGCTAATGATCCTCAGATCAGTATCGAAGGGTTGATGGAACATATTTCTGGTCCGGATTTCCCGACAGGCGGTATCATTTACGGTAAATCAGGCATCGTCGATGCATACCGTACCGGTAAGGGCCGTTTGCATATCCGTGGTAAATACCATTTCGAAGAAGATCCGAAGAATGGCCGTACCACGATTGTCTTCACTGAAATTCCATATCAGGTCAATAAAGCAAAAACCATTGAGCGTATTGCAGAACTGGTTAAAGAGAAAAAACTGGAAGGCATTTCAGAGCTTCGTGATGAGTCTGACAAAGACGGTATGCGTATCGCGATTGACCTGAAGCGCGGTGAAAACGCTGAAGTGATCGTGAACAACCTGTTCCAGAACACGCAACTTGAAAACTCTTTCAGCATCAATATGGTTTGCCTGGACAATGGCCAACCAAAATTGATGAACCTGAAAGACATCATTGCCGCGTTTATCCGTCACCGTCAGGAAGTAGTCACGCGTCGTACCATGTTCGAATTACGCAAAGCGCGTGAACGTGGTCATATCTTGGAAGGTTTAACCGTTGCTCTGGCAAATATTGATGCCATCATCGAAACCATCAAGAGTTCTGCAAATCCGGCTGAAGCGCGTGAGCGTTTGCAGGCAGGTGAGTGGGCAGGTGGCGGTGTTTTGGCCTTGTTGGAAAAAGCCGGTTCAGTTTCTGTGCGTCCGGATGAGATTGAAGGTGAAGACCCAAGTCGCCCATTTGGTTTGGATGGCGAGATTTATCGTTTGTCACCAACCCAGGTGAATGCAATTATGGAACTTCGCTTGCATCGTTTAACTGGTCTGGAACAAGACAAGTTACATGCTGAATATAGTGAAATCCTGTCACAAATTGCTGAACTGACTGCAATTTTGAATGACTTTAATCTGTTGATGAACGTGATTCGTGAAGAATTGGCATTAATTCTTCAGCAGTATGGCGATGCACGTAAAACGTCGATTGTCGAGTCACGTATCGATTTCTCTCGTGAAGATCTGATTCCTGAAGAGCAAATGGTGCTGACGGTATCGAAATCAGGTTATGCAAAAACTCAACCATTGTCTGACTACGCTGCACAGCGTCGTGGTGGCCGTGGTAAGTCTGCGACCAGCATGAAAGAAGATGATTACATTCAACATCTGATTGTGACGTCAAGTCATGCGACGGTACTTTGCTTTACCAATGTTGGTAAGGTCTATCGTCTGAAAGTCTATGAAGTGCCGCAAGCATCACGTGGTGCGAAAGGTCGCCCAATGGTGAATTTGTTGCCACTGGATGAAAACGAGACCATTACTGCGATCTTGCCTGTGATTGACGCGCCGAAGAAATTCAAAGAACGTCTGGCTGCCTTCAAGGCATTTGTCAAAGCCAATGCAGCGCAGTTGCAAGCCAATGAAGTGATCAATGCTCATTTTGCCGAGCTTGAAGCAGCGCTGACAGAATCTGAAGATGGTGCGGATGATATTTCTGATGCATTGCGTATTCAATTGAAACAGTTGGGCTTGGAGCTTTCTGCAACAGATCTTGATGATGACATTATCAATGACTTTGCTCAGCAGGCTGAAGCGGTACGTAAAAACTTCTATGTGTTTATGGCGACTGAATACGGTACGATTAAACGTGTAGAGCTTGAACAGTTCTCAAATGTTCGTTCAAACGGTTTACGTGCGATTGAGCTGAATGGCGATGATACCTTGATTGGTGTAGCGATTACTGATGGCGAACAGCAAATCATGTTGTTCTCGAACGAAGGTAAAGCCATTCGCTTCGCAGAGACTGATGTACGTTCAATGGGCCGTTCTGCCAAAGGTGTACGTGGTATGCGCGTGACTATTGGTGCAGCTGCACAGCTAGAAGAAAATGATGAAACTGAGATCGAGTCTGATGACGAAGATGGTTCAGATTCAGCATTGATTAGCCGAATCGTATCACTGGTTGTTGTACCTGAAACTGGCGAAGTACTGTGTGCATCTGAAAATGGTTATGGTAAACGTACTCCAGTAGATGATTTCCCGACCAAGAAACGTGGCGGTAAGGGCGTGATTGCGATCAAGACCTCTGAACGTAACGGTCAATTGGTGGGCGCTGTTGCCATCGATGCTTCTAAAGAACTGATGCTAATCTCTGATGGCGGTACGCTGGTTCGTACCCGTGCATCTGAAGTGGCGCAAACCGGTCGTAACGCACAGGGTGTTCGTCTGATCCGCCTAGGTAATGAGGAATTGCTGGTTGGTGTCGTTTCAATCGAAGCGGTTGAAGAAGATGAGTTTGTTGAAGCGATTGAAGGTGCAGAATCTTTAGTAGCAGAAACAGATGTAGCAGCTGAAACTGAGCAAGTTGCAAAAGATGGTGAAAATTCAGTAGAAGAATAAGTTTTTTACTGATAAAAAGGGCGCTTCGGCGTCCTTTTTTATAAACCTTGACTGCATAAGGGTAAGCGATGAAAACCAAATTAATGTTGTTGGCAGCAGCGGTTGCATTGACTGGCTGTAATTCAATGGACAATATTCCGAATCCGAGTCCTGAACAGGAAAAGGCGGCACAGCTGGCTTATGAGGATTTGCGTGACGGGAAATATGAGGAATTTCTGGATCAGTTAGAACCGCAGTTGCAAACCCAGTTTAAGGATAATGAAAAGCTGATGAAACGCTTTTCACGTTCAATTCCTCAAGGTGAATACAAGTCTAAGACTTTAATGACCAAAGAGATTGAAGAAGCAACCAATCAGCTTGGGCAATATAAGGTCAGCTATGAAATTGCCTATCCGGAAAATCTGGTTCAGTATGATGTGAGTTTTGACAAGCCGAATGGTAGCAACAAGATTCGTAATTTCAATATTCAAGTCTTTGGCGAATCGAGTAAATAAGTGGAATAGGAGCATTGCTATAATGCTCTATCTGCTTTGATGACCAGAAATTAAACGTCGATAAGCCAGGAAAAAGCACAAGCTACCGATCATTCCAAGATAAAGCAATTTAGGCAAGACTAGTGCGGTAGGTACACCCATCTGATTGAGTTGAATAAACATCTGCACAATTTGGGTAGAGGGCAGGATTTCGCCAACGACTTGCATCCAGATGGGCATGGCAGCATGTGGCCAGGCCGCACCAGATAAAAAGAACAGTGGAATGGAAGTGAATACAATCACATGACCCGCACGTTCTGGCAGATCCAGAAAACTGGCAAATAGGCAGGTCATGCCAATTATCGTGTAGATAAAAACCGGAACAGCCAGTAGCATCCCGAACAGGTTGCCACCGCGCGGATAATCAAACAGCCAGAAGCTAAAGCCGAATAAATAGAAACATCCCAGACAGCCGATGGTGAAGATGGCTAAGCACATCCCAATCAATGCATTTGTGTTTAATTCTATTTTTCTTTCCTGATGTACCAAAATCAGCATACTCAAACCCAAAAGAATGGTTTGGTGGATAATTAAGGGTGCAACCGCAGGAAAGACATAACTGCCATAGCCGGACAGTGGATTAAATAAAGGAATTTGATGCACAGAAAGGGCTGGTGAAAAATCCGAGACCTCGCCAAAGCGTTCAGCATAATCTGCCAAAGTTTGCTCAACTGATGTGGCTAAGCCCAGACCAATTTGTTTGGTCACTAAAAAGTTGGCTGTACTTAAATACAGGCCAATGCCACCTGTTTCACCATGCCTTAAGCTTTGCGATAAATTGTCCGGCAGCAGTAAAATTCCATCGGCTTTTTGAGATTCCATCCATTGTTTGGCTTCGGCAAAATTTCCGGTAATCGCCTGAATTTCGACATTGGGGCTTTGTGCCACCTGACCAATAATGCGGGTGCTTAAGTTACTTTGTTCTTCATCGACAATGATAATGGGTAAGGCTTCAGCCTGCTGTGCCTGATAAGCGGTTGGATAAAAAAAGCTGTAAAATAAGACGGATAGAATAAGCGTGGTAAAGATCGTGCCGTGACTGACAATATCCTTGAAGCTTTGCAGATAGTAAAACCAGAAGGATTTCATTGGACTGCTCCTTTAGCTATTTTTTTAAGGAACAGATAGGCCAGCAGAGCGTAGACTAGGGCATAGATCAGCAGCATTAATCCAGCTTGCAGTGAAATATGCAATGGACTACCAATCACCCATTGTTCAGTTTGTAATTTGGCATAGGGCGTAAACGGAATAATATTGGACCAAAACTGGGTGAATAGGGGCGCATTATTTAAAGGTAAAGTCACACCGGCAAAACTTAAAGATGAACCGCCATAGACCGCAATGATGCCAAAAGATTTACTTAAATCTTTGGTCGCCAGAACCACTGCACTGCTTAAAAATGCATAGGCGCTATATAGCAGAAATTGTGCCGATAGAATCAGAGCGAGCGAGCCGGCAACAAACCAGCCGCGAATTTCAATCAGCCAGAACATCCAGGCCCAAGTCCACACACTAAAAATAGCCACATAGACCAGGTTCTTAGACAGTAATGCCATCCAGATGGATGAGTTGCTAATCCAGCTTATTAAGGTCTGTCGCTTCAGTTCCTGACCGACGGAAAATGCCACACAACAACACAGCAGTAAATGCAGAATTGCCGGAATGACATAGGGTTCCAGATAGAATTCATAATTCAGTTGTGGATTATACAGCGGCGATATTTTGATATGCGGCGACGGTGCTTCGAGAGAAGGCAGCCGGTTGCCCAGATATTGCTGTCCGCCAAATTCAGCCAGTGCTTGCAGGCTACTAACCAGCATGGCAGATGAAATGGTATTTCCGATACTGAAATAACTCTGGTTAAAGGCAATACTGATGTCAGCATCCTGGGCACGAACCAGACGTTGCTCGGCACCGCTGGGAATATGGATATAACCCCAAATTTTATTTTGATTTAACAGGCGCTCAATTTCAGCTGTTTGTTCCGACACCGTAGCAATTTTAAGAGTATGATTCAGCGCCACATGCTGATAAATGCTTTGACTCAGCGCACTCTGGTCTTGATCAATAATCGCAATCGGTAAATGATCCGGTTTCCCTTGAGCAAACATGCTGCTGAATAAAATAATCACCAGTGCAGGTGCGAGCGTGACCAGACACAGATCCCATTTTTCGCGGAGCAGATAGCGCAGTTCGCGCCATATACCCGTCCACATTATCGGGTCTCTTTCAGTTTAAATAACACGCTCATCCCAACTTTCAGTTCAGGAATCGCTGGTGTGGGCACAAGATGCAGCTTAAAACTTCGCACATCATAACCGCCGGTTTGGCGTGTGGTCTTAATGGTGGCAAATTCACCTTCAGCACTGATCTGCTTGATTTTAAAAGTGGCGGTTTTATCTAGGGCGGGAATATAACCTTCAATACTGCTCATTTTCTGAAACGGGGCATATTGGTCTTCACGAATATTCAGGCTCACCCACATTTGATCTTCAATCAGGCTGACCACAGGGACTGCGGTGGCTACCAGCTCCGAGGCTTTGCCATAGGTTTTAGACACCGTTCCGTTTACAGGTGCTACTAATTGGGTTTCTGCTTCTAAAGCATTGGCTTCATCCAGCGCAGCCTGGGCAATATCTACCTGTGCATCGGCGGAACTCTTTTGCTGCGAAGTGCTGCCACGTTTGGCACGTGCGTATTGCTGATACGCTGCTTCTGTCATTTGTGCTGCTGATTGACTGGCTGCATACAATTCATCACGGCGCTGGCGTGAAATCACACCTTCCTTAAATAAATTTGCACCACGCTCATAAGAAACTTTGGCTAAATTTTGCTGTGCTTTCAGCGATTGCCAGTTGGCATACAGGCTCGCGATATTTTCTTCTTGCGAGCCACGTTCAGCAGTCGATTGTAAGGCCAGCGCAGATTGTAAAGCCGCTGCGGCTTGCTGTTTTTTGGCCTGAATTTCCGGGCTGTTTAAGCGCACCAGTACATCGCCTTTTTTGACCCGCTGACCTTCTTCTACATAAATTTCTTCAATACGGCTTGGCACTTTGGTCGCCACCTGAACTGTTTCAGCTTCTACACGACCCTGCAATTCCAGCGGAGCCGGTTGGTAGCTTTTCCATAATCCAAAAGCAATGACTGCCAGTAGAACTGGAATCAGGGCGAGCAATAAATATTTTTTCTTTTTAGCAATTTCAGGAGCTTGTTCATGCTCGGTCGAAGTCGCCGCGTTACTTTCTATTTCAGTCTTTGTTTCTACCTGTTGCGCAGGCGATTTTTCTGTATCGCTGGATGAAGCCGCTTCATTCACAGGATCATTGGGTTTTTGATCTTCGTTCATGTTCGGCTCCATTAGCGAATATAGTGAGTGTTGGTATGTTGGATGTAGTTCGGAAATTCTGCAATCGAGCCATGGCTTTGTAATAGGGTGGCCAGTGACATCACATATTTGTAAGCATTCAAGGCAGTTTCGGCTCGTAGTCCGCTCAGCATATTTTGTGCATCGATGACCTGTGTGGCGGTGCCCATATCTTCTTTAAAGGACAATTCTTGGATGCGTAAATTTTCCTGTGCGGCTTTCAAGTTTTGTGCCAGAAGCGCATCACTTTGCTGTGCACTGAGGGCTTCGCTATAAGATTTATAAATCAGATTTTCAATTTCCTGCTGGGTGCGTGCAGTGAGCAGTTCTGTGGCAGAGCGTTTGAGTTCGGCAGCCTGAATATTTTTGTTTTTATCAATTCCGGAAAATAAGTTATAACGGGCAGCCACCCCGACAATCCAGTTTTCATTTTGATCCAGACTATATTCGCCAAAAGCAAAAACATTCGGTTTTTTCGCTGCTTGCTGGGCTTTGACATTGGCTTGAGCCAATTGAGTATCCAGCTGCATTTTTTGAATCAGCGCAGAGTTCTGACTAAAGGTTTTCAGCAGATGATTTAAGGCCTGTGGCTCGGTTTTATTGACAAATAAAGGCGTCGAAAGTTCGGTGATGCTACTTTCCTGAAGCAGATTATTCAGCTGGAACAGGGCAGCATTCAAATTGGCCTGCGTATTTTGCTGACTGCGCTCGGCATTATTGCGTGCCACTTCAAACTGCATGCGCTGGCCTTTACTGATAAAACCTTGCTGTTCTATCTTTAAGGCATTGCGATAATGCTGTTGCATGGCATTCAGGTTAAATAGTGCTACTGCATGCAGTTGCTTTTGGAGTTGTACATTAAAATAACTTTGAATCAGTTCAAAACGCTGCGTGTCTTGCTGCTGTTTGTTGCTGAGCTGACTACGACCGACCTGAATATTGGCGATTTCTTTGGCGCTGCTTGTCAGTCCACCGGTATAAAGCGGCATCATAACTGAAACCGTTGGGCGAATCACCTGATCATCCAGCACGACATTCGCACTATCAGGAATTAAGCCCACCCCATTTTGAATAGGTTGTCTTAGACTATTTTTTAGCGGGTCAGCCAGATCACCTAAGTTCAGTTCATCAATTCTATTATTGACACCATCCGTTAAGGATTGCTCTAAATTATTTTTTAATGTACCCAAAGGCAGATCGAGTTCATTATGAAAGGCATACGCACGAACATTCAGGTCGACTCGTGGCAGACCTATACCTTTCACTGCTTCAGCTTCAAGTTTTGAGGCCTGTTCCAGACTTTGATAGGCTTGGCTGCTATAAGAATTTTGCAACAACTGACGTTCAGCGTCCTGAAAGCTGATGCTCTGTGCATGAGCAAAGCTGCCATACATCATCGATGCAAGCAGATTTAAACTCCAGACAAGCTGTCTTTTATTTTTCTTTAAGTTCATAAAGTCGCTAAACTGATTTAAAGCCGGTAATGTTATCCGGCTAGTATAAATCAAAGGTTCGTAGATAGAACTAGTGTAAAGTTATAGTATTGTTTCTTTTACATCTGTATTTCAAATACTTGTCGGCTATTTTTGATGGAATATCTAAAATTAAAAAATAGCTTAATTTTGAATATTTTCAATTGTTAGTGCAAAGATGATAAAAACAGCAGGCTAAAATACTGGTCAATTTATCTTGTGAATCTACATTGATTTTTTGACTCTATCTTGACTCATAGATTGAAATAATTTTGTGCAAGACCCTGCCAGATATGGTTAAATGCCATCATTTGATTGTGTTTCACTCTGAAAGGAAAAATCATGCGCGCGTACAACTTCTGTGCTGGTCCTGCTGCATTACCGACTGCCGTACTTGAAAAAGCTCAAGCTGAAATGCTTGACTGGCATGGCAAAGGTCTTTCGATCATGGAAATGAGCCACCGTAGTGCCGACTATGTTGCCATGGCTGAAAAAGCGGAAGCAGACCTGCGCAAACTCATGAATATTCCTGAGAACTACAAAGTATTGTTCTTGCAGGGTGGGGCATCACTACAGTTCTCGGCAATTCCATTGAACCTGCTTGGCAAAAACAACAAAGCAGACTATATCGATACCGGCATCTGGTCTGAAAAAGCCTTGAAAGAAGCGAAACGTTATGGCGATATCAATGTTGTAAAAGCAGGTATCCAAATTGATGGCAAATATGCGATCAGTGCACAAAGCGAATGGAATCTTTCTGATGATGCAGCTTATGTGCATTATGCGGATAATGAAACTATTGGCGGTCTGCAATTTTCTTCAATTCCTGAAACAGACAAGCCATTAGTGTGCGACTATTCATCTAGTATTTTATCTGCACCATTAGACGTTTCTAAATTTGGTTTGATCTATGCCGGTGCGCAAAAGAATATCGGGCCTGCTGGCTTAACGCTGGTGATCATTCGTGAAGATTTACTCGATCAAGCCAAACCAGAAATTCCAAGCATCTTGAAATATTCAGATCAAGCGAAAAATGGCTCAATGGTTAACACACCATCAACTTATGCATGGTACTTGTCTGGTCTGGTGTTTGAGTGGTTGCTAGAAAATGGCGGTGTAGATGCCATGCACAAAGTGAACCTTGAGAAAGCTAACTTGCTTTATGGTTATATCGATCAAAGCGATTTTTATGCGAATCCGATTGCAAAAGCAAACCGTTCGATCATGAACGTACCATTTACTTTGGCTAATGCAGATCTTGAGAAACAGTTCCTGAAAGAAGCAGAAGCACAACATTTATTGAATCTTGCTGGTCACCGTTCAGTCGGCGGTATGCGCGCAAGTATTTATAATGCCGTGCCTTTAGAAGGCGTGCAGGCATTGGTGAACTTTATGGATGACTTTGCCAAACGCAATGGTTAATTCCTGAAACGAAAAAACCCAGCACAGGCTGGGTTTTTTATGCATTCAATAATTTTAGAAAATAAAAGTATGCAGGATGAATCCGCAGATCAGCATCCCCAACATGAAAAAAAGGCAGGACATCATATCAATATTATAGCGGGAGCTAAGATGATGCTCGACCTGTTGTAATGTTTCTTCTTGCACGATTTTCATAGATATTTATTGTCCGATCTATTTATCGTTAATACTAATTTGTTGTGAGTATTTTTATCATAAAAAATTGATTAAATAAAGTACATTTTTAATTAAAGAGCATAAATTTCATTTTTATTTAAATATTAGATTTGTATGACAACAGATTATTTATATGAGAAATCAATCGCTTATTTTTACAAGGTTTTTAGGGTTATTTTAAATATTTAAAATGAATTTATTTGAATTTAAAAATGTGGATAACTCGGTTTTTAATGAATTTAAATAGATTATTAAGCCAGAAAATATGTATAAAAAATAATCAAAAATTAAAATGACAAATAAGGATATAGATGGATTAAAAGAAGATACCCATCAAAATGAATATCTTCTTTTTCTGTTTGAACTTAGGCCGCTTTTCTATAAATATTGGCCTGAATCCACAAGTTGCCACGAATATACTGGCCAATCTGGAAGTCTCTGTACTGGTCATTCCGCGTTGCAATCCGGATCAAGGTCGCAGGCTGGCCTTCATCATGAATGAGGGTGACATCATAAAGGGTATAGTCCTGACCCATAAACTGCATAGTCGTTTTACCGACAATATTGCCCTGGAACCAGGCTTCATCTTCCTGACCCATGGTTTCGCCGTATAGATAAGCTACCATTTTAGAAAAATCTACGGTTACAGGTTCTTTGTCTTCTTCGCACTGCGGCTGCCAGGCATCAATCTGTTCCTGCAAATTATCCGGGGCTACCCCATTATTGGCAGCCAGAATATCATTCAAGGCACGGTGGTGCTTGATCGAAGCCGGATCATCAACCACCAGATGCTCATGATCTGCAACCGCTTCAAGTTCATAGGCCCAGCCATTCAGATTCACCACATAGGACTGGTCTTTTTCATAATGTGGATGATTGACGCTATACAGGTTATCGAAAGCGTAAATAATATTGTTAGCACCCAGATTCAGGCGCAATACAGCTTGGGTATTGGATTTACAGCTAATAATCCGGTCAATCGTGGCTTTCACCTGATAAGGACTGTCAAAGCACGGAAATGCAGTTTTTAGCGCTTGAGGTTTATTGTTTTCTACCGCAATCACTTGACTCAACTGTACCGCAGCTTTGCTCGGTCCCTGAATCAGCCAGGTCTCTGCATCCATATCACATTCTTGTGTACAAAGGCCCATCGGCATGATTGGTTCATCAAGAGCTTTGCCTAACCACTGTGGAACATCTGTGCCAGGGTTGTCGGTGAGCAAGGTCCAATGTTCGACATGACTACCGAAATTTTGATCATCAATGGTGATGATCTCTGGGCTATTCTGATTTTTCATATGCACAATTGATCTTGGATGATGTATTTATAGTTAATCGAGGGTCATTGCGATTTTTCAAGTCAATCGAATGAATTTTAAAATTAAAATGCCAGTCAAATGAAGTCAATTTTTTTTCTCGCGTGAATCATGCCAGTTTTACCGGGCACATACTTTTTAAAATATTGATGACAGATGCAATGAAAATGGAGCGATTTAATCATCAACCTGATCACTGCAATTTGCTAGAATAACCATGATTTATACCTTAATGGGAAGCCCTGTGTTGCCATTCAAACTTTGGGTCGATGCCGATGCATTGCCCCGTATTCTGCGAGATGTGATTATTCGTGCTTCGGACCGCTATCAGCTAGAAGTCACTTTTGTTGCCAACCAACCAGTCGGAATAACTCCTTCGATCAGAATTAATTCAATTCAGGTGATGAGTGGGGCGGATGCTGCGGATAAAGAGATTATTCTGCGCATGAAAGAGCATGATATTGTCATGACCCAAGATATTCCCTTGGCTGCGGAAGTGATTGAAAAAGGCGGAATTGCGATTCATCCCCGTGGTGAAATTTATACTACAGCCAATGTCAAAGCGCGCTTACATCTGCGCGATTTTATGGACAGCTTACGCGGAGCGGGCGTGCAAACGGGCGGTCCGCCACCGATTTCAGAACGGGATAAACGCGAATTTTCTAGCGCACTCGATCAGACCATCCAAAAACAAAAACGTAAAACTTCCGCGCTTTAAGCCTTATTCAGAGTGACTCGCATGCCCACACAAACCAATATGATTGCCACCTATCTTTTATTGGTTTTTATCTGGGCGACGACACCGCTAGCTATTGTCTGGAGTGTGACGGATTTGCATCCGCTCTGGGCTTTGGCATTGCGTTTCTTTTTGGCTTTGCCTTTTGCATTTGCCTTGTTGTGGCTATTTAAAACCCGTTTTCCCTTAGATAAATTATCCATGCACAGTTACCTGGCTGGCGCATGCAGTTTTATCGGCTCACAGATTTTCACTTATCTGGCCACGGATTATCTGAGTTCAGGCATTATTGCCCTGATGTTCGGACTGGCGCCGATTATTACCGGTTTAATTGGCCGTTTTGTATTTCAGCTTAAGCTCTATCCTTCGCAGTGGGGTGGTATGGCGATTGCCTTGCTGGGTCTGGGCATTATCTGTGTCGGTGGCAAAGATCAGCATATTCAGCCGATTGGCATAGGCCTGATGTTGCTCAGTGTTTTTATTTACTGCGTTTCGATGTTCTGGGTGAAAAAAGTTAATGCACCTCTCGAACCTATGGCACAAGCGGCCGGTTCTATTGCTGTTTCAGCGGTCATGGCCTGTACCATGTTGCCATTTATCTGGCAATTTGCACCAACCCAGATCCCACAGGCAAAATCGCTGATTGGACTCAGTTATGCTGTAATCATGGCTTCCCTGATTGCGATGTTCTGTTATTTTAAACTGGTGCAGAAAATCAAGGCGACCACGTTGTCATTGACCACCGTATTGACGCCGATGCTGGCCTTATTTGTCGGGGTGATTCTGAATGATGAAAAATTATCGGGTGGAGCAGTCTTTGGCGTCGTTATCTTACTGGCTGGTTTGTTGTTATATTTTTCCAGAGAAATTAAAGCGAGCTATAACGCTCGCCTTTCATCACCCAGCAGCACTGACTAAAGCAGTAATTTAGGCAAAGCGAGCCTTGACGCATTCACCCAGTTTGACACGATCTTGTGGATGCATGGTAATAAAATAAGCACCAGTCCGATATTTGCCATTTTCTTCTTCCCGACTGTAGGCCACCTGAGCGGTTGCTGCAATATGGAAGAAATTTTCCGGATGACTCAAAGTCACGTGCAGATAGGTGCCTTCAGCGATAGGGCGCTCATTAAAGAAACTAAAACCGGTTTCTGAAAAGTTCACTTGCTCTGGTACAGGTAACATGCTTTGTACAATTGCGTCATACAAAGAACCGGTAATAAGGTTTAACTTTTGATTAAATAAGGATAAGATTCGAGCAATTTGTTGATCTTTTTCAGATAATTGTTCTAATTCGTAGTTAACCGCATGATCAAATTGATCTAGTTCTGCAAGTAGTAGAAAATAGCGGGGCAAGACGAAGTTAGGATCGTAAGGATCATTCAAGGCAACATCATCGGAAATAATCTGATAATTAATTCGTAAGGCAGCATCGATTCGAGACATGACGCGTCTTTCCGTAAATCCGTTTGGATGCTGTACATTTTCCATAATTTATTACCTCGGACTAGATGGTTATGTTCAAACCAATCTCGCTGTATATAGGGTTGAAATATACTCGCGCACGGCGTAGTAACCACTTCATTTCTTTTATCGCGTTGGTCTCAATGATCGGCCTCACACTCGGTGTGGCAGTCCTCATTACAGTGTTGTCTGTGATGAATGGTTTTGACCGAGAGTTAAAGAATCGTGTCTTAGGAATGATACCTCAAGCGACTGTTTCCTCAACACAAATTTTAACAAATTGGCCAGAACTTGCAAAGCAAATTGAAGGGCATGAGCATGTTCAGGGAGTCGCACCTTTTACTCAATTACAAGGCATGCTGACCGCACAGGGTCAGGTCGCCGGCATTATGGTCAGCGGGATTGAACCCGAGTATGAGAAAAAAGTTTCAATTATACAAAACCATATGGTTGAGGGCAGTATCGACAGCCTGAAAAAAGGTGAATTTGGTATTGTTTTGGGCAAGCAAATGACCGATGCCATGGGTGTGGGTTTAAATGACAATATTACTCTGGTTTTGCCAGAAGCCACCCCATCACCAGCTGGTGTCGTCCCGCGTTTCAAGCGTTTTAAAGTGGTGGGAATCTTCAGTATTGGTGCTGAAGTTGACTCGATGATGGGTTATATCGCTTTAAATGATGCCTCGACCTTGCTGCGTCTACCGGATGGTGCGCAGGGTGTGCGTATGAAGCTGGATGATATTTTCCTGGCACCACAAGTGTCTCAGGAAATTGTGCGTGATTTGCCGGGGAATTTCTATGCTTCGGACTGGACTTATACCCATGGTAATCTGTTCAGCGCGATTCAGATGGAAAAAGCCATGGTCAGCCTGCTTTTATTCCTGATCGTTCTAGTCGCGGCATTTAATATTGTGTCTTCACTGGTAATGGTGGTGACGGATAAAAAATCGGACATTGCCATTTTACGGACTTTGGGCGCTTCACCTGCGACCATTACCAAAATCTTTATGGTGCAAGGTACCGTGATTGGGGTGATTGGAACTTGCGCAGGGGCCATTCTCGGAATTATTGCGGCAACCAGTATCAGTAGCTTTATTGGCTGGCTCAACAATACTTTAGGCCTGAATATGTTTGATGCCTATTTTATTAACTACTTACCTTCGTATTTGCGCTGGCAAGATGTCTTGGTGATTGTCGGCTTGTCACTGGCCCTTAGTTTTGTCGCGACAATTTATCCGGCTTTACGTGCAGCAAAAATTCAACCGGCAGAGGCTTTGCGTTATGAGTAATCTGATTTTAGATGCCCAGAATATTCACAAGTCCTTTACCGATGGTAAAGCCACTGTCGATGTAATTCGTGGCTTGTCATTACAAGTGAAAGCTGGCGAGTTTGTTTCGATTGTGGGCTCAAGTGGTTCAGGAAAAAGTACCTTATTGCATGTTTTGGGTGGATTGGATCGCCCGACGTCAGGTCAGGTCATGGTGAATGGCCGCCGTTTTGATACCTTGTCTGAAGCAGAACGCGGTTATGTGCGGAATGAGCATTTGGGCTTTGTTTATCAGTTTCATCACCTGTTGCCAGAATTTACGGCACTGGAAAATGTGGCCATGCCGCTGATGTTACGCGACAACATGAAGTTTAAGGAAGCCAAACAGCAGGCTGAATATTTACTGGAACGTGTTGGTCTTTCGCATCGTCTGACTCACAAGCCGGGTGAATTATCCGGAGGTGAACGTCAGCGTGTAGCTTTGGCGCGTGCAGTGGTGGGTAAACCTAAACTGATGATGGCCGATGAACCGACCGGAAATCTGGATCGCAAGACTGCAGCAAAGATTTTTGAACTGCTGACCGAATTGCAACGTGAGTTCAATATGGCGATGCTGATTGTGACGCATGATGAACAGCTAGCCCATGCAGCAGATCGGATTTTACATATGCAGGATGGTCTCTGGATTGAACCATAAATAACGAGAATATTCGCATTTGATTGAAGCTCACTCCGGTGGGCTTTATTATTGGGCAAAATAATAACAAGACAGAATAAGATTCAATGTTGCAGTGGCTATGTATTGGCTGGATTTTAGGCCTTGCGTGTATGGGGAAAAGTTTCCTGTCTGTTCAACTGAGCGGAACGGCAGTTTTGATCGTTGCGCTGTTGTGGTATCTGTGTTGCCATAAATTAAAGCTCATCTTGAATACACCACTGCGAAGCTTGTTGATCACTGGATCAAGCCTGCTTTTGGGACTATTTTTAGGTCATGCTTATGCCAATCTGCAACTGGCTGAACGTTTATCCAAGCGAGAACACGAGGTATCTGAAAAAGAAATCGTGGTCTATATCAAAGAGCTGAATAAACTGGGCGATCAGAATATCCAGCAAGCCCTGCATGTGCTTAACCCTGATGGCATTACAGTTAAGTGGATGGGTTTTCTGCCAGTTTCAGATCCTGTCATATCCAGTTTAGGAAATGATGTAACCAAACAGCAGACTCTTGAACTGGGACACTATTATTTATTACAAGGCCAGATTCGACCTAACCATAGTTATGCGACACCGGGTGCTTTTGATGCAGAAAAATGGGCCTTGCAGCAAAATGTTATGGCCGGGTTTAGGATTAAACATATCCAAGAGTTGCAACCGCAACAACTCTATGCACTAGGTCATGCTAAATATCTACGTCAGCAGAAAAATTTGAATCAGCGATTTTTGCTTTGGGTAGAACAGCAGCGACTGACCTTAAGAGAGTTTGTGGCCACACAACCAGTACAGCAGAAAGGCTTGTTACTGGCTCTATTAAGTGGTGATGAAAGTCTCTTGGATCAAGCGACGGAACAGCAATTCCAGCGTTTTGGCATGAGTCATTTACTGGCGATTTCCGGACCGCATGTCCTGATCTTTGCCTTTATCGTTTGTGGAGCGTTGCAATATCTGATTTCAAGGTACGTACCGCAGATTTATCTGAAATGGCCAAGGCAGTATTTTTTGAGTCTGCCTTTTTTGTTATGTGTATTGCTGTATTGTGCCTTTGTCGGTTTTGAAATTCCGGCGTTACGCACTTTACTGATTTGTGTGATTGTGACTTTTACGCTGCTGCTCAGGCAAAGTATGCAGCCATTAAAACTGCTGATTTTAAGTGCTGCCTTATTGTTGCTCTTTGATCCTTTTAGCATTTTGTCGGCCGCATTCTGGCTGTCTTATGGGGCCTGTTTTGTCTTGCTGCGGATCTATCAAACCATTCAGCAGCAACCGCATCAAACAGTACAAACAGCATTACAACGACTGTATTTTGCAATAAAAGTTTTGATGGAGTCGCAGTGGAAAATCTTTCTGGCCCTGTTTCCCTTAATGATGTTGTTTTTTAAGCAGGTGGCTTGGATTACCCCGCTAAGCAACCTGGTGGCTATCCCGTGGATTGGCCTGCTGATAGTTCCCGTAGATATTCTGGCGGCTTTATTATTTTTCGTCTCTGAACCATTGTCGAGTCTGCTGTTTCAGCTCAATGATATTTTTATTCATATACTGCTGGCATTTTTGAATCTGCTTGATCGGCTGTTTGCACCGCAACTGATTCCTGTGGCCATGAATGTCTGGATGATGGGTCTATGTATTTTGGGCTTATTAATTGTCTTTTTGCCGCGTGGCTTAGTGCCCAAAAGCTGGACAGCACTTGCCTGTTTACCACTGTACATTCCTCAACTTAATCAGCATGCATTTCAGCTGTCTGTTCTGGATGTCGGGCAGGGACAGGCCATCTTCATTCGGGAAGGGCAAAAGAGCATGATGATCGACATGGGCGGTTATTATAATGAAGAAAAATTCAGTATTGGTCGGCAAGTGATTATGCCATTTTTGTCTGTGCAAGGTGTTGGAGAACTGGATCAACTGATTTTGACCCATCTGGATCAGGACCATAGCGGTGCATATCACAGCATTAAAGATCAACTAAACATCCGACAAGTGTCATCCAATCAGATGCCTGAAACAGCTGCTTCTTCAAGTTTTCAGTTTTGTTATGCAGGACAGCAATGGCAATGGTCTGAGACGATTAACTTTAAAATTCTGGCACCTCGGCAGCAGCAGTTAAATACGCCAAACTTCAATAAAAACGACCGCTCTTGTGTGATATATCTGCAAGTTAAAAATGCCGGACCGTATCAAAACTTTTTACTGATGGGGGATGCGGGTTGGGAAACTGAATATCAGCTGCTTCAAGATTATCCGGAACTTAAAGTCGATGTGCTGGTACTCGGCCATCATGGCAGTCAGCACAGTTCAGCTTATCAATTTTTAGAAGTTTTGCGGCCTAAATTGACGATTGCCTCGGCTGGAAAATTTAACCGCTATGGCCATCCAAGCCAATTGACTCAGCAACGGTTAAAAGCTCTTAATATTCCATTATTGACCACGGCAGAACAGGGGAGTGTGCACTTTCAGCAACAAGGCTTAAAACTGGTACTTTCTGCCGAACGACATGAATGGCAGTGGTTGTATCGTCAGCCTTTAAGTGACCGATTCCAGTATGGACGAAACTTCATGTAGTTCTTGTGTTTTCAACGCATTTACTTTGTCCAGGGCTTGTTCATGCTCAAGTTTATAGAGATTTCCTAAGTCTTGATGCGCATTAAAGCGTTTATAACTCCAGTGATAATGTTCCGGATGGCGGCGAATTAAATTTTCAATACTGTTGATAATGACTTGCGTACCTTGATTGGCATTGCCACTATAAATTTTTTCATCAACCGTTTCGATAAAGATATCGAATCCATCTGCAGTATTACGTAGAGCATATAAAAACAGGGCGCGCGCTTTGGTCTTTTGAATCAGCTTAGCACTCAAATTACTCGTAGCTAAAGGCACACCGAAATAGGGAATATATTCACCACCGATATTCGGGGTATGATCCGGCAGGATGACCGTAGTGCCGCCTTGTTTTAAGGCCTTAAAAATCTGACGGACGCCAGATTCATCGGTCGGCACCAGATGCGCTTGTTCACGACTACGGGCGGCCCGTACAAATTGATCTGCAGCCTGATTTTTCACAGGTTTGTACATAATGGTCATTGAGGTGAACTGGGCAATATAGGCATTCATAATTTCCCAGGTACCAAAATGCGGCACGATTAACACGAGGCCTTTATTTTGTGCAATGGCATCATGAAGTAGATCTTCGCCAATAACGCGATGAACGCGTTTAAGATTTTTCTGATTGCTTGAGCCCCAAATAGTAAAGAACTCGAAATATGACATTAATTCATTGCGAACCGCAGCACGGTTAATCTGTTCACGTTCCTGATTAGACAGTTCTGAAAGACTGATTTCAAGGTTGAGACGAATGACTTCCGAAGTTTTAGTGACTTTAAAACTGTTCACAATAAAGGCCAGAATACGGGCCATCCAGCGAGAAACCGGAAGCGGTTGGCGGCTAATGTATTTGAGTAATCCGTAAGCTGAATTCCGTGAGCCCTGTTTCGTCATTGATTTCGTCTAAGTACAAAAAAAGAGAACAAAATTTATTATAGGCGAAAACGTTTTGTTTAGACAGAATTACCCGATTCAGTGTATATAATGGATTCAATATAAATCAATTTATTGGATTATTTATGTCCGATTGGCCACCAAAACCTGAAAATCAAATACAAAATACGCAACAGCCAGTTCAACCGACTGGTCCGGAATGGAAATTGCTTGAAAAAGCAGTTTTAGCTTCGGTAGAAGAACAGCGCCGTGCACGCCGTTGGGGAATTTTCTTTAAATTTCTGACTTTTGCTTATCTGCTTGTTGTCATTTTGGCATTAGGCAAAAGCTGTAGTTCAGTTTCTTCAGATGCTAGCGCTGCTGCGGGTTCGCATATCGCAGTCGTGGATATTGTGGGTACGATTGCAGCCGACAAGCAGAGCGTCAACAGTAGCAATACCATCAAATCATTGAAAAAAGCCTTTGAAAATAAACAAAGTAAAGCAGTGGTGCTGAATATCAACTCACCTGGCGGTTCACCGGTACAGTCCGATGAAATCTGGCAGGAAATTCAGTATCTGAAAAAACAGCATTCTGGGAAAAAATTGTATGCCGTGATTGGCGATACTGGTGCTTCAGGTGCTTATTATATTGCTTCAGCTGCGGATGAAATTATTGTCAATCCATCGAGCTTGGTCGGTTCAATTGGGGTGATCATGCCGAATTATGGTGTGACTAATCTATTGCAAAAATTAGGTGTTGAAGATCGCACCATGACTTCAGGTGAAAATAAAGCTTTGCTGTCTATGACTCAGCCGGTTGATCCTGCGCAAAAAGCCCACGTACAGGGTGTGCTGGATAATGTGCATGGTCACTTTATTAATGCAGTTAAACAAGGACGTGGCAATAAATTGAAATCCAATGATCCTGCTATTTTCTCTGGCTTGTTCTGGACCGGTGATCAGGCGGTGAAATTAGGTATTGCGGATCGTATCGGTAGCTTAAATACCTTGAAACGCGAACTGAAAACTGAAAAAGCGTTGAATTACACCATTGAATATAGTCCATTTGAATCAGTCTTGGGTCGTATGGGTTCATCGATTGGGGATGGAATTGCTTCTTCAGTTGCACAGAAGCTTCAGTCAGAAAATAGCACGACACTGCAATGAAACCACTGATTCATTTCGCGCACGCCAATGGCGTGCCATCTAAAGTCTATCAAAAGCTGTTTGATGAATTGCAAGATGATTACGATATTATCTATGTGCCGCTTTTAGGGCCGGATAAGCGTTATCCGGTTGATAACCATTGGAAAAGCCTGACCCAGCAAGTGATTGACAGTATTGTACGTCAGTCACATGGGCGACCTGTCATTGGTCTGGGGCATTCTTTGGGATCTGTGTTAACTCTGCAGGCGACTTTGCAGCGTCCGGAACTGTTTTCACAAATGATCATGCTGGACCCGCCGATGATTATGGGCAAAGAAGCCTTTGCCTTGCATATTGCGAAAACTTTTCGCTTAAAAGCATTGGATAAAATGTCTCCGGCCGGTCTGTCCAAACGCCGTCGTGACCATTGGGATTCACGTGAACAAGCCGCTGAATTGCTGCGCCCTAAAGGTTTTTATCAGGATTTTGATGCAGATTGCTTCCAAGCTTATATTGACCATGCCTTGCAGGATGATCACATCCGGGGTGGGGTAGAACTCACTATTCCTAAAATGGATGAGGTCGCAGTCTTTAGAACCAATCCGTCACTATGGTGGTTGCCTCAGGCAAAACCCAAAATTCCTGTGCATTTAGTTGTGGCTAAGAAAGGTCCATTTCTGGCCCGCAAGTTCCCGCAGCAAGTGCAAAAGAAGTTTGGTATTCCTTTTACCGTAGTCGATGGCGGGCATATGTTCCCATTGGAACAACCTGATCAAGTCGCGAGCTTGGTAAAGCAATTGATTCAGCAACAGTCTGCCTGAGTCATCGAATGTATTGGAAATAAAAAAACGCATCCGAGGATGCGTTTTTTATTTCTAAACTTTTTTAAAACTTGCAGAATTGAACAGGCGCTTGCATTTTCTCATTTCGATACAGCACACCATCTTCAGTATGTTGAATCGTTCCGCTACAAATCCATTCTACAACTTGTGGATAGATCACATGTTCGAGGGTATGCACACGTGTTGCCAAGCTTTCTACCGTATCGTGGTGAGAAACCTTGAGAACACCTTGAGCAAGCGCTTGCCCTGCATCCAGCTCAGCCGTAACATAATGCACTGTACAGCCATGCAGAACATCACCGGTATTGAGTACACGCTGATGCGTATGCATGCCTTTATAATGAGGCAATAGGGAAGGATGAATGTTCAACATTTTCCCTTCCCAGGCTTTCACAAACTTTTCACTTAAAATTCGCATAAAGCCGGCAAGTACCACCAGATCTACATCCCAGTCCGAAAGCTGTTGATGCATGACATCATCAAAAGCTTCACGATTCGGATATTGCTTGTGTTCAATAACTGCAGTCTGAATGTCTGCCTGTTGTGCACGCGTTAAAGCAAAGGCTTCAGGTTTATTGGAAATTACGCCCACAATTTGCCCTGAAAGATTGGCATCAATCAAGGCTTGCAGATTTGATCCACTACCTGAAACAAGTACAGCAATTTTAATCATGCGAAATTACGCAAAGATCACACGAATTTTTTCGTCTGCACCTGCAACTGATTCAGCATTGTCTTGAATCTGACCCATCGCCCATGCATTTTCGCCAAGCTGGTTAAGTAGTTCAACAGTTTTGTCTGCATCAGCTGCATCAACAACCAGCACCATGCCGACGCCACAGTTGAAAGTACGGTACATTTCAAACTGTTCTACGCCGCCTTCACGTTGTAGAAGCTTGAATAGCTCAGGCCACTCCCAAGAAGATTCATTCACAAGCGCTTGAGCACCGTTTGGAAGTACGCGCGGCAAGTTACCTGGTAAACCACCACCCGTGATGTGTGCCATCGCATGCACATCAACGTGTTTTAACAGTTCAAGAATTGATTTGACATAAATACGTGTTGGTTCCATTGCAGCATCTGCAAGTGGGCGACCATCGACGATTTGATTCAGGTCAACGTTTTTCACGTCCAGGATTTTACGAAGCAGTGAGTAGCCGTTTGAGTGCGCACCTGAAGAAGCTACACCAATTAAAACGTCACCCGCTTTGACTTTAGAGCCATCAATAATTTTGCTTTGCTCAACAACACCGACACAGAAACCTGCAAGATCGTAATCTTCGCCTTCATACATGCCTGGCATTTCAGCAGTTTCACCGCCAACTAATGCACAGCCAGCAAGTTCACAACCAGCGCCAATACCAGTGACTACATTTGCAGCAACATCAACATTTAAGTGACCAGTTGCATAATAATCAAGGAAGAACAGTGGCTCAGCACCACAGACAAGAAGGTCATTCACGCACATTGCAACCAGGTCTTGACCAATTGTGTCATGACGGTTCAAATTCAGTGCCAGACGTAATTTTGTACCAACACCATCTGTGCCAGATACGAGAACAGGTTCTTCATAACCTTTAGGAATTTTACAAAGTGCACCAAAGCCACCTAGACCGCCCATAACTTCGGGACGTGAGGTACGCTTAGCGACAGATTTGATACGATCGACTAACGCGTCGCCCGCCTCAATGTCGACACCTGCATCTTTGTAGCTTAAACCAGTGTTTGGGGTAGAAGTTGAGTTGCTCATAATGAAGTCTCCGCATTCGCGGGTGCGATTATAACCTGAATATGTAAAACTCTTATGGTATTTGTGGCCTAAAATGCTATCTTTATTAAAATATTTTAATTTTTAGAATGATTAATAGAGAAAAGGCAAGATTCTATGGTCGATCGTACTTTACGGCGCATTCTTATACTTGCTGGTATAGCATTGATACTTTGGGTTTTATATCTGCTTAAACCAGTTGTAGTTCCTTTTGTTGCAGCTTTTCTAATTGCTTATTTATTTAGCCCCTTGGTTAATGTTTTGCACCGCATTGGGCTGGCTCGATGGCTCTCGATCAGTATCGTATTTATCGGGATTGGGATCGTGGTTACATTGGTGATGTGGTATCTGGTGCCACTAGTCTGGCAGCAGCTGATGTATGCGCGTGATAGCATTCCGGCCGGGATTCACTGGATCAATTACACGTTCTTACCTTGGCTTTCCGATAGCTTTAATCTGGTCCCGATGGAAATCGATACCGATCAGATTTCCTCAGTCGTAATGGACTATGTCCAGACCAATTATAGTGCTGACAGTATTCAGGCAATGCTGCTAAAACTGGCACAGTCTGGCCTAAACTTTATCCAGATTGGCGGCACGATTGTCCTGATTCCGATTATTGCCTTTTATTTCTTGCTGGATTGGGATCGTATGCTGGACAGCTTACGCCGTCTAATTCCCCGTCCTTATGAAAAAACAACCTTAACTATTGTGAGTGAATGTCATAGTGTCTTAGGTGCCTTTGTCAAAGGTCAGTTCCTGGTCATGGTTCTGTTGGGCGTGGTTTATGCAGTGGGACTGCAACTGATTGGCCTGGAGATTGGCTTGATCATCGGGATGATTGCCGGATTGTGCAGTATCATTCCGTATCTTGGTTTTGCGGTTGGAATTATTGCCGCAGTCATTGCAACCTTTTTCCAATTTGGAATCGACTGGTGGCAGCTGGTACTGGTGGGGATTGTATTCATGGTGGGTCAGGCTGTAGAAGGCTATATCCTACAACCGTTCTTACTAGGTGATAAAATTGGTCTTTCTCCTGTAGCTGTAGTATTTGCAGTTCTGGCAGGTGCGCAACTGGCCGGATTCTTGGGTATGCTGATTGCCTTACCAGTGGCAGCCGTGATTGTGGTACTGCTGCGGCATATCCGTGAGTATTATGAACATACGCCATTTTATGGTGATCAGGCTGTTATCATACAAGATGCATCTACCGGTTCAATCAATATTGAAACAGCAGACTTAGATGTTGATATTGAAATGAAAAAGCCACAGAAAAAACCGCTGCAAGCAGAGGAGAACTCAAGTAAAATTCATGATCCACATCGTAAAGACTCATAAGGCCAAAAAATCGTATGCGTCAATTGCAGTTAGATATAGAACCTCAGCTCGATGCCCGAATCAGTGATTTTTCAGGGCCGGGTTGGGGGCATGTCATTGATGCTGTCCGTCAATTACATGCAGGCCTGATCAACCAATTTTATGTCTATGGGGGAGCCGGTACAGGTAAAAGTCATTTGTTGTCTGCCATCTGTGACTCTTATCTGGAAGTAGGTAAATCTGCAATTCAGGTATCTTTGCTTGAGCTTTTAGATGCACCGACTGAGGCGATTACCTCTCTGGATCGTTTTGATCTGGTAGCACTCGATGATATCGAAGCGATTAGTGGCGTACCCCATTGGCAACGCGCCGTCTTTCACTTGATTAATTATAATAATGAAGGTGGTGGACAGTTGGTGTTTTCGTCACGTTTTGCACCTATCGAACTCAAACTTGAATTGCCAGATTTACAATCCCGTCTCACGCAGGCGGTCAGTACCCGTGTTCCGAGTGGCAGTCTGTATGCTGATCGCTATGCGCTGGTTTCCTCGGTACTCGATCGTCGTGGGATCCATTTAGATCCTCAAATCTTTGACTATTTACTCAGCCATGGGCCGCATCAAACTTCAGTACTGCTTCAAAGATTAGAGCAGATTATTCAACTACTTAAAGGGGAAAAGTTGAAAGTCAGCAATGCCAATCTGCGGCAGATATATGCCTTGATTGACGAATATCGGTAAATCATAAAAATTCTTGAGTAATTACTCAGTCTATGCCACAGTAAGGCAAAATAATTCGCTGTTGCAAGGATTCTGCAACTTTAGAAGAAAAAGAAAGAAATAAAAATTAAGGAGAAGGTTATGCTCAAGAAGAGCATAGGCATAGCTTTGCTATGTATAGCGGGGCAGTCGTATAGTGCAGATATTATTGTAACCACTACAGAAGATATTGAAAAAGATGACAAGGAATGTTCACTTCGAGAAGCTGTTGAGTATGTTAACCGTGGCTTAGCTAAATCAGGTTTTATGGGGTGTGGTGGGGAGAACTCATCCAGTACCATTATTTTAAAAGAAAAAAATACCTATGTGTTGAACCAGCATATCGCGATTAAAAAATCTCTTACCATCCGTGCGGTCGCAGAAAGTGATGGCGAATTCAGTACGGATGAAAAAGCATTAGGCTTGCATAATGCTCATATTCAAATGAAAGGTACTGATAACCTTTTCCGGATCAACAGTACAGATACATTGGTTCAGTTAAATTTGAAAGAACTGGATCTTGAAGGCTGTGGTAAAACCAGTTGTGCTGAACAAGGTGGCCTAATTTATAATAAAGGTCAGCTAATTCTAGAATATAACCGTCTATTTAATGCTGCTGCCAACTTGGGTGGGGCAATTTATAATGCTGGCAAGTTTGGTCAGAACTTAACAAGCCGTGCACAAATTAAAAATAGTCTGATCGAAAATAATAAAGCCCAACGAGGCGGGATCCTGTATAGCGAGCTACCTGCTTTCCTCATTTATCAAAGTGTACTTAAAAATAATCAGACACTGGATAATTCCGCGACCAATATTTATAGCGCGGGACAGTTTGCTGACTCCAGTAAAGATCAAGGTATTAGTGGGGAGGTATTAAGTAGTACGATACTAAAAAATAAGGGTGTATTTATTAATGTCCTGGACGGGATGGGATTGAATAATCTCACCATAGTTGACAATGAAAATACTGCTTTAAATATCCATGCACCGTATGGAAGAGCTTATGTAGCGAATAGTATTATTTTAAGAAATGGTACACAGGATTGCCAAATTATCACTGGTGATAAGTCTGTGTCGCAAAATAATCTACTGACAGCCTCGTGTGGTGTAGGGGATGCCGTCGCACCGAACCAATTCTGGAGTGGTACACGACTTTTTGCTGAATCCTCAGATAAAAGTGAAGGTGCTTGTCAGACCCTACAAGAAAATAATAATGCCATACTTTGTCCATATAGCGTTCCTAAAGGACAATTTCTCGGTTATATGCGCCCACGAATTTTGTTGAACTATATCCTTGTGAGTGAATCACCGATTGTGAATAGAGGCACAGGATTGAGTTTAGCAAATCCAACAGTAGCATGTGAGGCGGCAGATCAGCGTGGGATCAACCGTTTGATGGATAATCTGTTTTGTGATCGAGGTGCTGTTGAAATCACAATACCAATTTCAGGCAGTCTAGTGGGACAAGATCTGTTAAAGGGTGAAATTGCCAAGTTTTCAATTGAATCTTATCTGGGAGATAGTGATTTAATTCCAAAAGAACAGTGTAATGCCATTGTTGGTCATAATCCGACGGGTGAGCCTTGGCAAGATGGCTGTTTGAAAGTGGTACAAACCAAAACAGCTTCCAAGGGTAAAACAATCATCGATATTCATGGCAATGTCGTTTATACCCCCGATTCTACCTGGCATGGAGCAGATATTTTCGAACTACAAGTGGTGACCTCATCGACACGATTTAATAAAAGTAAACCTTATTTGACTATTACTACTCAAATTGTTCAGGAGCCAAAAAATGAAATGGAAGACAAAGCAGTCAAAACTTCAGGCGGCTCATGGGGGTGTGGTGGATTACTGATTTTACTCGGATTAATAGGTTTACGCCGTGGATTAAAAGATTAAGGAAAAATCATGAAAAATTATAAAAAAGGACTGCTTGCGGCCATGATTTTATCTGCCATGAGTTTGATGGCAGCCGAAGATAAAACGATATATGTGACTACTTTTGCTGATGAAGATGGCGAGAATAATAATGCCTGTTCTTTGCGAGAAGCCATTAAAACTGCAAAACTGGATAAATCTTATGGCGGATGTAATGTAGGACGTACGCTTCGATTGGATGGTTCAGCTGCAGATGTGATTCAGCTTGAAGCAGGCGAGTACAAATTAGATAAAGAGCTGATCGTAGAGTCAGCGCTCAAAATTTATGGGAAAACTCCGCTTAATTATGCTAGTCGTAGTCCGATTACGCTGTTATATCCAACCCGGGAGGCTTTAAAAAGTACTATTTCGGGCCAGGGGAAAACCAGATTATTTAATAGTATGGCCAGTCAATCCAGTCTGGAAATTCATCATCTGATCTTAAAGGATGGCTATGCAGCAATAAATACCTTGGATAAAGGTAATGGCGGTACTTTTTATGTAGCAGGGCCTTTAAGTATTAATACCAGTGAAATAGTAAATTCCCGAGCAGCTGCAGAAGGTGGTGCGATTTATAGTGTAGCAATGAATACGGAAAGGAATATTGTCATTCAGGATTCTTTGATTCAAAAAAATCAGGCGAGTTCATATGGTAGTGTTCTGGCGATGGATTGTCAGGGAAATTTAGGTACAACTCAAACCAATGTGAAAATTAATTCCAGTAGTATTGTTAAAAATGGTTCAGACACTGCTAACAGTATTATTGATTTTTGTGGCTATGCCACAGTAGAAATTGTTAACTCTACTATTGCGAAGAATACTGCCAGTACCACAGGACATATTGTGCGTATGACGAATGAAGTTAATCGTCCGCTCAGTAAATTCTCCAGTTTAACTGCATTAAGTAATACTATTGTTGAAAATACAGCCCAATCTACTTTATTTTATGACAATACCGGGTTTAGGTATTTTAATTTCAATATTTTAGCCTTTAACCAAGGCCTGTCTTGTGAATATGCCTTAAATCAGGGGAATCCGACCAAGGCACAACGTGTTGAATTTTCTACAATTCGAAATGCAATTCAAACGACTGGGCCATCACGTTGCGTATTGCCAGAATTAGACGAAGATACTACTTCAAATAATCTTGATGTCTCTAACAATATAATCAGCAGTTTATTAACAAATTATATTGAGCCTGCTATTGATAATCGCTATTTAGGGCTATATTACCCGCGTGATAATCAGACCGCAACGGATTTGGTAGATATCGGAGTGAGTGGCTGTATTGAACAAGACCAGCGTGGTATTGATCGTGTGATTGGATCCACATTAACATTTGATCCAAGTGCAAAAAATACTTGCGAGATCGGCTCAGTTGAAATCCGACGTTTGACTGCAGCCGATATTACGGACTTGCAAAATAAGAGTTTGGTAGAACTCAATGACTTTTATCAGGAGAATATAGATGATCTCGAAGAAATCATTGCTGATAAAAATACTCCAGAAAATGAGCTTCCTGGTTTAAAGGAAGAATTGAAAAGTTATCAGGATTTGCTTAAATATACCAAGCAATATCAGAAATATCGCGCAATCTATATTAATCCTTTTATCTTGGCTATGCCTCAAGAAACTCTAACCAATGATAAGATTCAAATTAAAGCCTTAAATTCAGAAAATTATGAGGTCAGTGTAAAAACTTTAGGTGTTGGTAAGTTAATTGGTACTGGTAATTCGACCACTGTGGAAGGAAATCCCAATGATCCAAATCTTAAATGTGAGTGGAAACCTGATTTAAACCGGATCATGATGTATCGCACTGATGGTAAGCAGACCAGTTCGGTTGATATGGAGTTCTGTAGTTATACACTTAAAGACCAGGCTACAGGTGTAAGCAGTGCTGGCCTCTTAAGAGCAGCTTTTAACAACATTGCACCAATTGCAAAAGATGATGAATATCGGCTTAGTCCAGAGAATAATCTTACAGTGATGGTAAATCCGCTTGAAAATGATAGTGATGATGGGGATGGGCCTCTACCATCAGGAAAGTCGGCTTTTTATCAAGATAAAGATGGAAAAGAGATCCCGATTCATATTGTTAAGCTGCCTGCGGGAGTTTCACTGAAGGCAGAGCGACAAGGAGCCTGTCCTGATACCTACCAAAATCAGACCTGTTATGGTGGACAGCTGACATTTAGTGTAAAAAATAATTTAAGCCAGGCAAATTACAGCATGGATTATGCGATTTTTGATGCTGATGAAAAAATGTCAGAAAAAGCGACAATCTTGTTACGTAATACAGTTAAAAATACGAATACGTCCTCAAGTGGTGGGGCAATTGGAATGTGGGGGCTACTAGGATTATTAGGGCTTGCAGGTTATCGCCGCTTAAGAAAATAAAATATGATTGAAACATCAAAAAAGCCTCCATATGGAGGCTTTTTTATATTAAGTTTTTAATGCGAGTTAGGCTGCTGAGTCACTTGCTGATATTTGAGAATGTATTCTTCGCGAATGGCAAGGCGTTGCTCAGGAGACGCTTTTTGCATACGTGCGCCCAGTTCTTTGCGTTCCTGACTGCTCATCATTTGCCAAGTCTCACGCATTCTTTGTTTTTCCGCATTAGGGAGTTGAGTAAACCAGTCCATACGCTGCTGTAAGCTAACACGTTGTTGTTCGGGGATTTCTTTTAGAGATTGGTAACGTTTAATCAGTGCCAATTGTTCAGAATCAGAAAGACTATCCCAAGTATCAGTTACTTGGGTATTCGCATCTTTGGAAAATAGCCAAAAACGTTCAAATCCTGCAAAGCTGGTTTGCAGAAAACTGAATGCACAAAAAGCAATCACCAATTTTTTAGCTGCCATGTGGAACTTTGTCCTCACCTAAAACCATTAACATTTCTAAATCTTCAAGCATTTGCGGAGACAGTTTTGGGACTGACACCATTTGAGTTTGCGGTTCGTTATGGTCCGAAAGATTCGGTAATACCACAACGCCTGCAATCGCAGCTGCCAAAGCAAAACCTGACATTTTTAGAAATGCAAAGCGTGAGTGTTTTGAATCCTGAATTTCTTCAAGAACATGGTGCATGACAACAGGTTTGTCTTTATGTTGTTGTGCCAGTCCATCAAGTTTGGAAGTTACTTGTTTTAAGAAATCATCTTGATTCATTCGGATGACCCTCCCAGATATGGATTTAAATGTGCTAAAGAGGCGCGTAAGCCTTGGATAGCACGGTGGTAATGGGTTTTTACACTGCCTTCTGTGCAGTTCATAATCTGTGCGGTGGTATGCGTATCAAATCCTTCCCAAGCTCTGAGCATAAATGCCTGCTGCTGACGCACAGGCAATTTTGCAATCGCTTCCTGGATTTCTTCAGCAGTGACTGCCTGATCGAGAAAGTCCAGCGGCGTTGGTGTTGATTCATCGACGACATCATCAAATTCAATTTCGTCGTCATCAAGACTGACTTTCTTGAAAAATGAAAACATTTGACCACGCCGTGACTCTTTACGACGCCAGTCCTGTAACTTGTTGTTGAGAATGGTATAAAATAGGGGATACCATTCTTCAGTACTTTTTTCTGCATAGGATTTGTGTAAGGAAATGAAAGCTTCCTGAACCAGATCCATGGCAATACCATGATGACCTTGAGTCGCACTTTCCATCATCACCAAGGCACGCCCCGTCACATCCTGCATGAAATTCTTCAGACGTGCTTCAGCCGTACTCTTCAGAATACTTACATCGTGTGTTTGCAACTGTTTTGGTGCTAAATCCATAGAGATGGAAAATCCTGTCATTGGACACCCACCATTATTCCCAAGTTCATAATCATATAACGTTGGGAATCCTGGTTTGGTTGACAATTAAGTTTATTATTTTTGTAGTTTAATCTATTTTATACATGGGCAGGGTCGTATTAAAACACTGTAACCTAAATCCCTAATTAGATACGTTGACGTACCATTTCAAAGAAACAGATCGAACCTGCAATTGCGACATTCAGTGATTCCTGACCGCCAGGTTGCGGAATGCTCACGGCTTCAGCATGTTGCATCGCATAATCAGACACGCCTTGGCCTTCATTACCCAGAATCCACACGCAAGGTTTACGTAAGTCTTTTGAATACAGGCTTTCAGCACGGTGTGAGCTAGTTACATAGACAGGGATTTGAAATTGCTCAAGAATTTGTTCAAGCGCGATATTTTCAAAGGTTTGCAGTGTGAAATGTGCACCCATACCGGCACGTAATACGCGTGGAGACCAGAGCGAGGCAGAACCTTTGGTACACACAATCTGTTCAATACCGGCAGCAGCAGCCGAGCGAAGCAGGGTGCCTACATTACCCGGATCCTGTACATTTTCCAGAATCAAAGTGTCTGCTTTAAAATCCAATGCATAATTTGCTGTTGGTAAAGTGACCACAGCTAAACACGCTAAAGATGTTCCTAAGGTACTTAAATCTTTGTATAAAGATTCGCTCAGAACAAAGACCATACCTGTGTATTTTGCGAGAATTTTCTCGAAATCAGGATGTGAAAGTGCATGTTCTGTAGTGAAAATCGAATCAATTTTACGGTTTTCATGTAGCCAGGCGAGAGACAGATGCGTGCCTTCTAAAACCGTTTGACCCTGTTTTTTACGATAGGTATTTTGTTCAATTAAACCACGTAAGTGTTTAATCTTTGGATTGTCTTTTGAATCAAGAAAAAAAGTTGGCATGGGAGATATAATCCACGGCAGCCGATTCAATATCGACTGCCGCTATAAAAATTAGTTGTGGTAGCTGGTCACAAGATCAACTTCGTTTTTAGAACCAATGATCACTGGCACACGTTGATGTAGATCTGTCGGTTCGATCTCAAGAATACGCACACGACCTGTAGTCGATGCACCGCCAGCCTGTTCCATGAGCATGCTCATTGGGTTGGCTTCGTACATTAAACGTAGACGGCCTGCTTTAGCCGGATCTTTAAGGTCGTATGGATACATGAAGATACCGCTACGGCAAAGAATACGGTGAATGTCGCCCACCATACAGGCAACCCAACGCATATTGAAGTCTTTTTCACGAGGACCGGTTTTGCCTGCTAACAATTCATCGATATAACGCTGTACTGGTGCTTCCCAATGACGTTGATTCGACGCATTGATCGCATATTCTTTAGTATCTGCAGCTACCTGAATGGCTTCAGAAGTCAGTAGGAATTCTTGAGTCTCAGGGTCATAGGTAAAGAACACTACGCCTGCGCCGACGGTCAATGCCAACATGGTCGATGGACCATAAAGCACATAACCTGCAGCTACCTGATGAACACCGGCTTGCATAAAGTCTTCTGCCTGAGTCACGGCATTTTTTGCAGGAAGAATCGAAAAAATGGTACCAACACACATATTGATGTCGATATTGCTTGAACCGTCTAATGGATCGAACAATACCAGAAATTGACCATTTTCTTGTGCAGGGGTGAATTCATCCAGTTCTTCTGAGGCCAAACCACCCACATTTGGATGTTGCTGCAAGGCATCAATCAAATAGTCATTAGAAATGACATCTAGTTTCTTTTGCTCTTCGCCTTGAACGTTTTCATGCTGTGCACTTCCCAATACACCCGCTAAAGCACCTTTTTGCAGTAATTGATCAATGTCTTTGCAAGTGTTTGCAATCGTTTCAATAACTTGTGCAAGTTCAGGTGTGAGATTCCCGCTTTGTTGTTGTAAAAACTGGGATAAAGTGCGGTATGACATAGGGGAAACTCCAAAACTTAAATCGGGAAAAAATGATCAAAACGATATGCGGCTATATTTTAGATGAGAACGTACTAAAAGAAAAATTAAACTGGATTATTTGTATCGATTTTGCCCTTGCAACTCCTGCGGAAAGTGCTATGTTGAAGACAAAGGAAAATTGAGAATAGGAGCACAGATATGACAACATTGAAGTTTGATGCGACTCCAACACCAAGCGAAGGCATTACTTTAGATGATATCTCTGAAGACAAGATGAAAGAAGCCTGGCGGGATTATGAAGCAAAACCAGAGTACAAACAATTCAATAAACATGACCTGATCGAATCGATGCATCCGGCTGAACAGGATCAGCTTCCAAAGTAGACTGATTCTTTAATTGAAGCCAATAAAAAGCACTCATGATTGAGTGCTTTTTATTTGATGAAACCATCATGAATGAAAATTATTTCAACAATGGTGGTACCGCTTCATAATTAATTTCTACACGGCGGTTTTCTTTCCATGCATTTTCATCATGGCCCGCATTGATTGGCATTTCCTTACCATAGCTGACTGCTTCCAATTGACCAGGATTAACACCAGTCGTTATCAGGAAGCTTTCTACTGCTTTGGCACGACGCTCGCCAAGTGCCATGTTGTATTCACGGGTACCGCGTTCATCGGTATGACCAGTTAAGGCTACACGTGAA
This sequence comes from Acinetobacter sp. RG5, assembly GCF_031844265.1. Classification (GTDB taxonomy): domain Bacteria; phylum Pseudomonadota; class Gammaproteobacteria; order Pseudomonadales; family Moraxellaceae; genus Acinetobacter. Next base: position 22,912 of record NZ_JAUZUV010000002.1, on the reverse strand, counting down.
TTGGCATTGGCCATTAGGAACTGCGCATGGGCTTGCAATGTATTTAGATCTTCATTGCTGAGTTCAGTACTGTCATAGTCAAAATGCACCACGCGTTTTGCCAAGAATGCTTTATTTTCTGCAGTAACGCCTTTTGCCGAAGCGCCTGCCATGTTTTGTGCATTCAGTGCTGCATCTTCACTCAGACCTTGAGTATTCACAGTTGTTGTACCAGTTGTATCTAAACTACCCGTTTGAACTTCAGCGGCAGGCTTACGGCTCGCACAACCTGTCATGACAACAGCTGCTGCTAAAAGTGGCAAGGCAAATAATTTTACTTTGTTCATCTTCATCTCCATGAAGTTTGATTATGGGGTAAAGGGTTTATCAATATAAAAATGTTATTTGGGTGCCCAAGCCGGTTCACGGACTTCGCCCGTTTCACTTGGTAAATTCATACGGAAACGGCCATCCAGCGACATGATCGATAAAAGTCCGCGTGCACCTTCACGGGTGGCATAGACCACCATCTGGCCATTTGGCGAGAAGCTTGGTGATTCGTCCAGTGTAGTTGGCGTCAGAATATTGTTCACACCGGAAGTCATATCCTGAACCGCAACTCGATAGTTACTGCCGCTTGGACGATGAACTAACGCAAGTTTTTTACCATCTGCGCTCAGCGTACCACGCGCGTTGAATGCACCACGGAAGGTCAGGCGTTTATTGCTACTTGATTCAAGATCATGGCGGTAAATTTGTGGAGAACCGCCACGGTCAGAAGTGAAAATAAAGGATTTTCCATCTGGCGAATAACGTGCTTCAGTATCAATGGCACTGTCATTGGTCATACGTTGTAGCTGACGCGTTTCCAGATTCATCTGGTAGATTTCCGGATTGCCGTGCATAGAGGCAGTAAACAGCATGCTCTTACCATCTGGAGAGAAGCTCGGCGCGCCATTCAAGCCGCGGAAGCTGGCCAGTTTTTCACGTTGTCCGGTCGCCAGATCCTGTACATAAATCGCCGGACGTTTGGTTTCAAAGGACACATAAGCGATTTTTTTGGCATCTGGTGTCCATGCCGGAGAAAGGATTGGATCACGTGAGGTCAAAATGGTTTTTGGCTGTTCGCCATCGGTGTCGGCAATCTGCAAGGTATAGCGTTGTTCCGGCGTAGCAGGATTACGCAGCACATAGGCAATACGTCCGCTAAAATCACCAGGAATACCGGTCAATGCCTGATAGATGGCATCACTGATCATATGTGCTGCCTGACGGGTGCGTGAGGCTGGAACGGTCAGCAATTCATTTAATAGATATTGTTTTTTTTCGACATCATAGAGCTGATACTGGATTTCAAAAGAACCATCGGCTGTGGTCTTGGATGAGCCGGTGACTACATAGGGAACACCAGCTGATGCCCAAGCTTCTGCATTCGGATTATTCAATGTCGCTGTTGCAGGCAGGTTTTTTGAAGCACTGGTAAAGCGGCCAGAACGATTCAGGTCATTTTCCACAATAGGATAAATGCTCTGATCCTGACTGAAAGGTACAACGGCAATTTTAGGTGCTGCCTCAGGTGCCTTGGTAATTTCCAGATGCAATTGGGCATAGGACTGGGTTGCCAATACAGGGCTTAAAGCGCTAATGATTGCGAGGCAGAGTAGATGTTTGCGAGTCTTTTCCATCATTCGTTATTTACTCAAATCAACGGATTTATTGTATAGGTGCTTGGGCTACATCATCGCATGGATTTAATAGAATAAAACCATGAATTTATGACCAAACTGTTATGACACTGTGAAAAGTGAATATTATTTAATCAATTTAAAGTGAAGTTTAGCTTAAAAAATAAAAGCCATCACAACATTATTTATGTGATGGCTCCGTTTTTTATTGCGCAGTAAAGGTTGAAGTAAAGCTTCGCGCTTCACGGCGTGCATCTGGATCGGAAGGCATTGGATAAGGTGCAGCAGCACGAACTGCAGCTTCTACACTGGCTTTCATATCGGGATCACTTGCACTTACCACTACAGAAATGACAGAACCACTATCACTTAGCGTGACGCGAGCGTTGGCAGTTTTACCAGATGAACCCACTGGTGTATTCCAAGCCTGTTTAACTTTATTAGTAAAATCGCGCTTCGCAGTGGATGCAATCCGTTTTGATTCCGCTTTTTTCTGTGCAGCTTCTTCAGCAGCCTGTTTAGCGGCTGAAGCTTTGGCATCTGCATCAGCTCTGGCTTTTGCTTCGGCATCTGCTTTGCGCTTGGCGTCTGCATCCGCTTTGGCCTTAGCATCGGCATCTGCCTTGCGTTTGGCATCAGCGTCGGCTTTAGCAGCCGCATCGGCTTTAGCTTTCGCATCAGCATCCGCTTTGCGTTTCGCCGCTGCATCATTTTTAGCCTTGGCTGCCGCGTCTGCTTTGGCTTTTGCTGCTGCATCCGCTTTAGCTTTCGCATCCGCATCTGCTTTACGTTTCGCCGCTGCATCATTATTGGCTTTTGCTGCCGCATCTGCCTTTGCTTTAGCAGCAGCTTCAGCCTTACGTTTGGCATCAGCCTCTGCTTTGGCTTTTGTTGCAGCATCCGCTTTTTGCTTAGCAGCTAAGTCGGCTTTTTTCTGTGCTTCCAGTTTGGCTTTTTGTGCAGCATCGGCTTTGCGCTGTGCATTCAGTTCAGCTTGGCGTGCAGCTTCGGCTTCCGCCTTGGATTTTTGCGCTGCATCCGCTTTGGCTTTTGCCGCTGCCTGTTTCGCCTGTTCAGCGGCTTCGGCACGTTTCGCTGCTTCAGCTGCTTGTTGCGCAGCCTTGGCTTGTGCTGCCTCTGCCGCTTTTAGTTCCTGCTGGGCTTTTTGTGTATCGACTTTAGGAGCAGGCGGAGTCACAGGTACAGCAGGGGCTGCTGTCGGAATCACAGGAGCAGGTTCTATACTGGGTTCAGCAGTCTGGGTAATTTCTTCTGCGACATTTTCATGTGCAGTTTCCTCAAATTCGGTTTCTTCGCGAGTCACCGGTTTAAGGTCTTCTGGCTTGATCAGAACGGTTTTGATCTGTTTTGGCGGTTCAGGGGGGTTACTCATGCCCAGATAAAGTAAGCCCACCAAAGCCACTGCATGGATGCCTAAGGTGAATCCAAGTGCGATGGCTTTTTTCTGAAATGGTGGCTTTTTATAGTCTTTCATACTTTATTCTAATGGCTTGGTCAGTAAACCGACTTGAGAAAGGCCAGCATCTTGCAGGCTGGACATCAAGGCCATGACATCGCCATATGGACGGGTATTATGGCCATTGATCACGACATTGAGCACCTTGTTGTCATTTTGTGCCTGGGTTTGGGCATCAACCAGCGTACGCGTTAATTCTTCCAGTGTGACCGGGCCAGTCGCCTGATTTTTATATTCTAGATAATATGAACCATCTTCTTTAAGCGTGACAATCCTCGGGGTATCCTTGGAATCGATCGGCAATCCATTGGCCTGAGGCAAGTCAACCTTGATACCGCTGGTAATCATCGGAGCGGTGACCATAAAGATCACCAGAAGTACCAGCATGACATCGATATATGGCACCACATTCATGTCACTTTTCAGTGGCTTTTTAATACGCTGAAAGCGTCCTGAACCTTGAATTGCCATTAGTCTTTGTCCTGAGTTACGCCTACAGACTGACGTTGCAATAGCGCTACCATTTCTTCGGCAAACAGCGCACGGTCAGAGTAGACCGTTTCACCTTTGGCCGTAAAATGGTTGAAAGCCAATACCGCTGGAATAGCTGCGAACAGACCGATCGCCGTTGCAATCAAGGCTTCGGCAATACCGGGTGCGACTGTTGCCAAAGTCACCTGATCAACATCTGCCAGGCCAATGAAGGCGTTCATGATGCCCCAGACTGTACCGAACAGACCGACATAAGGCGCAACCGAACCGATACTGGCCAACGCACCCAGACCTTGTTCCAGATGACCTTGGTCACGGCTTAAACCGACACGTAGAATACGTTCAGTTCCTTCAATCGACTGGGCAGTCGGCGCATGGCGTTTTTTCAGTTTCAGGAACTCGCCCAGACCCTGATAGAAAATGTCTTCAAGGCCGGTACGTTTGGAGTTGAGTTGCGCATTGTTATACAGGGTATTCAGCTCAGCGCCAGACCAGAAGATTTTCTGGAAATGTTCATCATCGGCCTGGGCTTTTTTATAACTCATATAGAGCTTGGCAATCAGATACCAGCTATATATTGAGGCTAACAGGAGAGAAAGCATCACCAGTTGTACGACAGGGCTTGCTTGTAAAATAAGATCTGAAACTTGAAGAGATGATTCTAACTGAGTCGCCATAGTTGTTACGTGTGCCAATAAATTTTTTTAGTCTTGTTCCAATTCTTTTTGAATTAGTTCGCGGATTTCATCCGGGAGTCGACGTGGTCGCATCTCTGCACTGATACATGCCAACTCAACCTCACCTGATGCAAGCATGATTTCACCACGATAAATATTTTGTTGCAATACAAATGATGAAGCTTTACATGAAATGACACGTGCCGTAACAGTAATTAAATCATCCATCAGGATCGGGCGCATATATTTGACATTAATTTTATGCACCACAAAATTGTAGTCTGTCTGATGCCAGTAATGGCTCACTCCAGCGGCACGTAACCATTCGGTACGGGTACGTTCCATATAGCGAATATGATTGGCGTGATAGACAATGCCACCCGCATCAGTATCTTCAATATAAACGCGGATATTGAATTCAAAGTGATTCGCCATAGTTTTGTTCCATGCAGATTTTCGAAATTTTTGCTTGTTTTTAGATGCAGGAGAGGGATTAGAATTTGCCGGATTCCTGCCAAAAGTCAAGCAATTTAGCGGTTCAAAGTTTAGCATTGTGAGTTTTGAGACCAATGGCACAAGGTGTCAAATCTGGAGAGAAGTCGCCAAGATGAAGTGCTGAGCGCTTAACAGCTCATTTATAAAACAGCAGCAGATACTAAAATGCGCGAGTCCTTAGAGCCGCGCATTTTTAGTAATAGAAGATTAGCCTTTATTTTTCTGTTTCCAGTTGGCCTGAACCTGCTCGGCCACTTTTGGATAGTCCAGAATAAAACGGACATGGCTTTCGACACCAGTTTTCAGGGTCGCATCATCGACAATGAAATTCGGGTTGTGATTCGGTGTGGCTTTTGTCGGGTCCTGATCTGCCGGTGTAGCACCGACAAACACGAAGAGCGATGGCATGAGCTGACCATAATAAGCAAAATCTTCACTGGCGCTGGCGTTGTTGTCTAACACATGCAATTTATCTTCACCATGCACGCTCGCCAAGGTTGGACGCATCAATTCAGTCAAGGTTTTATCATTGGTAGTCACCGGGGCGTAAGGTGCAATTTCGACTTTCACCTTGACATCATTGGCTGCGGCATTGTGTTCCAGCATTTTTGGCAAGTCTTTTAAAATGCCCTGACGTACATCTTCATTATTGGAACGGATGGTGCCGACCATATTAACCTGATCTGGAATGACGTTACCGGTGGTGCCGCCCTGAATGCTACCAATACTCACTACACCCATTCCTTTAGTCAGGTCAGCTTTACGGCTGATCAGACTTTGTAAATTGGTCACCATCTGGGCAGAAGCATAGATCGGGTCTTTACCTGTCCAAGGCATAGAACCGTGCACCTGACTGCCATTGATCTGAATACGTAAATGATCGGCACTATTCAAAATCGCACCATCTTTGTAGAAGATATTGCCACTTGGCATGCCTGCCATTACATGCATCCCGAAAATCACTTCAGGTTTTGGATTTTTTAAGGCACCGTCGGCAATCATTTTACGTGAGCCAATCTGATCGCCATGAGTGAAGTTATCGATATCTGCACCGCCTTCTTCAGCCGGCTGGAATACAAACACCACTGTCCCCGCAATTTTATCTTTATTGGCGGCCAGAACTTTGGCTGCACCCAATAACATGGCGGTATGTGCGTCATGTCCACAGGCATGCATCACATAAGATTCTTTGCCTTGATAAATGGCTTTTTGCTTGCTGGCGAAAGGCACCGGCGCAGTTTCTTTAATTGGCAATGCATCCATATCTGCGCGTAAGGCCATTACGGGGCCGGGTTTTGCACCTTTTAATACACCGATTACACCGGTTTTGGCATAGCCTTTACGTACTTCAATGCCATAGGATTTTAATTCTTTTTGGACCAGCTCCGAGGTTTTGAATTCCATGTTGCCCAGTTCAGGATGTTGGTGGATATGCTGGCGTAATTTGATGGTGTGTGCTTCAGCAGCTTGTACAGAATCATCAATCCAGTCGGCCAGGCTGAGCTGGCTACAGAAAAGAAGAGGGAGACAAAGGGAGATCTGCTTATACATGTTCATACTTCGGGAGAACCTTAAGAATTTGAAATGGTTAAAGTGATTCTTTAGGATGGCATACTGATCTAAATTCGACCAAAACTCTCTAAGTATTTTTTGATACCTTAAAGGTATTCTGGGTGTTAATATCTGTTCTCAAAGAGCTTTATTTGTTCTTTTACATTGTAAAAATATGTATCTAAATTGATTTTTTATATTTATAAGGTATGAAAATTATAAAAATTACAACTTGAAAAAGAATTAAGGAAAAAAGAAAAAACGATTCCATTTATATTAATAACTCTGATGAAGTGAAGATTTTTTAAACCTCTTAAAATAATTTTGGCACTTAGATTGCATTCATTCTTCCGTAATATTTTTATGACGGAAATTAAACGCATGTTAAAACCTTTGGCTTTATCTCTGGCAGTGGCTTCAAGCTTAAGTTTTATTTCGACAAGCATATGGGCTGAAGACTTTAAAATACTGAAACAGCTGGAAAATAAACCGACATTACTCAAAAGTGGTGAATATAAAGGTCATTATTATGTGCCGAGTACCTTGAATACCATTACGTGGGGTTATCTGCCAAATAAAGATGCAAAACCTGTTTTAACTGTCCCTTCAGGTAGCACAGTTACTTTCGATACGGTTTCACATGAAGGGCTGCTAGAAGATCAGGGCCGCAATGCAGAGAAATATTTCACCTCAAAAGGCGTCAAGCCTGAGCATGTATTGGATGAAGCCAAGCTGATCACGAATTCCAAATTAAAACATGATTTCCATAAAGATGGACCACACATTATTACTGGGCCTGTCTATGTAGAAGGGGCAATGCCGGGCGATATTCTAAAGGTGGAGATTCTAAAAGTTGAACCGCGTGTGCCTTATGGTGTGATTTCAAACCGTCATGGCAAAGGGACCTTACCCGAATTCCCGAAACGTCAGAAACATGAGCATGCATCTCCAGCCAATCCTGAGGCTTATGGCAACGTGTCCATTTTTACCCCAATTGAGAAAAATGCGTATGGTGTATGGGAAGGCGTTTTAAAAACTGAATCTGGTAAAGCGATTCGTTTCCCGCTGAATCCGTTTATGGGCACCATGGGCGTTGCACCAAATACCAGTGAGCCTGTGCACTCTGTGCCACCATCATTTTATGGCGGGAATATCGACATCAATGAATTAGGAGCAGGGGCTACGGCCTATTATCCTGTACAGGTGCCAGGTGCTTTATTCTATACAGGCGATAGTCACTTTGTACAAGGTGATGGTGAGGTGGCTTTAACTGCCCTGGAAGGTTCGGCACGTGCGACTTTAAAATTCACTTTGCTTAAATCTGGAAAAGATAAAATTCCGGGTGCAGAGATTAAACAGCCGCTGGCTGAAAATGCTGAATTCTGGATCACGCCGGGTCTGGATGAAGACTTGGACGAAGCCATGCGTAAATCCACCCGTGAAGCGATCCGTTTTCTGGTCAATGAATATGGCATTTCTGAAGAAATTGCCTATGCCTACTTAAGTGCTGCCACTGACTTTGAAGTGTCTCAAGTGGTGGATCGAACCAAAGGTATTCATGCGATGATTCGCAAAGCGGACTTTAAGGAGTTTAAGAAAGAAGAGAAGTAATTTTTTTTTATTTAGTTTTTTATTTTGTGCTTTTGCCAACTGATTCAGGCATGGTCAGTTGGCTTTTTCTTTTGTGATACTTTGAAAATGTTTAGAATGTTGATAATAAAAATTCATTTAAGTTAAAAGGGGTGGGTGTGGCAGAGCAGAATAATAATGAAGTGATGATTCAGCTTCCGTGGACAGTGCCACAACAACCAAATATACAAACGATCGTATTGCAACAACCTGCTAAAACACACATGGAGTTGAATGCTTCGACAGATAAAACAGCCATTTCCTCTTTTGCACTTTCAGTAGTGATTGCTCTGATTTTCGGTGCATTGGCAACGTGGCTTGCTTATTGGTATGGACGTAAGAGTTTTGAGTTAACTAAACAAGGCTTTAATTTAACATTAGAGCAAATAGGAAAGTCAGTAGAGCAAACACTGAATTCTAATAGAGAACTTTATCAAAGTCAGAAAGACTTGCAATTAATGCAGATTAAGTCTACACATCGACAGGATTGGATAAATAATATTAGAGAGTTATTTAGTGAAATTTTAATTGTAAGAACAAAAATGAATATAGTAATAGCAAATGATTTCTCTGTTCAAAGTAAGGAGGCATTAATAGATTATTTAGTGGAATTTAGAAAACTTACTCATAAAGTTACCTTATATTTAAATCCTTTGGAGGAATCATCGGAAATCATATTATCAGATATGAGAAAAATCGACTCTCTAGTTACTAAGTGCTTTAATAAAGATATTATCGATAATGAGTTGGATGAATTAAGCAAAATACTTATTTCTAAAACTCTTGTACAAAACATTCAAAAACTATTAAAAAAAGAATGGGAAAGAGTTAAAAAGGGAGAATAAATCTCCCTTATGAATTACTTCTCTTTCGGCTCAGGTGGGGTCATCCCAAACTGCAAATACGCCATATTCGTTGCAATACGACCACGTGCAGTACGCATCACATAACCTTGCTGAATCAGGTAAGGCTCAATAACATCTTCAAGCGTGCCTGAATCTTCTGCCATGGCTGCGGCCAAGGCTTCAACACCGGCAGGACCGCCATCAAAACGCTCAAGAAGCATAGATAAATAGCGGCGGTCGAGCGTATCTAAACCATCTTTATCGACTTTGAGCATGTCCAAAGCACGTTGGGCCATATCCTGATTGATTTCACCAGTCCCTTTGACCTGAGCGTAATCACGAACTCGACGTAACAATCGGTTAGCAATACGCGGTGTACCTCGTGAGCGACGGGCAATTTCTTTTGCGCCATCTCCAGTCATCGGTACATCCATCAAGTTGGCTGAACGTTTGACAATGTGGGTTAAATCTTCAACCGAATAAAACTCTAAACGCTGTACGATTCCGAAACGGTCACGCAGCGGAGAGGTGAGTAGACCGGCACGTGTGGTGGCTGCTACCAAGGTAAATGGAGGTAAATCCAGTTTAATCGAGCGCGCAGCAGGGCCTTCACCAATCATGATGTCGAGCTGATAATCTTCCATTGCCGGATACAGGATTTCTTCAATCACGGGTGAAAGACGGTGAATCTCGTCAATAAACAGGACATCACCTTCTTCCAGATTGGTTAGCATCGCGGCTAAGTCGCCGGCACGTTCCAGAACCGGACCAGAAGTTGACTTAAGATTGCCACCCATTTCTCGGGCAATAATATTGGCCAACGTTGTTTTACCCAGACCTGGCGGGCCAAAAATCAAGGTGTGATCAAGGGCTTCTTCACGGCCACGTGCTGCGCCAATGAAAATTTCCATTTGCTCGCGGACCAATGGTTGACCGATGTAGTCATCGAGGGAAGTCGGGCGGATGGCACGATCGAAATGATCTTCGGGTTTTTCAGAACCACTGATGAGACGGTCTTGCATAACGTTTATATACCAATATTTTAGTGATCCTTTGAGCTGGTAATTTTGACACGGTCTCAAATATGGATCTGAATCCTAAGATTTTCGCCTAGGCGAGGAATTGAATTTTTGCAGAGTCTTTCCAATCAGATTTATATCTGAGTATTAACCTGCGGTTCGCCTTACTTTTGTTTCGGCAAAAGTAAGCAAAACCACTGTCATTCGCAAAACTCGTCGAATATTGATTCTTATCGAATATATCGCAGAAACATTTAACTATAAATGTCTCCTGCCTCAAACAGTTGCGAATGACTTTTACACGTATCAGACTTTATCCTGTAACTTGGATATCATCTCTATTTATTCATCGACTTTAATGCAGCCCGGATAATATCACTGGCTTCAGTAAATTCACCTTTGGCAGCATTCACCAGTTTTTGTGCTTCAGCAGGTTTATAGCCCAAGGACTGTAATGCAGCTTCCGCTTCAGCCACGGCTGAATTGCCCATAAACTGAATTTGTGGTGCAGTTGAATTGCTTGGTGCAGCACCTGAAGCCATGGCTTTAAAGCGGTCACGCAATTCAATCATCAAGCGTTCTGCAGTCTTTTTACCCACCCCCGGAACTTTTACCAGAGTGTTGATATCTTCATGTTCAACAGTATGGATCAGCATTTCCACACTTAAAGTTGAAAGGATACCAAGCGCCATTTTCGGACCAACGCCGTTCACCTTTAATAAGGTGCGGAAAATGGTTTTTTCCTGCGCATTGATAAAGCCATAAAGTAACTGGGCATCTTCACGCACAGCCAAATGCGTCCACAAGGTAATTTTCTGGCCTTTTTGCAACTGACAGAAAGTGGTTAAAGGGGTGTCAATCTCATAACCTACGCCGTTCACATTTAATAAAACAGTCGGTGCTTCCAGCGCCAGCACTTCCCCAATCAGGCATCCAATCATTTTTTATACATACTCAAATTTAATACAGGCATAGTAGTCAGCATTTTCGATAAAGGCAAAACTCTATCATTCAAAAGCAGTGATTTTGCTGAGATTGTCATCAGGTGCTCGCTCGCATCAGAGCAATCCGGCTTTATTGCCATGCAGTTCCTGCGCCAGATTATAAGCCTGATGATCGGAGAACTTGGAGACAATATCCAGTACCTGCATAATATTGTCATAATGATCAGCGCTAAACTGCGCACCCGAACGTTTTAAAATAGCCATTAAACGCTGTTCCTTAAAGCTTAAGGTTTTGTGCGGTGTGGTCAGTGGAATAAAGGCATCCAGAATCGTTTGTAAACTTTGATGCGCAATAATTTCCAGACCGGCTTTTTGCGGGTGTTCGAAGATCTTGTCTCGCGCCAGTTCTTTGGCCCGGTTAATGCCAATCTCAATGTCGGCACTACAATAACCCAGCAATGAACCTTGTAGTTGGCCCATCAGAATTTCCTGCTGATGTCGGGCAAAGGCTGTGGTGACTTCATCTACCAGACGTTTCATGACCCGGCCACGTAAGGCGGCAATTTTTTGTTGCCAGGTGGTATTAGGCAGATTGATTTCTTCAGGTGTGCCATATTCTCCCAGCAAGTTCAGAAAGACTGGCTCGACTTCGGCATAACTGAGCATATTCAGGCTAATACCATCTTCCAGATCAATCAGGGCATAGCAGATATCATCCGCAGCTTCTAAGAGATAGGTCAGCGGATGACGACAATAATGATATTCACCAAGCTGGATTAATCCTAGCTGTTCAGCAATTTCCTGCAAAATCTCTTTTTCAGACTGGTAACAACCAAATTTAGGACGTCGGCTGGCCGGGGTGTTGCCGGTCGGGTCAATGGCCTCAGAGACCCATGGGTATTTAAGATAGGCGCCGAGTGTGGCATAGGTCAGACGCATGCCGCCATCATAAGGATGATAATCGATCTTGGTCAGCAGGCGCAGGCCTTGGGCATTGCCTTCAAACTGGCGTACATCGGCTTCCTGTTCAGGACTCAAATCTTTTAAAAAGTCGGTATGAGAAGCATCGTCAAACCATTCCCGAATGGCGTATTCACCAGCATGACCAAAAGGCGGGTTACCAATATCATGCGCTAGACAAGCAGCCTGAATGATGGCACCGACATCGGCCGGAGAAATCCAGGCAGGTAAATTATCTTTGATTTTCTCGGCAGCCAGCATACCCAGTGAACGGCCAATACAGGAGACTTCTAGCGAATGGGTTAAGCGGGTATGAATGCCATCATGCTGGGTCAGTGGATGGACCTGGGTTTTGCGGTTTAACTGCCGGAAGCTTTGGGAAAAAATAATACGGTCATAATCTTTATGAAACGGGCTACGTGCCAGTTCAGTGCTCTGCTTTTTACTACCAATCCGAACTGTCGAAAGCAGTTCTAACCAACGCATTTGAGTCATTTATCATTATTCAGTGATCCACTATTTGCATCATGCCAAAAAACTAGCTCCTGCACTAGGGCAGTGCGACATGAATTGTCATGCTGCCTATTGTTATTTTAGTCAGCTGGAAAAGACTGAGAATTAAAAATCGAAATCATCAAATGAACAATAAAAAGCAGGCTCAATGGCCTGCTTTTTGTTTAGGATGAAGAATCAAATTAGCTCTTCACCATTTTTCTTGGCCTGTTGTGTGTCTTTATAGACATTCAGGCAAATCGTGAACAAGACCAGGCTTGCCACCAATGGCCAAAAAAGTACATATAGGGTCAATAATTGACTTGTCATCTGAAATCTCCTTATTTACTTTTCTCAGATAGCTGGTGAAATTCAATCACCATCTTGTTGATTTGCTTAAAATCAAATTTTTCTTTGCTGTAGAATAGCGTCAACACAGTACATACCAGCGCACTACTGCCATACGCTGTCAGTGAGCTTAACAAGGTGCCGTATTCACGCAAGAAGCCGATGGTCCATGGCATGAAGCCAATACTGGCCAATATGCCAACGACCAGACCCACTTTCTTGCCGAAGAAACCAAAGGTCATCAAACCCAGCACCACACCAATCCCCAGGGTCGCAACGAGTTCAAAGCCAAGTGCGATCAATCCCTGAATCGGAAGCCATTCAAAACGTACTATCAGAAAGCTGAAAAATGCGAGGCCCACTGACCAGTTAAAGGCCCGGGCATTCACCTTGTCCCAATACAGGCTGACAATCACCGGGAATACAATAGAGCCCCAAAGCGCACCCACAAAAATCAGCATCGACAAAATGTCAAACTTCAAGGTGGCAATCACAATCCCCAGCATGGTGGCAACGATCATGGTCATACGGCCAATAAACAGCATTTTCTTTGGATCAGGACGGTTTTTCGCAATCTGTTTGCCATAAATGTCCGTCATGACAATCGCAGACAGGGCAGACAGATCCGAGTCAGCGGTAGAAGACAATGCTCCAATCACCATGATGAATAACAGCGCGACCATAAATGGAGAAAGATAAGTCGCTGCCATTTGCGGAATCAGGTTATTCAGGTTGCCATCAATGGGCTGAATACCTGCAAATAGTGCCAATAACCCCAGCATGCCTAGACCAATGACAATTGCAGCATAACCAATGGTTGCAGTGATAAAACTTGGTTTGATCAGGTCTTCACGGACTGCAAACAGGCGCTGGGCAATGGTCTGATTACCAATCGCGTAGGCCAATACGGCAACAAAAAATGGTGCGCCTTGTTCCAAGAAGGCTGTTTTAGAGAAAAAATCCAGCTGCTCCGGTTGCAGGTTATGAATCCCGCTTTGAAACAGGGAAGGTCCACCTAAGGTGAAGAACAAGGTTGGAATAATGATCACAGCCGCGACAATCATCGCCACCAGTTGACCAAAATCGGTAAACACCGAAGAACGGAAGCCCGACCAGAGGGTATAGGACAGCACACCAATTCCGGTAATCAAGACCCCATGGATAAAGCTGAGGGGAGACAGAATTTCAACCAGCGCACCTGCTGCGGTAAAGTTTACCATCAGACTGATCACGCTTCCGACAATATTGGAGCCTGCCAGAATCATCTGGCTCTGGTTGCCATGCCGGGCATGCATGATTTCTGCCAAGGTATGTGCATTAGGCGCCAGTTCACGAAAGCGTTTGCCGAAGGGATAGATAAATAAAATCATCAGCGCACCCCACAAACCATAGTGTAGGGCACCAGAAACGCCGTATGTATAGCCAGATGAAGCTGCTGCATAAAATGATGCGGCCCAGATCCAGGTGGCGGTCATACTGGCCGCAGACATTCCAAATCCGATGGAGCCATTCGAGACCATATAGCCATCAACATTTTCATTTTTCTGTTTGATACGTAACGATAGTAAAAAAGTGATGCCATAGAAAAGCACCATCAATAGTACAGTTGCTGTACTAGTGAATTGAAACATACATACTCCTTAAGCGGGTCACCTTTTGTTTTTGAAAATTAAATCATTGGTGACAGATTAAGGCTCTAAAATAGACAGAGCAGTGAAGCTATAGAACATCAAAAAATTAGTGTCCGAATATAGAATTTATATTCATCTCTACAGCAGAAAGGAAAAACCATTGCCAGGCCCAGAATTTGGACAATTCCTCAGCAATTCGGTTAGAGCTTAACATAAAATCATCAAATTTACTGATGAAGTGTCTATTTGGTAAGATTCTTAGCTGATATAGACGTGTGAGTCTGTTGCTTTATTAGTTGAATAAAAAAGAAAATTTTAGATATTTTTTTATTAATTACAAATATTTATTTTAAATTTTTCGAGTTAAATAAAACCTGAGAATACGGATTAAATAAAAAAGGTAACAAAATTTTATTATTAATCATTTCTTCATTATTTTTTTATATAGGCATCATAATTCCTGGTAAATTTTCTTATAAATACGAGTGGTATTTTGCTATTTATATTCTGCTTTTTGCGCATAATAGAACTAATGAATAAGTGATGAAATTTCAAAATATTGGCTATGATAGGATAATTTTGTCTATATCATTTTTGGTCTTTTAGATGAGTAAATTTCGCTTAATTATGATCTGAGAAAATAAATATCAAATATGAAAGAATAAAGGGATCAAATAAGGGATTTTATTTTTATTCTTTTAGAAGATGAGAGTAGGTGTCCGGTTTTTTCCCCGCAGATGATGTCAAATTAAAACACCACTCATTATTAATTACTCATTTATATGGCGGAGTAATTTTTGTCGGATGCTGTAATGGCGGAGACGAGCGGAGAATTGCTCTTTGTATTTCATAAAGGCAGAAGACCTTTAACCAGTTTTCTAATCTTAAAAGTCAAAGTTAAGAGTCAATCAAAATAATTAAAAACAGTCTGCAAAAAATACGACTTCATGAAATCTTGTAATCAAGTATTTCATTTTGGCCTAAATCGGAACTTTGACAGGTCATGACAATAAAACCTGAATTTGATTTTGCACTGATTGCTGTTGAAAAATAATACAATTTTTATGCAGAAAATTATTCTGAACCGGTTTTGATTTTTCTTGAAAAAAATGTGTTAACCTGTGCGACTACATTCAATTTTCCTGACTGAAAATAAACGAAATATTTTAAAAGTCCAGGATATTTCAGACGTAGTTTTCTGATTTGGCATCTAGCCGATTTCCTTATTTCACAGTAGAATATGCGCTCTCTCAAGTCACATTGTGGCATGGTTGTTCAGACCATCCCGTGGAGCCAAAATCAGCATGTTTATCGTTGCCGGTGCACCCGCACATTCTTCTTTTAAGAAAACTCAACTATTATCGCGTTTGACGTCAATTAGTTCTGTTCAATCAATTGAAAGTCAATGGGTCTACCTCTTTGACCAAGCGCTCAGCGAGCAACAACAGCAATCAGCTTTACAGCTTCTCAACGATGGTCAATCTTTTGAATTGCACCAGGCTGCAAGTGATGAAATCCAGATTTTAGTCACACCGCGCGTCGGCACCATCTCGCCTTGGTCCTCTAAAGCGACGGACATTTTCAAAAACTGTAATACGCCGGTTCATCGACTAGAACGCGGCGTTTTATTTACTTTGAAGGGCGTAAAAGAGCTCTCTAAAGAAGCATTGCAAGTACTTCACGACCGTATGACCGAAAGCGTATTCAATGCGATTGAAGATGCTGCGGTATTATTTGTAGAAACTGCGCCAAAACCACTGAACTCGATTGATATTCTGGGTGAAGGTAAAGAAGCACTGGTAAAAGCCAATAATGAATTTGGTTTTGCATTATCAATGGACGAAATTGATTACCTGACTGAGGCTTTCATCAAGCTAGGTCGTAATCCGAATGACATCGAACTGATGATGTTTGCGCAAGCCAACTCTGAGCATTGCCGTCATAAAATTTTTGGTTCGGAATGGACGATTGATGGTGAAGTTCAGCCATTGTCGTTGTTCCAGATGATCAAGAACACCTATAAAGAATCACCGACAGATGTATTGTCGGCTTATAAAGACAATGCTTCGGTGATTGTCGGTTCGGATACCCAGCGTTTTTATCCAACTCAAGAAGATAACGGGCATCAGGTTTATAAATACAAGAGCCAAGCTGCTCACATCCTGATGAAAGTGGAAACCCACAATCATCCAACTGCGATTGCACCATTTGCCGGTGCAGCGACAGGTTCAGGCGGTGAAATCCGTGATGAAGGTGCGACTGGTCGTGGCGGTAAGCCTAAAGCAGGTTTAACTGGCTTCACTGTATCTAACTTGAATATTCCGGGTTTTGAACAGCCTTGGGAAGAAAACTACGGTAAACCATCGCGTATGGCATCACCGTTACAAATTATGATTGAAGGCCCATTGGGTGGTGCTGCGTTTAACAACGAATTTGGTCGTCCTGCATTAAATGGTTACTTCCGTACTTTTGAACAAAACGTCAATGGCGATGTTAAAGGTTTCCATAAGCCAATCATGATCGCTGGTGGTTACGGAAATATCCGTCCAGATCACGTTGAAAAAGATCCGATCTTACCCGGCGATTTGCTGATCGTACTCGGTGGTCCAGCCATGCTGATCGGTCTTGGCGGTGGTGCTGCATCTTCTGTAGATAGCGGTAAATTGGGCGAGAACCTAGATTTTGCTTCGGTACAACGTGAAAACCCGGAAATGGAACGCCGTTGCCAAGAAGTGATCGATACTTGCTGGCGCATGGAAGACCACAACCCAATTGTGTCGGTACATGATGTCGGTGCGGGCGGTGTATCAAATGCCATGCCTGAGCTGGTGAATGACCATGAATTGGGTGCGGTGCTAGATCTTCGTAAGATTCCATCTTTAGAACCTGGCATGTCGCCGATGGAGATCTGGTCAAACGAAGCGCAAGAGCGTTATGTATTGGCGATTCGTCCATCTTCTTTAGAATTATTTGAGTCAATCTGTGCGCGTGAACGTTGTCCGTTTGCAGTACTGGGTGAGGCGACTGAAGCACGTCACTTAACCGTTGAAGATCCATTGTTCGGCAACAAGCCAGTGGATATGCCAATGCAAGTGATGCTTGGTGGTACACCACGTATGAGCCGTACCTACGAAACGATTGAACGCAAAGGCGATGACTTTGATGCAGCTAAAGTCACTGATTTAAAAGATGCGATTTATCGCGTTCTTAAAAATCCGACTGTTGCTTCTAAATCGTTCCTGATCAGTATTGGTGACCGTTCGATTACCGGTATGGTCGCGCGTGACCAGATGGTAGGTCGCTGGCAGGTTCCTGTCGCGGATGCTGCTGTGACTACAACAAGCCTTGTTGGTTACACTGGTGAAGCAATGGCAATGGGTGAACGTCCTCCAGTAGCGTTGTTGAATCCTGCTGCATCAGCACGTTTATCTGTGGCTGAATCGATCTCTAACATCATGTCTGCGAAGATTGAAAAAATCAGCGACATCAAATTGTCTGCAAACTGGATGGCTGCTGCGGGTCAACCTGGCGAAGACCAGGCATTGTTCGAAGGCGTGAAAGCCATCGGTATGGAAATGTGTCCTGCACTGGGTATCGCGATTCCAGTCGGTAAAGACTCATTGTCTATGCGTACCACCTGGAATGATGAAGGTGAAGACAAGTCTGTGACTTCTCCAATGTCGGGCGTGATCACTGCATTTGCGCCAGTGACTGATGTGCGTCAAACATTGACTCCTGAACTGAAAGATATTGAATCTATATTGGTTCGTATTGATCTGTCTAAAGGTCAGTTCCGTTTAGGCGGTTCGATTCTGGCGCAGGTATACAAAGCAATTGGTTCAGTTACTCCTGATGTGGATAGCTTCGATGACTTCAAAGCATTCTTCGCATTGGTTCAAGACTGGAACAACCGTGGTTTGATCAAGGCGTATCATGACATCGGTGATGGTGGTTTATTGGCGACTGTTGCAGAAATGATGTTCGCATCACGTCTGGGTGTTGCTCTAGAAGATCAATCAACTGCAAGCCTATTTGCTGAAGAGATTGGTGCAGTTCTACAAATTGCCAAAGCAGATTGGGAAGCATTACAAGCTGAAGTTGCAGCATCTACGCTTAAAGATGCAATTGCAGTGGTTGGTAGTGTAAACAATACGGACCAATTGTCTATCAATGGTCTGGTACTTGAACGTGCTGACCTGCAAGTGGCATGGACTGAAGTTTCTCATCAAATCCAGCGCCTACGTGACAACGTACAAACTGCAGATCAGGAATTTGCCTTAATTACTGATAAAGCGCACAAAGGTATTATCGCCCAACCAACATTCGACTTGAACGAAGCGATTGAAGCACCTTTCATTAACTTGCGTCGTCCAAATATGGCAATTCTGCGTGAGCAGGGTGTGAATGGTCATATTGAAATGGCGGCAGCTTTCGACAAAGTCGGTTTCAATACCGTTGACGTCCACATGAGTGACTTGCTGGCAGGTCGTATCAGCCTGGATGATTTCGAAGGTTTGGTAACATGTGGTGGCTTCTCGTATGGTGACGTGATGGGCGCTGGTGGGGGCTGGGCGAAATCCGTATTGTTCAATGCTAAATTGCGTGACCAGTTTGAGAAATTCTTCAACCGTCAAGAAACCTTCTCGCTCGGTATCTGTAATGGTTGTCAAATGTTGTCTCAATTGGCTCCATTAATTCCGGGTGCGGATGCTTGGCCACGTTTCCATCGCAATACGTCTGAAGTATTTGAAGCGCGAGCAGTGAACGTTCGTGTGGAAAAATCGAATTCAGTATTGTTACAAGACATGCAAGGTTCGATTCTGCCGATCGCTGTGGCGCATGGTGAAGGTCGTGCAGTTGCAACGGCGGAAAACTTTGCTGCACTGAATGCATCGAATCAGGTGGTTCTACGTTATGTCGACAGCCATGGCAATGCAACTGAACAATATCCGTTGAACCCGAATGGTTCACCGGAAGGTATTACCGGTGTAACCTCTCAGGATGGCCGTGCAACGATTATGATGCCGCACCCTGAACGTAACTTCCGCGCGCTCCAGCATTCCTGGAAACCAGAAGACTGGGATCAAGACGGTGCTTGGTTACGTATGTTCCGTAATGCACGTAAATTTATTGGCTAATTGATATAATCAAGAATTAAAAAAGCCCCGAAAGGGGCTTTTTTAATAAGCAAATTATAGATTTATAGGTGATTAGATATAGAATTGAAAAAGATTAAAAAATGAATAAAGAGTCCTCAAATGTCCGATTTAATTGAAAAAGTTTTACTTTTACAAGAATTGCTAATAGCTAGAGCTACTGATACTTATGAAAAAGGTTCTTCAGAGGCATTTATGCAGCTTAGACAATAGTTACTGACATTTAAAAACTTTTATGAATATATTCCATTTTTTATTAAAGACATACGCACATTAGATGAATTTGAAGCTAGGATTAAGTGGGATTTTGAATCTTACGCTGAACGTGAAAATTATATTTATTCGGAATTTAAAGAATTCTTTAATGTATTAGAAAGTCTAGATGTTCCTCCATTGGATCAGGTAGTACAGTTGAAGATTGCTGAATTAAGCTCGGATTATATACATCAAATATGGCAGAAAGCATTAGAGCGAAGAAGTACAGATCCCGAAGGTGCGATTACATTAGCTCGAACACTTTTAGAATCGACCTGCAAATATATTCTTGATGAATACGAAGTCGGTTATGGCAATGCTCCAGATATAAATCAACTGTATAGATTGGTGAGTAAAGAATTAAACCTTGCTCCATCTCAACATACGGAGCAGACTTTCAAACAAATTCTCGGAGGATGTAGTTCCATCATTGAAGGTTTAGGATCATTGAGAAATAAAGTGGGTGATGCTCATGGGCAAGGTAAAATAAACTTTAAACCTTCTCCAAGACATGCAGAATTAGCAGTGAATTTGGCTGGTACAATGTCCGTGTTTTTATTCTCATCTTGGAAATTAAAACAAGGTGAATGAATTTTTTATTATAAATATTGTTTTTAAATAGTATCTTAATTTTACTGTATGGAAAAATTAAAATAAATTCACTAACATAGGATTATTCAACCACCAATTTGGTGGATTTTTGCTTTTTAAGCATTCTGATTTTTTAATTTTTTTTCTTCCTGCTGAGTTGGTTTAGATTTTGCTTTTATATTGTATATAAAGTGCTATGGTATGTTTTATGCACAACTTTATTGCACTATAAAAGAAAGATGGAATAGATCGGTTCAGTATCAATTCTCAAAGATGAGGTGATGACATGGCTAAAACACTTAGAATAATGGATAAGGCGGCAATGCGTCAGAAAGGCTGGATGTTGTTTTGTATTGTTGTAGGACTACAAATATTGTTCGTTGTGGGCAGTTACTTGCTGCAGGGTTCTTGATCATCAGCTTTAAGAAAGCCACCATTAAGGTGGCTTTATAATTTAAATAACCAATTGAACCTGCTTCAATACCGCCTTTAACGTATTTTCATAATCAAAAGCTTTATTGGTACTGTCCTGATAACGCCAAGCCACATAACCATCCGGACAAACCAGTACTGCACCAGATTCATGAATTTCAGACTTGGCATTCCAGGTTCCATACACATCACGATAGTCACGTGAACCAATTTGAATCACATCCAGATAAGGTAAGTTCAGTGCTTCAGCAGCTTGCTTCCATCCTTTACCGGATAAACCTGTGAGCAGGGTAAAGCGACCTTTACCCGTAATATCCAGTGTCGACTGCTTTTGACCTTTGGCATTGATCAGCCAAGTATGCGGAACTTTAGCGCCTGGGCGAGTGGTTGCCTGTAAATAAAGCTGTTGATCTCGCTCAAATCTTTCAGGCTCAGATTCGCTAATCACTGCATTGGAGCTATATCGCTGGTTCAGCTCTACACCTTGTGCATTAAATTCGAAGTTTTTAATTTCCAAAGCTTCAAATAGTTTTTGACGGATTTCAGCACCTTGCTCATCTTCCGAAAAGATACGTTCCAGCATTTGTTTTTGTGTAGTCACACCATTGTCAAAACCAAAGACTTCTTTCAGGTATTTATAATCAAAACGTGATTGATTCGCTCGCGCCACAATTTGCTTGCCGACCGGTGCACGCTCAGTCGTATAGGAATCCAGCAGGGAAGGTGCAGCCCAGCCTTTTACTGCGTATGCTAGTTTCCAGCCTAGGTTAAAGGCATCCTGCATGCAGGTATTTGAACCTAGGCCACTCGATGGTGGATGACGGTGTACCGCATCACCACCGCAGAATACGCGACCTTTAGAATATTCAGTTGCCCAGGTCTGGTTCACATACCAGTACGACAATTTCTGGATTTCGACTTCTTCAACTTTCGCACCGACAAAGGCATTCAGGCGGGCACGTACCTGTTCTTCAGTCACTTGTGGTTCGCCTTTGGAAATGTCAAAGCCCCAACCCATAATCCATTCATGCCATGGCGTAATGGCACGTAACAATCCCATGCCGAGGTCGCCAAAGCTAGCTTCAGGATTCACGATCCATTGCAGAATCGCAGGACGGTGCTGAACGTATTGAGAAAGATCAGCTTTAAAGGTCACATAGACGGTACCGGCACGTGCCATCACGCCTTCCAGTGGCAAGCCGAGCTGTTCCAATACACGAGATTTAGCACCATCCATACCCACCAGATATTTTGCTCTTAAGTTAAATTCAGTATTGGTAATCCGGTTCAGGAAAGTCGCAGTCACGCCATCTTCATCTTGCACATGCGACAGATATTCAGTATTAAAGTTATAAACTGCACCACGTTCACCGGCATTCTTGACTAGTAAAGCTTCCATTTTGGGTTGGATCAAATCAACTAAAGGACATGGGCTGCCTTTGATATAATCGCCATGACGCTCATCACCTGTACCCCATGCACTTAAACGGGCAATTTCTTCACCCACCAGGCTGGTGGTAATCAGGCTTTCGCCCATCTGCTCCCAAGGTGTAGCAATCTCTTTAACCTGTTCTTCAACACCTAAATCACGTAATACTTCCATGGCACGCTGATTGGTAATATGTGCACGTGGACTATTGGCCAGCCAGCTAAACTGGGTAAACAGTTGTACCTTGATGCCATAATTGGCCAAGGCCAGACCTAATGTTGAACCTGCAGGACCGGTACCAATGATCAGAATATCAGTGTCATAGTGTTGTGTCATACAAGACTCCATGTGTATAGGTGAAGAACAAGCTATCTATATGATCAGGCAGTCTAGTAAAACAGGATCTGTTGATATAGCGATATTCATATAAACTATCGACCTATTCTTATTTGCAATACGTGGGTCATAATCTTAAGATGCTGACCTGATCAGAAACCGGGCAGGCTATGGAACTTCGACGTTTACGCTATTTTATCACCGTGGCGCAGCAACAAAGTTTTACCAAGGCCGCCGAAAAGCTGTTTACTGCCCAGCCGTCATTAAGCCAGCAAATTAAGGATCTGGAACAGGAAGTAGGCGTTGTCCTGTTTGATCGTTCATCCAGAAAAGTCAAACTCACCGATGAAGGACAAGCTTTTCAGATCTATGCCGAAAAAGCACTGGAAAATGCCAAGTTGGCAGTGGCAGCAGCACGTCAGGTTGCACAGCAGAAAAACAATCAGATTCATATTGGCTTTCTGAATGTGGCAGAAATCAAAGTGATGC